>CAYTXE010000040.1:0-21000 GCA_964441045.1 uncultured Candidatus Brevefilum sp.
TAGCAGCACTGTCACCATGGGCATGCGCATGACCATGTCCCCTGTGAGTACTGGTGATAAGGTCTTTATCCTCAAGTGCAGCAATGGCACCCACCGCAACTGCCTCTTGACCAGCATACAGGTGTGATGCGCCCTTCAATACTGCCTTGCTCAATAAATTGGCAATATTATTTTCAAACGCACGAATCTCCATCATCTGTCGCAGATATGTCATCAGCTGCTCTTTTGTTAAGGATTGTTCCTCAATCAATGCGGATACCCGCTCAATGTCGCTTAGTTTCTCTTTTTCCATATCATTACTCCTGTTATTTTGTGATTAATTCATTTCCTGGCCACCCGTGACATTAATTGCCTGGCCGGTCATGTAACTTGATTTTTCTGATGCGAGAAATACCATCACATTACACACATCTTCATAGGTGCAGCCGCGCTTCATGGGGACTTGATCGATATAATACTGACGAACGGCTTCCTCAGTCATTCCACGTGTACGGGCATATTGCTTAAACAACGAATCGACCCACAGCGGTGAGTCAAGCATATTTCCCGGGCAAATCGCATTCACTCGTACACCAAATTCTGCCAATTCAAGTGCAGCAGACTGTGTCAGTCCAATCCCTCCGAACTTAGAGGCTGCATAAGCTGAATTTTTATAACTGCCCTTTTTCCCAGATTTGGAATTTATTTGGATGATCACACCGGATCGCTGTTTTTTCATCACACGTGCTGCGTGTCTCAAACAGAGGAAGTACCCGAAGAGATTAACCTCCATAACTTTCATCCATTTATCAGCCTGGAATTCATCCACCGGTTGAGCAAACAGTATGCCAGCGTTGCTAATCATGATATCCAGTCTACCAAATTTGCGGATGGTTTGATCAACAAGATGTTTTACATCAGCTTCCTGGGTGACATCTGTTACAATCCCCAGGGTTTCTTGCGAATACTTTTCCCGGATTTGATCCTCAGTCTCTTTGATGCCTTCCTGGTTGATATCAGCAATAACCACATTACAACCTTCCAACGCTAACCTCAGGCTGATTGCCTGTCCCAACCCCTGGGCTCCTCCAGTCACGATTGCTGTTTTTCCTAAGAACAATCTCTTATCTTCCATAATTTTATTCCTCGTACATTTCTTCTAAAAGCACTTTCTCTGCTTCCTTCGTCCATGTACGCCCATTTTTAAGTTTCGCTGCGACATTCGGAAGAATCTTCTCCAAATCAGCTACAGCTGTCAGCGGTAATTCACGGATATTCGGGTATATTACCACTTTCCCGGGATATTTTGCATCGATTAAGGCCTGCATGCCATCCTTGGCTGCTGAAAGAGACCCGATCGCCGCCACAGAGCGATTGGTGGATAGCTCCAGTGATTCAACTTTCTCCAGCATGGTGAGCATATCCTCTATCTGCGAAGCGGAATGGCCAATGATTCGCACATTTCGGAAGGCCAGATCGTTCAAATCAATCTGGACAGTTGTGCCGCGTGCGACGCCAGCGAACACATTCATGACACCATCCTGTGCCAGCCATTGGGTTGCATCTGCAATCACTGATGGAATTGGAACAAGCATGATAATGTCATCAAAACCACTTTCTCCAAACCTGTGCATTGCTTGTTGATATGCTTCTTTATCCATTGGATTGACGCATAACCACTCAATCCCCTTTTCCTTCGCTTCCTGAGCAAATGTATCTTCCAGGTCTTTCAAGCGTATATCACTGGCATCTGAGCAGACGATCAATGAAGGATGATCAGGCGTTTCCAGGGCATGCTGCACATGCATCCTGCCCATTGGACCACCTGCACCAACGAATAAAACTCGTCCACCTTTATGCAGCCCGGACTGTTTGGGCGCTTTATTATAAATGGCCGCGATATCAGGATCATCCCCGCCCAGGAACAACCATCGGTTGTAATGGATACGGCCAACGTCAAGATTTGCCTTGCGCTCAAATGGCGTCCGGGTATTGAAGGCAAGTATTCCTTGATAGGTTAAATAGGGGCTGACCTTCTCAATCAATGAAATAGTGGGGGAAAGAAGGATAATATCATCCACCTGATCCGCATGGTCAACCTCACCATTAACTGGATCAAAGGAAGCTACATCATTGATAGGGATATGCAGATCATCTGCCCGTTGACGTACCCACTGGCCAAATTTGCCATTCATATTTGTAAGTTTAATTTTTGCAGGATGTAAGTCTTCATCCATTCCACTTGAGAGGGAAAACGAACCCTTATCCGGACCGATGAACCAGGCTGATCCGCCGGACTTCAAACTGGTTCGATATTGAAGTAGATAAGCTGCAATCACACATGCCCAGGGTTCAACAAGGGCAGACTCTGCGTATCCGGTATCAGGACGGATGGGGATCAGATAATTCCCATCATCACCATGCAGGACACGCTGGTCAATCACGTTATATTGAGATAATCCACCCTGAATTTCATAGCCATAGGCGTAGCCCACACCTTCAACGAAAATATCTGCCTGGATTATAAACCTGTCTCCAATTTTGTATTGTTCCTTTAGTTGCTCACCAACCCTCACAACTGTCATGGATACCTCGTGTCCAAGGACAACAGGGTTTTTCTTCATGTCCCGATAGATTCTGGGGTGCGTCTCACCTAACCTGATCACTTTGATATCTGAGAAGCATAATCCACAGGCATCGTGGCGGACGAGTAATTCATCTGGTCCAAATTGCGGTATTGGTACATCGATTGGATGATCTTCCAAACCCATATTATCAAGCCCTGCTCCGTAAAGAGGCCATAATTGATGTTTTTTGGGAAGGTCAAGTTCTGCTTTCCGATACAACTCATATTTTCGATCCATAATGGTTTTCCAATCTGTTTATTAAATACATAAAAGGCACATGAAAGCCTTCATCATCGTTGACGACTTAGAATAAGCATAAATAGAATTCCGGTGACTCGTCACACCTTGCGTTTTGTAAAACTTTTATTCCTTGCATGCCGGGTGGAATTTGATATCCCATTTTTATATAAAATTGATTGCGGTCTCGCTGGTTAGCAAATTGCGCCTTTGTCCACCCTGATTGATATCCTAATCCTAATGTTCGCTGCATGACAGTATGTCCATAGATAAAAGCTGCACCATCAAGAAAATCTTTCCGCAAAGGAAGGAGTTCTTCTGTATCAAAAGCATCAATTTTTGGGGAATCATATCGGTTCATTTCCGTGCCCACATGCAAAGGCAGATTTAATTCCTTTGCCATCTCAACTGTTTGATACAGGTTGTGCAGTTTCCTCTCCTTGGTTTTTTCATCCTTGATATTCCAGTTTCGATCTGGAATGATATTCAATACCGCAGCACCTTTTTCGATCTGTAATGAAAATAATTCCTCTGCATCCATTTCGCCTTGAGTCGTGCCATCTAACCAAGCAATGGAAGGAATAGCACCACAACTGACGGTCAATTTATTCACATCTTCAAGCAAAGGAAATGAATCACCTGTTGGTTCTATGTAGCCAACGCCACCCTTCTTCATCAATTTTCGACGGATGGTATTTTGCAGGCGAGGCAGGTCTTGAAGAAGGTTGATGACTTCGTCATTGGATAAATCTAATTTTTCACTCCAGAATTTCACCAAATCAGATGATTTCTTACGAGAAGAGAGTACATAAGCTTGAACGATATGACGTTCTGTTACATTTCCACCAGGTGTAAGGGTCACGACATCGTTTTCATAATCAACCGAAACAGGGGATAAGAAAGCATTAACACGCTCGATGATAACCTTATTCCGATTTATTGCCCTTATCTGCATATCCTCTAAAATCGGTTGACTTTCAACTGGGACAAAACTAGCAGGAAAACCTACGCCCATCACATAACTCACACCAGGTTCACCTGGTGAATTGATCACACGATCTGAAAATTCGTGAATATAACTGCGGGTTTCAATACCTGCACTGCCCCTAACATTTAAAATATCACAAGCGTGCAGAAATTCGTCTACACCATCCAGCGTGTCAAAATCAACAATACCAATAGCCTTGTATCCTTCTTTTTTTGCCAACCAGGCCAAAGCAGATGGAGAATAACCATAGCCATTGAATGAGAAGAAAGAGTGGCAGTGCATATTTACCACATCCATCTCCGGAGACGTTTTAATTACACCCGCTTCAATTTGTTGTGTAATTTGCTGTAGGGCACTTTCACGACACTTTTCATCAAAATGATTCAATTGTTTTTCATATTCCATCATTGCCATATCCTGCCAAGCTGTACTCACCCAGAACTTTTCTGATATTATTGATTTGGACGTGAATTGATACAATTAGCCTAATCGAAATTGTGAAAATTTCCTCCTCAACCAGGATTCTCGTTCGCTTGACAACATTGGCAAACATTTCAGTTATTCCAATCAAATCCAAAACATGTTAAGTCCTTACCCAGCGCAATCAACTTATGTTTCTGAATAAGAATCACCTCAGATATAGTGTTTGGTTTTTATTAGCTACAACATAATCGCAAATCACAAAAGATAATTGAAAATGATGTATAACGAACCACCCCTGATCATGGGTGGTTCGCTTCTATACTAGTAACTACCGTAGAGTGGTCCAAAGTTCTTGCAAGCTCGGAAGTCAGCACCTTGTATATCCATCACACCGAACGACGTCCAGGTGCTCGGTCGGAACAATTGATCTTCATCAACATTATGCATGCAAACAGGAATGCGCAGCATGGACGCTAGAGTTATCAACTCAGCCCCTATATGTCCGTAACTGATCGCGCCGTGGTTGGCGCCCCAGTTAGCCATGACAGAATAAACATCCTTAAAGGCATCATCTTTTGTCAGCCGCGGAACAAACCAGTGCGTAGGCCAGGTAGGATCCGTGCGTTCATTAAGGGTCTTATGCACATCCGTTGGGATGTCCACCGTCCAGCCTTCGGCAATCTGTAGAACGGGGCCCAATCCTTTGACAATGTTCAACCGGCACATCGTCATGGGCATATCTCCACGAGTCAGGAAACCCGAGGAATAACCACCACCCCGGAAGTATCCTGTGTTGGCAGAATACCAGGTGGTTGCATCCAGGCACTTCTGTGCTTCTACTTCTGTGATCTCCCAAAAAGGTTTCATGACGGGATCCCCATCCCGTTCCTGCTCGCCGGTCGCATCCAACGTGGCTGCGCCAGAATTGATCAAGTGGATCATGCCATTTGCAGCACGTCCCTTCAGTTCATACCCTGTGACCCGTTTGACGGCATCTGGACTCCAATAGGTCCGTACGTCTGCAAAGATCTGCGCTGTATTGGTCAATAGATAGCCAAACAACATCCCCGCGCCATTTAAGCTGTCGTTTTCTGTTGCCATAATGTATGGCGCTCGAATGCCGTTCCAATCGAAAGACGAATTCAGGATCGCTTCCATGAAGTCGCCGTTGGGCAAATAATCCGTCCACTGTCGCTGTCCCTGGAAACCAGCTGCGATAGCATTGCGGCCTAAAGCCTCTTCGCCAAAACCCAGATCCTTTAATCTTGGATTTCCGATCATAAGGTCCCGTGATATCATTACCATCTTAACAACCGTTTCCCAATCTTGATCCTTTTGCTGCCGGGACCGCTGGTTTCCTAATGCATTGTACTCTTTTCCTTCTTTACAATTTTCTTTGGTCCACTTCAAGGCTCTTTCGTATTCTTCCTTATCATAGATATCTTCCTCGATGCGACGGCTGATTTCACACATATCAATCGCTTCAACCCGCATCCCCAGGTATGATTCAAAGAAAGGCTGATCAACGATCGAACCCGCAATACCCATTGAAGTACCGCCTATTGAGAGATACGATTTACCTCGCATGAGTGCGACAGCCAATCCAGCTCGCGCAAATCGCAGCAGCTTGACCTGGACATCTTCTGGCATAGATTGATCATCATTATCCTGTACATCATGGCCATAGATCGAGAATGCCGGCAGCCCTTTTTGACTGTAACCAGCCAGAACCGCTGCCAGATACACCGCACCAGGCCTTTCAGTGCCGTTGAATCCCCACACTGCTTTTGGTGTAAAGGGATCCATATCCATGGTCTCCGAGCCATAGCACCAACAGGGTGTGACGGTAATAGATAACCCAACCCCTTCCCGTGCAAACTTCTCAGCGCACTGGGCAGACTCCGCAACACCTCCAATGGTTGTATCAGCGATCACACATTCAACTGGTGTGCCATCCGGGTACCGCAGATTTTGACTCAGAAGCTCCGCTACCCTTTTTGCCATACCCATTGTCTGGTCTTCAAGGGTTTCTCGAACACCATTCATGCGCCCGTCAATAGTTGGACGAATGCCAATTTTGGGCATTTCACCAATCCATCGTTTACCAAATCCTTTTTTATCTGACATATTTTGACTCCTTTTCATCATCTAATGATCAAAATTTCAATAATCAACTTGAAAGTAATTCTTTTTTGTTTGGTTAATAAAAATTTTATCTCTGCGCGATAATTTACTCTTAATCTGTCTACGTCAAGACTCGTCAGTACAATTTTCAACAATATTGCCACCACTCGAGGCGCGTACAATTAATTTCACCGGAAATACAATATCCCGATACTCTGGCGGTGATTCTCCTTCATCTTGTATCCTTGAAAGCAATAGCTCTGTTGCTCGTTGACCCATTTCATAGGGGGGTTGCACGATTGCAGTCAGGAAAGGATTTGGGATCAGATTTTTAGGAATGTCATCAAAACTTACAACAGCTACATCTTCAGGGACTCTTAAATCCATCGCTTGAAGGGCAGTGATCGCACCCACGGAGACAAGATTATTGCCACCAAAGATCGCGGTAGGTTTATTTTCCCGTGAAAACACCTGATTTGTAAAGTCTTTTCCACTTTGTACTGAGTATTGACCAAAATGAAAATCAATATATCTGTCAAGTGCATACTCAGTCATGGCTCGCTGATATCCCTTGACCCGATCCACAGAAGTAGAAACCTTTTCAGGTCCACTTAGGAGCGTGATCCGTTTGTGTCCTAGGTCAATCAAATGCTTGGTTAATTGATATGCGCCACCTTCAGAATCACCCCTCACAATATCAACATCATCATGTGCAACATACCGATCAATCACGACAATTGGCGTATCTTGTTTGCGAATCATATCGATTGATCCGGAGTGAACATCAGCAGGTACGAGCAGGATACCATCGACTTGTTTTTGTAACAGCAGCTGGATGTAATTGTCTTCCTGATCTTGTGATTCATCTGTATTGCAAAAAATGACATTGTATCCTGCTTTATAGGCTGTATCTTCAACACCTCTCGCTAGGATATTGAAAAAAGGATTGGTAATATCAGTGAAAACCAGAGCAAGTGTGTTGGTGCGTTTGGTCTTCAGGCTGCGGGCAAGGACGTTGGGAACATATCCAAGTTCATCAATGGCAGTATTGACCTTGGCTCTGAGTTTTTCACTCACATAACCAGAATCGTTAATCACCCTGGATACAGTGATCGGAGCAACGCCAGCCTTTTTTGCAACGTCATGAATAGTTGCCATAATTTTTTGTCTTTTCATTCGGAAACCGTGAAAGCACATTAAATACTGTGGTATCGATACCATATTATCATGAATACGATAACCTGTCAATAGAAATCGATCCGTTTGATATTCGCTAAATAAGTATGACATTTTTATTCGCGAATTAAGCATGACGTTTTTATTCGCGAATCACACCCTCTACAGATCAGCGTTGACAAGATAAATATTCTATGATAATATGGTATCGTTATCATAAACATTCACCGAACAAGAATTCTGCTATAATCAAGTAATACCATTTCATCAATTAAGGAATTTATATGGATGAAAAACTTCTCTCAATGCAGGATATCGATAAAAGCTTTCCAGGCGTTCATGCACTCGATCATTGTAATTTTGAATTAAGACACGGGGAAGTTCACGCCCTTGTCGGAGAAAATGGTGCAGGGAAATCCACCTTGATGAAAATCTTAGCGGGGGTCTATTCAAAGGACGAAGGCAAATTATTATTTAAAGGTCAAGAGGTAGAAATCTCAAACCCTCATACTGCACAAGAAATGGGATTTAGCATGGTGCATCAGGAGTTAAACCTGATGCCGCATCTTACAGCAGCACAAAACATCTTCATTGGACGGGAACCTTTGAAAGGGCTCTTGTTGGATGAAAATAGTCTCAATGAAAAGGCACAAGCGCTGTTTGACATGATGAACCTGAATGTGGATCCATGGATGAAAATTTCAGACATGACGGTTGCCAAACAACAAATGGTCGAAATAGCCAAAGCACTTTCATTCAATTCGGAAGTTCTCATCTTTGATGAGCCCAGCGCGGCGCTGACGGATGTGGAAATCAGAGAATTATTCCGCATCATTCGGCAATTAAAAGAGACTAACGTAGGTATTATTTATATAACACACCGGCTTGAGGAACTAAAAGAGATTTCTGACCGCATCACTGTATTGCGTGACGGATTATTCGTGGACACGGTTGATACCCATGAGACATCCATTGACCAGATTATCAAAATGATGGTAGGACGGGTGATCTATGAATCTGCGCCTGAGGTTCCCGAGGAACCCAGCCAGGAAATTGTATTAGAAGTAAAGCATCTCTCCCGTGATAATGCCTTAAAGGATGTGAGTTTCCAATTAAGAAAAGGTGAGATACTCGGCTTTGCTGGACTGGTGGGAGCAGGTCGAACAGAAACTGCTAGGGCAATTTTCGGCGCTGACCCATTTGATTCTGGTGAAGTAATCATAAAAGGAAAAAAAGTTAACATTAAAAGCCCAAGCGATGCTGTCGCTCATGAAATTGCCTACCTATCAGAAGATCGCAAGCGTTATGGTCTATGTTTGGGGTTGGATGTTAAAACCAATATCGTGTTGACGATCGTCAATCAATTGACGGCATTCCTGGGATGGGTAAAAGAAAAATTGGTCAATTCCATCTCATCTGACATAGTCGAACAGCTTTTAATACGCACACCCAGCCTGGAACAGAAAGCAAAAAATCTATCTGGCGGCAACCAGCAGAAGCTTGTTATCGGGAAGTGGTTGGCTAGGAATGCGGATGTTTTAATTTTCGATGAACCCACTCGAGGCATTGATGTTGGCGCAAAGCAGGAAATCTATTCCCTGTTGAATGAACTGGCATCACAAGGGAAATCGATTATCATGATCTCCTCCGAATTACCCGAAATCCTGCGAATGAGCCATCGTATTGTCGTGATGTGTGAAGGTCGTGTTACTGGTGAATTGGATTATACCGAGGCGACACAAGAAAGCATAATGCGGTTGGCAACAATGCGCAATGGAAACAATCCAAATGGTCATCATTAAATGAATGAGGTTTTCTATGGAATCTAAGGCAAAAAATCAAGGGCAGAAAAGAGGCGCAGAAACGGTACAACGCTTACTGGCTTTCGGCGCATTGGTCATCCTTTTTATCGTTTTTTCATTAGCCTCACCTTACTTTCTTACCTTCAGTAATGTGGTGGGCATCCTGGTTTCTACAGCTGTTAACGGCTTGCTTGCGATTGGTGTCACCTTCATTATCATCACAGGCGGGATCGATCTCTCAGTTGGGACTGTTATGACGCTATCATCTGTGATGGCTGCCGTGGTTGTAAAAAATCTAGGTTTGCCAGTTCCCCTGGGAATTTTAGCAGCGATTCTCACAGGCACACTCGCCGGGATAGTCAATGGTTTGATGGTATCCAAACTGAAACTCCCGTCATTCATTGCCACACTGGGTATGTTGAACGTCGCCAAAGGATTGGCGCTGGTCATCACCGATCTCTCCCCGATTTACTTCCCCCTGGAAACGGGGTGGAATGAAATTGCCATGGGTTCAATTCTAGGCGCGATCATACCTGGGTTCGAAATCCCAAATGCCGTGCTGATCATGTTCGGCTCAGCGCTTGTGGCTGGTTTAATTCTTTCAAAAACTGTGATCGGACGCTATGCTTTTGCAATAGGGAGCAATGAGGAGGCTGCAAGGTTGTCCGGCCTCAATGTTGGATTCTGGAAAACCATTATTTATGGATTGGGTGGATTTTTCGTTGGTATTGCTGGTGTGGTGATTGCCGCCCGTCTGAATTCCGCCCAACCAGCTTTGGGACAAGGGTATGAGCTGGACGCAATTGCAGCAGCAGTCATCGGTGGTGTTTCTCTAAGCGGGGGTGAAGGCTCAATGCTTGGTACCATTATTGGCGCATTCATCATCAGTACACTTACAAACGGATTGCGTATTCTATCCGTTCCACAGGAATGGCAGATTGTTGTCACCGGGTTGATCATCATTTTGTCTGTCGTCCTTGATATCCTTAGAAGACGTTCGCGGGAATAGTTTAATATATAAAAGTTCCTGATATTCGTATCCAACAATTCCGAATAAATTTGAAGGAGGTGATGGGCAAATCGAATAATTGAATGTGAAGTGAAGTAGTAAATGTTAAATTCGTCAATATAAAGGAGAAAAAATGAAATCTCGAAAATATTTAATTACCATTCTAAGTCTATTGATTATTGTCGGCATGCTCGCTGCCTGCGGTCCCGCTGAGGAAGCACCCGCAGAAGAGGTAGACCTCTACATTCCTGTGATTTCAAAGGGTTTCCAGCATGCCTTCTGGCTTGCTGTTGAAAAAGGCGCTGAACAAGCCGCAGAAGATTATGGCGTACGCATCACCTTTGAAGGCCCAGAATCAGAATCCCAGGTTGACAAGCAGATGGATATGCTTCAAGCTGCCATTGATAAAAATCCAATTGCAATCTGTTTTGCAGCAGTTGACTCAAAAGCAGCTATCCCCTTGCTTGAACAAGCAAAAGAAAAAGGCATTCCGATCGTAGGCTTCGACTCTGGTGTGGATAGCGACGTCCCGGTCGCCACAGCTGCCACGGACAACATCGCAGCTGCAGCGCTTGCCGCTGACAAGATGGTTGAACTCATCGGCGGCGCTGGTGAAGTGGCCATCATTGCCCATGACAACACCAGCCGTACTGGTATTGATCGTGTTGCAGGTTTCACGGACCGGATTGAATCAGAATATCCGGATGTCACCATCGTCGATACACAATATGGCGGTGGGGATCACCTGAAATCAACCGACCTGGCGAAGGCCATCATCCAGGGTAACCCGGATCTCAAGGGTTTCTTTGGTGCTAACGAAGGTTCCATCATCGGTGTTCTCAACGCAGTGACGGAATTAGGCCGAGAAGACCTCGTCGTCATCGGTTATGACTCAGGTCAGCAGCAGTTAGAGGCGATTCGCTCCGGTTTAGAAGCTGGCGCCATCACCCAGGATCCAATAGGTATTGGTTATAAATGTGTTGAAGCCGCTTATAAAGCTTATATGGGCGAAACTCTGCCCGAGTTCATTGACACAGGTTTCCACTACTACGATGCAACCAATATTGATGATCCTGCCATTGAAGCACTGCTTTACGAGTAGGAATTTGTTATTTCCTATCAACAATGTGTAAGTGAATCAGAGAGGCTGCCCATATGTGGCAGCCTCTTATGTTTTTCATAGATTTCATTTCATACCTGGGAAATGCATGGAATTTATTAAACTTTTATTTGTTGAGTTTGTCCGATCCATTATTTCAAGAAGTCTCTGAAATTAAATTAAAATTTATTGAAAGAAGTAATTTGCGGAGGACCAAATGACACCAAAAAAACATTATCTTGCCATAGATCTCGGTGCTGAAAGCGGACGCGGGATTTTAGGGACACTTTCCAGCGGCCACATCGAGCTTGCTGAGATTCATCGGTTTGAAACAGGCCCAGTGAGTTTACCAACAAAATATCCTTTAAAAGATCAACGAGACGACCATGGAGGTAACAGCCTTGTGTGGGATTTTGTTCGCTTCTGGCAGGAAATAATGCATTGTATCCGCAATGTCAGTCAAGAAGTAAAGGTGACTTCGGTTGGTGTTGATGCTTGGGGGGTCGATTTCGCATTGCTTGATAAAAATGGCCTGTTATTATCCACCCCTTTCCATTATCGAGACAGCAGAACCAACGGCATGATGGAGAAAGCGTTTGAGAAATTATCGCGGGAAAGAATTTATGAAATAACTGGCATTCAGTTCATGCAGCTCAACACACTCTATCAGTTATATTCTCTTGTGTATCATGATTCACCGCTATTACAAATTGTAGACAAGCTGCTCATGATCCCGGATCTTATCAACTATTGGTTGACAGGACGTGCTGTATCTGAATTCACGGAAGCGACCACCTCACAAATCTTTAACACTCGAAAAGGTCAATGGTCAACAGAAATCATCCAGGCTATGGGTTTTCCTCCACATATTTTCCCAGAAATAATCAAGCCAGGTACGATACTTGGTCCTTTAAGAGATTGCATAGCAAAGGAACTGGATTGCGATCTGATGGTTGTTTCCCCACCAACACACGATACAGCTTCTGCCGTAGCCGCTATACCTGCAGAAACAGATGACTTCATCTGGATCAGCTCTGGAACCTGGTCCATCATAGGCACCAACATGACAGAACCGGTGATCAATGCACAAAGCTATGGATCTAACTTCACCAACGAGGGCGGCGCTGCAGGAAAATTCCGGTTTTCAAAAAATGTCACCGGGTTATGGCTTGTGCAGCAGTGCCGCAGCCAATGGCAAAAAGAAGGGAAAGACTATTCCTACACAGAGCTCACAGCCCTGGCAAAAGACGCACCTCATCTTAAAACGATTGTCGATCCAAATTACAGTGAATTCTTACATATGGGCAGCATGATTGAAAAAATTATCCAGTATTGTCACCTTACATTGCAGCCAATCCCTGAAAATGAAGGGGAATTTATCCGTGCGGTGCTTCAGGGGCTGGCACTGCGGTACCGATATGTAATTGAACAGCTTGAAGAGCTCTCTGGCAAAAAGACCAATACGATTCATATTGTTGGTGGGGGGACAAAAAACAAGCTGTTGAACCAGTTTACAGCTGATGCGCTGGGACGTAAAGTGATCACCGGCCCCATTGAAGCAACTGCAACAGGTAATATCATCGTTCAGGCTATCGCTATGGGTGATATCCATAACTGGCAGGAAGGGGTATCCATTATCAAGAATTCATTTGATATCCAAACATATTTACCTGGCGATCAATCTGATTGGGATAGGGCATATCAACGCTTTAAGGAAAACTTAAATAAAATTACCCTGGCATTTTAATTGCCTTTCTGACCGTTAAACAACCAAAGCAAAGAACGCAGGTTTCTTATAGTTCGCTTCAACAGCAGTTCATTCGCATGGTCTTATCCAAAAATCTAGCGAGAATGGATGTAGCCTGACTCAATACATGGGCTAATCCAGTTTCCGTCGATCATAAAAAAATAGCAGCACCTTTCAGATCATTCCCACCCCCAAAGAACTCCCTTATCGTCCAGGCTAATTTGTACTATTCACTTAAGCGGATATAATTCACAGGTTATGAAATTATTACTAAGATTTGCAAAGAAATATGCCTGGGCACTGGCGATCACTGTGTTGAGCATGCTCGTATTGGTCGGCGCGCAGCTGTTGATCCCCTGGTTAGTCCGCACATTGATCACACTGGTCACAGAACAACAATTGTCCCCAGAGACAATGAATACTGTCAGTCGATTAACCTTGATCGCACTGGCCACATTCATTGCCAGGAGTGTCGTTCAATTCCTGCGGAGTTATATGGCGCATATCGCGGGCTGGGGTGTGGTCTCCGATGCACGAAAGTATGTCTACGATCACCTTCAACAGCTGTCACTACGCTTTTATGCGGACAAACAAACCGGCCAATTGATGTCCAGGGTCGTCAATGACACGGATCTGTTTGAACGGATGATTGCGCACGCCATCCCGGATGTACTCGTCAATATTATTACTTTTATCGCTATCACACTGGTCCTGGCAAGCTTGAATTTGCGCTTGACCCTTTACAGCATGGCACCCATCCCCCTGGTGATCCTTGCCCTCCTGGGGTTTGCAAAATTTGTACGCCCGGCTTTCCGCCGCCGCCAAAAAGAGGTCGGAGAACTGAACGCTGTACTCAATGACAGCATTGCAGGTATCAGGGAGATAAAAGCATTTAACAGGGAGAGCGAACAGTTGGAGCGAGTTGAAGATGGTATTGAAAGGTACCGGGCGTCTTTATTGACAGCGTTGCGACTTATGGCGATTTTCCAACCGTTTATTGATTTTTCCACTTCGATTGGGCAGCTCGTTGTGATCTTTTTTGGTGGACAAATGGCGTTGCGTGGAACACTGCCGATCGCAGACCTGGTCGCTTTTTTTCTCTACCTTGAAATGTTCTATCAACCTATTCGGGCGCTGGGTATGTCCTGGGAACATGTTCAGGAAGCCTTAGCAGGATTTGATCGTGTGTCTGAATTATTATCAGAAGAACCTGATGTCGCATCCCCCCTCCATCCCAAACCTTTACCAGATATATTGCAGGGACATTTGGAGCTGCAGGAAGTCAGTTTTAGTTATGAAAACGAAGAAAGGGTGCTAGAAAATATAAACCTTGACATTCCGCCGTCAAAAGTAGTCGCTCTGGTAGGCCCGACAGGCGTTGGAAAATCCACCCTGGTTAGCCTGATCCCAAGATTCTATGATGTGGATTGCGGTGCAATCAAGTTGGATGGCACTGATATTCGAGAGATCAAAGTAGAAGAACTGCGTAAGAATATCGGCATCGTCCTTCAAGATGTTTTTCTTTTTCACGGCACTGTTCATGAGAATCTCCTCTTCGGAAATCCAAAAGCCAAGGACAAAGATATCATCGAAGCGGCAAAAATCGCCAATGCTCACGAGTTTATCCAAGCACTTCCCAACGGATACGATACCCTCATCGGGGAACGTGGCGTTAAACTTTCCGGCGGCCAACGACAACGAATTTCCATTGCCCGTGCGGTATTAAAAAATACACCAATTTTGATCCTTGATGAAGCGACCTCCTCGGTGGACACGGAAACAGAATTATTGATCCAACAAGCATTGGAGCGTTTGATGCATGGTCGCACAACGATCATTATCGCTCACCGCTTATCCACGATTCAAAATGCAGATAATATCGTTGTTTTAGAAGGCAAGGAGATTGTCGAACAAGGTACCCATGAGGAATTGCTCGCAAAAAATGGACTATATCACCGTTTGTATACTGTTCAGGGAAAAATGTAGACCTGCCCGAATCATATAACGAATAGAGCGTTCATTCTATAGCGGCATGATGGTATTCGTGTTTTGATCGAGTGTGATGAACTCTATTTGACCACGGGTTAACTCAATTAAGTGGTTCTGGAAAGATTCAAGATGATCCTCTGCCACACGCACGGATAACGTAATATCTGCTCCAAATGCCTTGTCCTTAACCATCGCAAGGTGATTGTTAATGATCATTTGCGTTTGCTCAAATAAATTGTATGGAATAACAAACATCAATGTTGTGGTTGGAATTTTTCTTGCTCTTGGTAAATCTTCCAGAAGGAAGCGAACACTGTCACTATATGCCCTTACCAATCCTCCTGTTCCCAATTTCGTCCCACCAAAGTAACGGGTGATCACAACGACAATATCCCCCAAACCACTTCCCTTCAAAACGGCCAGTGCTGGGCGTCCGGCAGTACCAGATGGTTCACCATCATCTGAACAATGCTCAATGGTCGTACTCCCGTGACCTATCAAATAAAGTGGAACATGGTGCGTGGCATCCGGATATTTATTCTCGATTGACCTGATAAACGCTTTAGCTTCTTTCACACTAAAAGCAGGGCCTGCACTGGCGATGAAGCGGGAGCTGCGTTCTGTGAATTCAGTTTCAAACTGTCTGGCAGGAATGAGTTGAGTATGCGACATAACAACTTACCTTTTAGAATTGTCGATGAGAATTCATTTTACCCCATTGAAAACCTTACACAGTTTTCTTATTTCCCATCCTCCCTAAGCCAAAGCACTTCGTTCTAACCCCGGTTTTAGCGCCTGCGTCCTCTTTGGGGACCTGTGCCCGTAAGGGTATTGAAAGGGCGGATAAAGTATGACAGTTAAACAAAACAACTCAATGGTGATGAGTCGTTTTGGAGCCCCCACGGGGAGCTAAAGCACTCAGTTCGAACCCCGGTTTTAGCGCCTGTCCCCTTCACGGGGGAATGAAAGGGCTTTTTTAAAGGTCAAAAAACGACCCTGTACTTTGAGAGTCGTTTCTGTGCCCCCACGGGGATTCGAACCCCGGTTTTAGCCTTGAAAGGGCTGCGTCCTGGTCCCCTAGACGATGGGGGCATATTTAAGCGATTGAAATTCTACCATTCAATCAAATGATGGTCAAGAATGAAGATCACTATTGTTCACCTGAATAAATACCTTAAAATTCAATAATCTATAAGGATTCAACTTCCGTGAGAAAATCCATCCCATTTAATCAGAATTAGCGATGTGCGGCTGAGCAAGTCAGCTTTGGTTCTCCTGATGAAAAGTTCGAACTAATAACCCTGCCGCATTCCAACACAATCTATCCCCACAATTCCCATAATTTTGACAATCAGGAATACCTAAACCAAATCCTTTCAATCGATCCAGATTGATCATTCTATCCTCCCCTAAGCAACCTTTCTATAATCTTATTTTTTTCATTCTCACTCTGGTTAAGAAAAGAAAGGCTGCCCTTTCGGACAGCCTTTAATTCGTACGGCAATGGATAAGGGGTTATTTCATAAAATCCGGGAAGAAGGTGTTGAAATACACATCCAGCGGCCAGTAATAAGATTGACCAGCCCCTGGTTTGCCATGGTAATCCACTAGCATGATCCCTTCAATGTTAGCATAATCATATGCATACCAATCAGGAACCATGAATGCTATCCCAATTGGTTCATTATATGGTGATCCAGATGAAACTCCCCAAAGTAATGGTGTACGGGAAATATCAAAGCTGGACATACCAGCATAATCAGACATGCCATTCCAATCAAAGCTGACAACTTCATAATCAAATTTATCAACAACGTAATTATATGTTGCTGGCAGGTACCATTCCTGGAAGCCGGAGTTAAAATCAGCATAGATAAGGTATGGACTGCCTGAATACATATAACCATCTGTAAAGTCGATCTGGATAACAAACCACGTGTTATCCTGTCCGCCATACCACCAACCCAAGTTATAGTTAAAGTTGACCGTCTCCGGGTAGCCATCCATGTTAGCATCAATGTACAGGTCCACCTCATTAAAGAACGGCTGGTTCGTATGTACATCATCCCACATGGCAAAGGCTGGTACAAAAATTTCACTCAATCCATCATCCCATCCATAATCCATGCCAACATAGCGTAGATCGCCGCCATCCAGCACGTATGGGTCATTCCCAGAGACAAGTGAAACGGGATAAGCCCACAGGTTCGATGGGACTGGTCCAGCTTGTTCCAGATCCACCCAACCAAGATCATTGATTTCAAACCTTGTCTTAGAATCAAGTTCGGTGAGTTCCGTATAGGGTCGTGGGACAAAGTAGAAGGGAACTCGAGAAAAAACATCCTCTTCATCGAAGATATCCACGAAACCGTAATATTCTTCCATGCTATCTTCCCAATATGGATTTTCAAACATTATGGGCAGTTCGGATGCATCCAGTTCAAGGGTGACGTCAAAACTAGTTGCATTGTTGGCTGGAATGGTCACAAAATCCACAGATGGTGTTAATGTCGCACCGGTGTCGTCTGATGTAAAGTAAGCATCCACTTCAGTTGTAATATCCATACCGCAGAAATTCACTAATGTGATGCTCTGGGTATCTGAATAATCCGCAGTGAGTTCAATCACACCCCAGCTTAAGCTGACCAGTTTTGGATCGGCGTAAGCCACAATACAGGTATCCACAGCTTCTAAGGCATCCACACGTCCAGCGCCCTGAAGAGGAATTTGTGCACTATGTGCATCAGCCAGGTCAACAGCCGTATTCATCATCGCTGATTTGACATGGACGGGGTCCCAACCGGGATGTGCTTCTTTAATCAAAGCTGCTACACCAGCAATATGCGGGGCTGCCATCGATGTGCCGCCTTTGCTGACGCCAGCATCACCAGTACCCATATCGGCTGCGAAAATGGCCACACCGGGTGCTGTGATTTCAGGCTTCAACTTCGAGTCAAAGCCGCGCGGCCCTCGCGAGGAAAAGTCTGCAATGGTATCTGCTGGGGGATCAAATGGGTAGGTGTTATCATCCGGACCCACTGAAACTGGAAGCATATTACTCGTCATTAGACTTATAAGATAGAGCCCATCCACCTCCGTTATTGATCCTGCAGGAAGTGTTGAAGCGCCTGTGAGCATACCAAAAGATCCGGGTTGATTATTGTAAATAATCGCTCCTACTGCGCCAATGTCTTTAGCATTATCAATTTTTTCCTCAAAGGAACAACTACCCCGTTTGATTAAAGCGATTTTCCCATCCAATTCGTTGCCGACAAGCCCATCAGTATAGCAAAGTTCTCCTGGGAGCATTAATGGATCAACAACAGCTGTTGGATCAAACCACGTAACATCTTCCAAATTGGTTGTTAACATGCTTGTGAAGGGGTTACCAGGTGTATATGGGATACGTTCTGTACCATCATCATCAAATTCAATAAATGGTTGGTAATTCCAATCGGTCGTTGAGGCTGCTACAGATATTGCCGAATCACCGGTTGAAGGTGAGCCAACGATATACGAGCTATCTCCTGCGTTTCCTGCTGATGCTACCACAACCACGCCAATCGCCGTTGCATTTTCAACCGCAATAAACTCTGGATCCATTTCATCAGCTGGTCCCCAATCAGCGCCAAGGGACATATTGATCACGTCCACAGGTTCAGCCAGGTGCCCCAACCCCTGAGGATCCATAGACCATTCGATGCCGTGAAGTGTGAGGTTGGTTGAACCATATGCTCCAAAGATCTTCACTGCATACAACAAGGCATCCGGTGCGACACCCGAACCAAAGTCAATATTCAAGCCTGCAGCGATAGAAGCAACATGCGTGCCATGCCCGTATTCATCCAGAGGATCTGGATCAGGTGTAGGAGTGGGGCTGCCATAATCCCCACCCGCATCATAATCTGTCCCTGCGAAGTCGTAACCACCAATCACCTTAGCGGTGGGGAACGAGCCTGGTTCGATGATATCCGGATCATTCCCGGAATAGTCAGCCGGGTTGCCTGAACCACCCAGCATAGCATGGGTATAGTCAATACCTGTATCAATCACCGCGATGGTAATGCCATCACCGGTATAACCAGGACCCATTGTCCAGACATCGTCTGCATTGATCAATGGGACGCTGTTTGACAACGCTGGCTCATATTCCCGCGCCTTACTGACGGACTTGACACCATCGATTTCACGGACCGATTGAATTTCGCTGGCCGGTACGCGCAACATAAAACCGTTCAACACCTTGGTGAATGAAGGTCCAATCTGGGTGATCTCACTGCGCCCGGCTGTTATTTCACCAAATATAGCATCTTGCGTTGCTTTAAGATCTGATACATATGCTTTTTGATCATCGATGCTGCTTCTCGAATCCAACCCATTTTGTGTCATATATTCAATCAGGGAAGGTTCTTCAAGCAGGACGATCACAGCAATAGATTTATCAGCATACTCAAGAAGTGCATTAGGGATCGGCCCTTCATTCAAGACAAGAAAATCTTCAATGCTCATCCCATCTTCAAATTGTTCCATGATCTCCTGGGGCACCTTTTTCGGCTCAGGTCGAGTTGGCTGCTCAAATTCTTCTGGTGGCGGTGGCTCCGCTGCTTCACGTGATGCTGTCTGTGCAATTACTGGTGAAGCTAAGAGGCTCATCAAGAGAACTAAACTAAAAATTTTCAAGATCGTTTTTTTCATTTTGCTAACTCCTTAAGGTTAAAATCTGATTTGGACTTATAAAAATGTTTAATAAATTATTTTTCCTCACCTCCTTAAGAAAATGAGTTTATGTTGCTTTAAGCAATTAAAAAATCACAGTGTATGTGAACGTAATTCTTCGATAAGTTTGGGAATTTGGGCAAACAACTTTATAGAACATAACCTTATAAGTAAAATTTCGCTATTTTTTCTTAAAAATATCTCTTATTACCACTTATCACAAAAAGTACACACAAACATTATACATCAATTATAATCTGTTTTTAATATTTTATTATATGGCATAATACCTTCAAATGTCCGCTGAGGGAAAGAATCAATTGTTGGATATTTTCTATGTTCATATCATCAAATCTTGAGCACCAAAAAGGTCCCATTCGAACACATTAAATATTGGCTGATTCTTCAATATTTCTACCAGGAGCAACCATCACAGTGTAAATAGCACTTTTATAATCTGAATGGGTCTTCGATAATACACATCTGATGATCTCCCGTCAAACGATATCAGTATCTCTTCAAAGTTGTAGCAAATCACCTCATTTTAATCTGACGCTATTTACCAAATTGATATAGCGCTTTTCCAGATGTTGTACCCAAAAAAAGAGCCTATCCCCATTAAAAATGGGGACAGGCTCTTAGTCTAATTTTTGTTCAGATACTTAATTTAAGCACATTGGTATAAAAATCTTCCCGGTAGACCCTACCGTGATATAAACCGTCGCCCAATCCACCAATTCTGGTTCTCTTTCAGGCGTCTGTAACGTGTAATATTCAAAACTATCAACCCCAAAGAAGTCAGGATCCGGTGTGTAAGTGAACGAGCCGCCGTCGAACGAGCCGTCGTCCTCATAGACGACAAGCGTTCCATGAAGTGGGTCCGTCTTCTTTACCGCTAATAGTTTGTCGGATGGATCCACATCATAATCGTTCGCAAGAACACCCGGAGCTGGGACTTCCAACGCCACATTAATATCAGTTAAGTAACAATCATCAACAGCATTCGGTGGATCATCAACCGGCAGCACCTCAATCGTGATCGTGGCAACATTGGAGTCATACATACCATCATTAACCGAGAAGG
>CAYTXE010000041.1:0-19979 GCA_964441045.1 uncultured Candidatus Brevefilum sp.
ATTTATTTTGAGGCAACGTATCTTCCTATAGTAAGATTATTTGTGAGGCAATTCGCGCAATCAATCCGATCCATGTTTCCTGCTATAATTCAAATTAACTGTATCAAAGGAAACCCCATGTCCCTGAGAGATTATTTAAACCAAATCCGGCAGCAAGGACAGCTTGTCTCAATTGACGAACCCGTATCCAAACATCTACAAGCTGCAGGGATATTGAAAGCACTGGAACCAGATCCAGTTATTTTCCAGACGATGGTCGAGTCTGATTTTCCAGTGATGGGAAACTTGTGTTGCACCAAAGCATCCTTTGCCAATTACCTGGGTATCAAACGACAGGATATCATCCCCACCCTCGCACGCGCCATTGAAGAGCATACACCACCGCAGGTTGTTTCGAACGCCCCCTGTCAGGAAGTGGACATCCCCGAACCAGACCTGGATGAGCTGCCGATCCTTTTCCACTCAGAAGGGGATGGTGGTCCGTACATTACTTCAGGTGTAATGGTCTCGGGGCATCCAAAATTCGGTCAAAACCTGGATTTCCACCGCTGTATGCAATTCTCTAAACAGGAAATGGCTGTCCGGGTGGTTAAAACGCGTCATTTTGATACCTTCTTACAAGAACAGGGCGCTGTGGATGTTGCCATTTGTATAGGCGTCGCGCCAAACATCCTTGTCGCAGCTGCAACCTCAGTAGCAATTGGTCTCAACGAGCTGGAGATCGCCAATGCACTGGAGCCTTTCCAGGTGGTCAAGGCGATCTCATCTGACCTGTTGATCCCGGCGGAAGCCGAATTTGTGATCGAAGGCACCGTCTATCGTGACCGCCGGCATGCAGAGGGACCATTTGTGGACCTGACGGAAACGCATGATGTCGTCCGCCAGGAACCCGTCCTGGAAATTAGCTGCATCACCCACCGTAAAGCCCCTCTCTGGCATGCCCTCCTGCCTGGAGGGTTGGAACACAAACTCCTGATGGGCATGCCCCGCGAACCCACCATCTTCCGCGAGGTTAACCAGGTTGTAAAATGTCTGGACGTCAATATCAACCCCGGTGGCTGCTCCTGGCTGCATGCCATCGTTCAAATCCGTAAAGAAAACGAGGACGATGGTCACAAAGCCATCCTGGCGGCATCACAAGGTCACCGCTCATGTAAACATATCTTTGTTGTGGATGAAGACATTGACATCTACGATCCATTATCCGTAGAATGGGCGATGGCGACCCGCTTCCAGGCAGACCGTGACCTGGTCATGTTGGGTCGAGAGCGCGGCTCTTCACTCGATCCCAGCGCAACCCCCAACACCTATGAGACCTGCAAAGTTGGCTTTGACCTGACCGCACCACTGAAAACACACGGGAAAAACTTTTCCAAGGTCTCCTTTTCTCATGTTGACCTGTCTTTATTGATAAGAAAATGATAATTTATAACCATTCACTATTCACAATACAATATGCACATAACCATAGAAGAAAAAGCCCTCTTATCTGGTGAAGCCGGCCCTGCCGCGCAAAAAGCCATGCAGATCCTCGAAACGCTGGGGCGAATTTATGGTGCAGAAAAAATGATCCCTGTTAATTCTGTCCAGGTCTCAGGTGTCAGCTATGACAATTTGGGTGAGGCAGGATTGGCATGGCTTTCCGAGTTGGCCGATGGTGGCGGCAAAGCTCAGGTCTTCACCACCCTCAACCCGGCTGGTATGGATGTTGAAAACTATACTGCACTGGGTATTGATGAAACCTTCGCTGAAAATCAACGCAGGGTGCTGGCTGTCTTTGAGAAACTGGGGATTATCACCACATGTTCCTGCACGCCTTATTTATTTGGTAACCTACCCTGCTTTGGTGAACATATTGCCTGGGCAGAGAGCAGTGCAGTTTGCTATGCGAATTCAGTCCTGGGCGCTCGCTCCAATCGGGAAGGTGGTCCCTCAGCGTTGGCAGCTTCCTTGACCGGACGCACCCCTGCTTATGGCTATCACCAGGATGCCTACCGGCAACCCACCCTGCATGTTGAGGTCAAGGCTGATGTGCTAACCAATCCTGATTTTGGGGCGTTGGGCAAAGCCATCGGGGACCATGTTCAAGCTGATCCTGCCCCACGAGTGCCCTATATCACAGGCATCCAATCTGCCAGCCTGGAAAACCTGAAATCCTTTTGCGCCAGCATCGCCACCTACGGTGGTGTCGCCCTTTTCCACATACCTGGTATCACACCAGAATCTGGTGCTTATCACGCACCAACAAAGAAACTCACCTTCACTCAATCTGAACTTGACCAGGCCAAAGCCAGCCTGACCAATGCTTCCGCTGAAGAGGTCGACTTTGTCAGCCTGGGCTGTCCGCATCTATCCTTGCGTGAGATCCAACGCATTGCCCAACTGCTTCAGGGGAAGCATGTCAGCAAAGAATTTTGGGTTACCACATCCCGGCCGGTCAAAGGCATGGCCGACCGCATGGGTTACACAGCCACTATTGAGTCAGCAGGAGTCAAATTCGCCACAGATACATGCTGCGTTATCGCACCTATCAAAGGGCGCTTTAATGCTCTGCTGACTGATTCCGCAAAAGCCTGCTACTATGCTGAAGCAAAAAACCGCTTCAAAACCCGTCTGCGCTCCTTTGATGATGTCATCAAGGAGGCCCTTGAATGAAACTCGTAGGTCGAACGATCTATCCCGGGCAAATTAGCGGCGAAGCTCTCGTCAGCCAGATGGGAATTTCATTTTATGGCGGTGTTGACCCTGAAACAGGCATCATCATCGAAGCCAGGCATGATTTGCAGGGTCAATCCATCGCAGGGAAGGTGTTGGTATTTCCTTCCGGCAAGGGATCAACCGTGGGTTCCTACATCCTCTACCGCTTGAAGAAAAATGGACATGCACCACTTGCCATCGTCAACGCAGATTGCGAAACCATTATTGCTGTGGGTTGTATTATTGCCGAAATCCCCTGTCTGGACCAGGTGGACCTCAGTCAACTAGAATCCGGTATGCTGCTGAATGTTCAGGCTGATCACGGCCTGGTAATCTTAAATCCTCAAAATCAAACATAAATAATTCCTCATTTTTTATAGTATTCATTAATTTATCACCTCGACGATCTCTTCGCAGACAAGGTCATAACCAATCTATCTGGTAAAGGAGACAAAAAATGCCTATCAGCGACCTTTTTTCAAAAAATTCAGACCAATCTTCAACCAGTAAGTACCCCGACTGGAATCGAGTCAGGAAGAATCCTTCTCACCTGCCGGAAAGGATGCTGAAAGAACTCCAAAAAGCGATGATATTTATCGTCAAAGAAAAAGGCAAAGAACATGCCGCTGTGATCGTTCGGGCTGAGAAGTCTGAATTTCAGAAACCGGTAACTGCCTCCACCCCCATGCGCCTTCATGTTGGATTCTATTCAGGTCGTTCTGGCGACATTTTTTCTGTATACCCGCTGGTACTCGATAACCCGCGTGACCCGGCCTTTAAGGAAACCTGGATGAGTCCATATGAGGATGCAGAAGGCATTGAAAAAACGGATCCGCTCAGTGCTGAATCACGCAAAAGGCTGAAACTGCTGTTTAACCAGAAGTACGCCTGGATGTTGTTTGTCAACAACCGCGACCAGATCATATTGGATCGTAAAGTAAAATTCACACCCGGGCAAATCAGAACCTTTAAGCAATACGGCAAGAAATTGGACCAGTATCAGGGTAAACGGATCAGCAAAACAGCATATTTTGCCCTGTTGCAGGAATATTTAAACACGGTCTCAATGGGAAAATTGCACAACGAATTCTTAGCATTGTTCCGCTAATAAACCTGGATTTTCGATCTTCCCACCAAGCATCCACCAGAAGGTCATCTGGATCAGATTTTTTGGTTCGTCATCCTCATAATTCCTGTTTTGATTTAAACAGTATAATTTCACCATGGAAAAACCTGATCGAATCGTCCTTGCCATGACAGGTGCCAGTGGTGCTATCTACGGTTTGCAAGCAATTAAAACCCTGAAAGACCTGCAATTTGAGGTGCACCTGGTTATCAGCCCTGTGGGTGCGCAGGTTATCGCTGAAGAAACATATACCAACATTGAAACACTCCTGAAGAGTGTGGATAAAGCCTATCAGCCGGACGACCTCAGCGCACCAATCGCCTCTGGCTCGTTCCATACAAATGGCATGCTGATTATCCCCTGCTCAATTAAGACCCTTTCTGGTGTTGCCAACAGTTATGCTGAGAATCTGGTTCAGCGTGCGGCGGATGTGTGCCTCAAAGAAGGTCGACCGCTCCTCCTGGCTGTGCGCGAAACCCCCCTGCATGTCGTCCACCTTCGCTTGATGATACGGGCCGCTCAAACTGGTGCGGTTATCTACCCCCTTGCACCATCCTTCTATACCCATCCTGAGACAATTGATGATCTTGTAAAAACGACAACGGGCCGCATGCTCACCAGGATTGGTATTGAAAATCATCTCTATCAGCCCTGGGATAAACACAACAGCAACGATGCAGTAAGGTGAGTGCCTCATCCCTACAGAAATTTCTCCATTTGTTTTCAACCTCATACATAAATTTATGAATCACTATCCATTACACATTTAAAGGAACACCCCATGGCCACCCTTGATCCAGCACGGCAAAAACAAGCGAAAGAATATGCCAACATTAAACGCCGTATTTGGGTAGCCGATCAGTGCATCAGCCTGTTGTACGCCTTTGTGTGGCTGCTCTCTGGCTGGTCAACAGCATTGCGAAACTGGTTGAGCGGCATCACTGACAGCAACTGGCTGCTGGTCGCTGCCTTCTCAATTGTCTTTGGAGGGATTTACCTTTTGCTTAACTTACCCCTGAGCTATTTTTCAGAATTTGTTTTACCGCATCGCTATGAACTTTCCACACAATCCCTCAAAACATGGCTCATTGATCAGGTGAAAGGCCTGGCTCTTAGCGGCGTGCTGGGATTAGTCCTGATCGAAGTGGTCTATCTGATATTGCGAATGACCGGGGATGCCTGGTGGATATGGCTTACAGGCGGGATGCTGCTCGTCAGTGTTTTATTTATCAACCTGGCTCCTATCCTGATCATGCCAATATTTAACAAATTCACTCCCCTCAATGAAGACCATGCTGACCTTGCAGAGCGACTGCTCCGGTTAGCAGAAAATGCAAACGCAAAAGTTAAAGGCGTCTATAAGATGGACATGTCCAGGCGTACTCGCCAGGCAAATGCAGCCCTGATGGGTATTGGAAACACTCGCCGTATTGTGCTTGGGGACACACTGATTGACGAGTTTTCTACCGATGAAATCGAAACCGTTCTGGCACACGAACTGGGACACCATGTCCATCATGATGTCCTGTGGATGATCGGATTCAGCACACTGTTAACCCTCCTGGGGTTCTATCTTGTCTCCCTCATCATAAATTGGACAATCATCACATTCGGCTTACTTGGCGTAGCAGATCCGGCTGGTTTACCAGCCCTGATGATCCTTTTATCCCTCTACCAGCTGGTGATAATGCCGATTGACAACGCCTTTTTACGTTGGCGTGAGGGTCTGGCAGATGATTACGCGCTTAAAGCAACTCAAAAGGCTCAGGCTTTTAGCTCTGCTTTCACCCGCCTGGCAAACCAGAACCTTGGTGAAGTTGATCCGGAAGCATGGGTCGTCTTCCTTTTCTACTCCCATCCTCCCCTGAATGAACGAATAAGAAAGGCTGAAAATTGGAATGGATGAGGTGTCAATTATTGACGATTACTCTCTTTCAAATGGGGCCCCAAGGGCGCCCGGAGGTTGAGACCGCATTGATCGGATCAATTTTGTAACACGGATTCTGGCTTTATCTGGCAAAGTTGCGATGAGACGTTCCATCCATTCCGTATTACCCAAGTTTACTAATAACAGGGCAAGGATCATTAAGGGGAAGGGGGCAACCTGCAAAACTTGCGATGGAATAAAAGTCACAGTTGATTGCAGAACCAATCCCAACCACTGCAGAAAAGCGAAAAGATACCCACCAAGAGCCACACGAATGGGTTTCCATCCGCCAAATATTGTGATGGCTAACACAATCCATCCGATCCCATTCAGGCCAGTGATGGTCCCTTTCCACCCAGCTTTCACACTCAATGTATACAATGGGCCTGCCAGTCCCACCAACATCCCACCGAGAATGGTGTATAGATAACGCATTCTAACCACGTTTGCACCCCGCACAAACGCAGCGGCAGGTTTTTCACCAATCCCACGCAGCATCAGCCCTGGACGAGTTTTTGAAATCCAGAACCAGGCCACAAAGATTAAAATTAAGCTTAAATAAGTCATGATGGAGTGAGCAAAGAACAGGGGTCCGAGAATTGGTATGTCGCTGAGGAAAGGAATTGGTGTGGCATACATTATCGGAGCTTGAGCACCCATGATTGGATTACCCAGAAAATAAGCTAAATCTTCACAGGTGATGGCCAGGATAAACCCCACAGCAACCTGGGATTGTTTCAGCGTGATACTGCTGAAAGCTATTATGGAGGAAACAATCGCACCAACCAGCGCGCCAGTAAGAAAGCCCAACAGAAGGCTCTCCGTTTCTAAGGATACCCAAAAACCCATCATCGCCGACAAAATGATCAAGCCATTCAGTGAAAGGTTGATCACACCAGCACGCTCTGTTATAGTCTCACCAATCGCTGCAACCACAATTGGCGCACCTGCTTCAATAACACCTGCTAAACCAAGAAGTATCATTTCACCTGTCATTTAATCACCTACCCCTTTTCCCAAGACACGCTGCTTAACACCTTGCATGAGTAATATGAACAGGACCAGGCTGCCCTGCAGCACCCCGGTTATCGAAGAATCAAGCTTTAAAACAATCGGTAATTGAATACCTCCGATATTTAGAGCAGCAAAGAATAATGCAATTGGAGCCACCCAAATCGCTTTGTAATTGATCAACATTGCGACCATCAAACCTAAATAACCGTAGCCGCTTGAAATGGAGGGGATTAAGCGGTGATAAACACCAATAACCTGCAGTGTTCCTGTCAATCCTGCAAACAACCCACAAATAATGAAGGATAACATCAGATGCTGTTTGGTTGGGATCCCCAATCGGAAAGCTGATCGTATACCTTTCCCAACAGCCTTGAGCCGTAAGCCAAAATGGGTTCCCTGCAGCAGGAAGAAAATGATAACCAGGCCAATTATTGCCAGGGCAATAGAATGCCAATTTAAATCGAAGGACTCGAAAGTCGGCAGCCAAAACGCCTTTGGAAAAGGATCTGTTCCGCTCATTGAGGCAACGCCTTCCCTGCTCCATGCCCCAAAAATCAATCCAATATTAAGCGCTGTTGCGATAAAATTTAATCCCAACCCACCAAATATTTCATTCACACCCCCATAAGTTTTCAAAACACCCGCAAGGGCAGCCCAAATTGCGCCACCAGCCATCCCTGCGACAACTGAAATAACAATAACTAAAACAGGTGAAACAGAAGTGTCCTGAAACATGCGAATGACACCCGTCGTCAGGATAGCCCCAAGCGTGATCTGCCCTTCAATACCAATGTTCATTAAACCGGTGGAAAAAGTGACCAGGAGACCGCAGGTAACCAGGACGATCGGTATCCAGACAACAAGAACATTGGATATTCGGCTTGAGCTTCCAACTGCACCTTCCCAAATCAGTCGAAGAGTTTCGATAGGGTTCGCATCAACCAGGAGCAAGATCAAACTGATAAATAAGAAGGCGAAAACGATACCACCCAGCTGGAATAAAAAAGAATAACTACGCTTTCGGGTTTGATTCATCATGCTCCTCTTTGGCAAACTCCTGATCCCATCCTTTTCCACCTATCAACAGCCCCAATTTTTCCAGGCTTGTTTGGGATGCATCAAGCGGTGAAGAAACGCGCCCACTGAAGAAGACCAGGATTCTGTCGCTGTACCGCAATATTTCATCTAGATCTGCTGAAATAAAGAAGATCGAAGCGCCAAGTGCGCATCTCTCCTTCAATTTGTCCCACATATAGATAGCAGATTCGATATCCAATCCTCTGGTTGGGTGCTCTAATAGAATGACAGAAAGGGAATCTTTCAACATGGACAGAACTGCTCTTTGCTGATTTCCACCAGATAGTGACTCAACAGGCGTCTCAGGTAGACCGATAATATGATATTCATCGATCTTTTTCTCTGCTTGTTTCCGAAAATAGCTTTTATCGATGAATAATGGTTTTTTACCTTCTTCCGTAATTGTGACGTGTTCAGCCAGTGTTAAACCTGGCACAAGTCCTTCTTCCAACCTTGATGCAGGTAAGAAAGACACATCGTTTTCCATAAAATCAAGATAATTCTTATGGGTCATATCTTTGCCATTGACGGTCACACAGCCCGAGACAGATCTTAATAGACCCACACAGGCTCTTAACAGCACATCTTGACCGCTTCCTTCCATACCGGCTAAGCCAACAACTTCACCAGCATGTAAATTAAAGTTCACCGGGCCGATTTTCAGGGGATATTTTTCAACAACAAAATCTTCAAGCTCAAAAACGACTCTGTCCTTGGTTAATGGTTTTGGGTTAGTTAAGATGATCCTTTTCCCAAACATCATTTCCACCAGTTGATCTGTGTCATAAGGTGATTCAACCTCACCAACTAATAACCCTTTTCGTAATATCGCCACACAGTGACATATGCTTTCTACATCTTCCAGCTTATGAGATACAAAGATGATTGTTTTTCCTTCTTCTGCCAGAAACTTGAGAGCTGCGAATAATTTATCCTTTTGCAGGGAACTGATGCCGGTGGTTGGCTCATCTAATATTAATACCCTGGCACCTAACCATAATAATCGCAAAATTTCTAATTGCTGCCGCTCACCAACAGTCAATGTATCGATGTAGGCTTGCGGATCCAGGGAAAAATTAAACTGCTTCTGCAATTCCTGAAATTCCTTAATCTTTTCCTTATGAGAAAAAAGCAAACCGCCTCTCTCTCCCAGGATAAAATTATCTATGACCTGCATGGGCGGAAAATCAAGCGGATCCTGATGGAGCATTCCAATCCCAAATTTAATAGCATCAGCTGGTGAATCGATTGAAACCTTTTTTTCATCCAGGAGGAGTTCCCCTGAATCTGGCTTAATAAAGCCGGAAAGAATTTTCATTAATGTGCTCTTTCCAGCTCCATTTTCGCCTAAGATCCCAAATATCTTACCTTCCTGGATATTAAGGGAAATATCAGCGTTGGCATGTACGTCGCCAAAATGTTTATTGATCAGTTTAAATCCAACATTCATTTTTTATATATTTCATAAAAATGGGGAAGACGAATTCGTCTTCCCCAATTCCTAGTTGAGTTGTTGTTATTCTGAACGACCTTCAATACCTTCAAGCAATTGCGGCATATACCAGATTTCTACATCTGTAGCTGTTTCGCCATCCGCAAGGAATTCGGTGCCATCCTGGAAATTCAATGGGCCTGTCCAAAGGTTCAATCCACCGGCCAGCTCATCGATGAATTGTTGGAGAAGGGGTTCTGCATCAGGAGACATCCCAGTGCCTTTGATGAAGCCAACCGCCGTGGTATCCTTATTGTTGATATCTTCCCAATCAGGCGGCAGCCATTCAAATACAGATTCCCAGGAACCGTCAACCGCAGCGGAGATATGACGCACATAAGCGGGACCCCAATTAAAGTAGGGAGTGCCGAGACAAACATCTGGCGCTTCTTCACAGGCACCCACAAAATCATACGGGATCGCGAAAACTGGTGTACCTTCACTCGTCGCTTTACGTGCTTCAACAAGCGCTTCTGTCGTATCAATACCAGAAATGATCACATCGTAACCGGCATTGATAAATTCATTAGCAACCTGTGTGGGATCTTCGGTGAAGCCGGGAATATTGAACCAGAAACCAATCCAGGTAACTTTGAAGTTCAAATCAGCAGGATCCTTTTCCAGGTAGTTTTCCCAGCAATACTTTGCACCTAGTTGAGCTGCTGCGACCAATCGACGTGTTTCTTCGTTGATTAATGGCCCAAGATAGCCAATGGAACCTGTTTGGGTGTGTAAAGCAGCATCACAACCAGCCATCATCTTGCCGTATTCCATCTCTCCCATCACATTGGTCACATTGTCCAAAGCGACGTAGTTTTCTCCATCCGCCCAAACAGAATCACCGGATGCATGAATGATATAAACATCAGGATTGTTCTCAGCGAATTCAACAGCGTCGGCTTTCATGTCGTCCGAGGAGAAGATTATCAGTTGAGCACCCTGCTGAACTAACTCCTCAGCCAATTGCGCGGCTGTCGTTCCGGGACGATCAGCTGTGTTCACTACATCCAGATAGATCATTTTTGTCCCGGGCACGTTCTCTTCCACATACAAACCAGCTTCATAATGCGCCTGACTCCAACCTTTATCATTATATGGACCAACCATCAACAATCCAAAGATAAATTCTTCTGGTTCAGGTTCTTCTGCTGGCTCTTCTTCCTCAGCAGGTTCTTCTTCCTCGACGGGTTCGACCTCTTCTTCTGCAGGTTCTTCTGCTTCCTCTACAGGTGCAGCCGGCTCTTCAGCGGGTTCCTCAGGCTCTACTGCCGGCTTACAAGCAGTAAGAATCATCGTCGGAATAAGTAACAAGACGACAATCAACATAATAATTTTTTTATTCATTATTCTCCTTTACAACTATCTTGATTTCCTTAAGAAACTTTTCTTCAAAACAACTTCTTCGAGTTATTTCCACCTCCATTCTTTTGATATCAAAAAGAGACAATGTAAACATCTTGGTCAAATTTTCTTAATCAATCCTATATTCCAAAATTCGCCATTAAAAATTATCAAAGCTGGACTGATATTGATACCTCAATTTTACACCAAAATTTAGATAGTGATGGTAAATCTTCGAGCTTGATACACTAAAATTAGATATGAATGCAATTCTTTATTGATGTCTTTACAATTATTGTGGGTATGAATATTGGATTGTTGACGAATTGCCTATTTTCATTATCACAAAACATAACAAAGCCAAGACTGGCAAATTCAGCTGCTGATATTCGGTTAGCGAGAACACATACATCTATTCTTACAATTTTGGCTGGTCGAATGACTGTTAGAAAAAGAACTTATCCAATCGCCATCTCATACACTCGGTAGCGCCGAATGGGCTCTACATTCAATTTGAGCAGTGCATTGTTCATGCGGTGATTGTTCTCCAAAACATAATTGATCTCCATACAAACCTGCATATCCTTCAACGCTTCATACGTCGCCTTGTATAAGAGTGTATCAATCGCCTTCCCATGGTATGCAGGCACTACCCCCAGCGCCCACATGCGATAATTATGGATCTTCTTCATTCCGACAAGCATCTTAAGCCAACCAAAAGGAAGCAAACTGCCATTCATCCCCTGCAGGAGCGTGTTTACATCTGGCAGGGACAGGGCAAATCCTATCGGTTGTCCGTCTTTGTCTTCTGCAATCAGCAGTGCATCAGGATTCACAATTCGCTTCAAGTCACGCGCCATGGCGCGTGCTTCATCTTCTGTCACGGGATAGTAACCCCAGTTTTCAGAAATGGACTCGTCGGACAAATCCACTATTGTCATCACTTCGGTTTCAAGATTGTCCATATCTACAGCTCTGACTTTCACGCCATACCGCGTCTGGATCCGGTCCGTCAGGGTCTGGTAACGTTCTGGGAACTCGTATCCACTACGCATATCCGCCAAATACGCTATCAGGTCCATGGCTTTTCCCAACCCAAACTTATCAAAATAGGCTGCATAATATGGTGGGTTGTGTGGTGCAAAGATTACAGGACGCCGATCTCCCCCCTCAATTTCCAATCCCCACTCCTGGGATGCGAAACTCCACGGGCCACGCATTGCTTTCATCCCTTTTAAGACCAGCCATTCACGCGCAGCTGAAAGTAATTGATGTGCTGCTCCCTCATCCTCCACGCACTCAAAAGACCCAAACAACCCAATGGGTTCTCCCCAGTGTTCTACTGCCAGGTGGTCCACAAACGCAGAACAGCGTCCAATCACTTCTCCACCATCTTTGAGAAGAAACAACTGGGTATCACAGTGATCCAGCATGGGATTCTTCTTAGCATCAAACTGTGCCTTCTGTTCAGAACGCAGCGGTGGTACCCAAACAGGATCATCTTGATAGTGCCGGTAAGGAAATTGGATGAATTGACGTAGCTCACGTTTGGTATTTACAATATCAATTTGCATGATCAACTCCAATAATAACTAAAACGGAAAGATATCACAATTGTAATGGGTATCTTCGGAAGCAGGAAAGAGGTATAGGTGTAGGAAGTAGCTCATAGCTAATAGCTCGAAGTTAAAAGCTGAAAGTGTAAGTACATCGCTTCTACTCGGCAGCTAATACCTATTGCCTAGTACCTGATTGCACAATCCCTGATAACCCAATACCTGAATCCTATTACCTGATAACTGATACCTCACTGACAATGCTCTATTCACCATTCACCTTCCTTTCCCCCAGCGTTTAAGGTATTCTTTTCACTATGAGCATGAAAGCAACAGCCATAGCACACCCCAATATCGCCTTCATTAAATACTGGGGGCTGAAGGATGAAGTGGGGCGACTTCCAGCCAACGATTCGATATCCATGAACATCGGCTGCCTTTCTACTCGAACCATGGTTGAATATGACCGCTCATTAGGGAAAGACACCCTCATCCTGAATGATCAAAAAGTCACAGGTCCAGCCTTACAGCGTGTAGCCGCATTTTTGGATTATATCCGCTGGAAAACTGACTCACAGTACTTTGCCCATGTTCGCAGTGAGAATAATTTCCCCGTTGGTGCGGGGCTCGCTTCCTCCGCATCCGCCTTTGCCGCCCTGGCGCTGGCTGGGACAGCTGCTTTGGGGCTGCACCTCTCAGAAAAGGACCTTTCGGGTCTTGCAAGGTATGGCTCAGGATCCGCTTGCCGTTCCATCCCCGGGGGTTTTGTCGAATGGCGAACCGATCCATTGGTTGGAGAATCCTTTGCTTTTTCATTTGCACCTGCAGATCATTGGAATCTGGTGGATCTGATCGCGATCCTCAGCGAAAAGCACAAACTTGTAGGATCTGAAGCCGGAATGATTTCAGCGCCATCCAGCCCCTTTCAAGAAGCCCGTGTACAGGACGCACCCCGCCGTTTGGATCTCTGCCGAAAGGCAATCCTCAACCGGGACTTCAACGCCCTGGCGAAAGTGACTGAGCTTGACAGCAACATGATGCACACCGTGATGATGACCTCCAACCCACCCCTTTTCTACTGGCACCCGGGGTCATTAACAATCATGAAAGCTGTCATGGAATGGCAGAAGCACGACATTCCTGTAACCTATACACTGGATGCCGGACCAAATGTGCATGTGATCTGCCTCCAGGAAGCCATGGGGGAGGTTCTATCACGCTTGCGTCAACTCCCAATGGTTTTGAAGATACTGAAAGGCATGCCGGCGGGACCTGCCCGCCTGCTGGCAGCAAACACATCAAAATAGGCAAACGGGTATAATGAAGCGCCAATTTTAATGAACATGCCGTGTGTCAATCGACACATCAGATGATTAAGGGTAAACAATGAGCGTTGTCCTATTAATATTACAGGTTGTATTTGTGATCGGTATGCTGATCTTCCTCCACGAGCTGGGTCATTTCCTGGCGTCTCGTGCAGTCGGCGTCCCTGTTGAAGAGTTTGGCTTTGGCTATCCCCCCCGCCTGGCAAAGATTGGCGAGTGGAAAGGCACAGAGATCACCCTCAACTGGATCCCATTCGGTGGATTCGTACGTCCTAAAGGGGAGACAGATGAAGGTGTTGAAGGCGGCATGGCAGCGGCCGCCGCCTGGAAGCGGTTTGTGATCGCCCTTGCAGGTCCATTAATGAATTTCCTGATCGGGATCATCATTCTGATCATCATCTACAGCGCCATCGGTGTGCCTGCTTCCAATCAAGCCCAGGTCACACAGGTTTCACCCGGATCCCCAGCTATGAACGTCGGAATAATGACCGGTGACATTATCCTTACCCTGGATGGCGAATCCATCGAGGGGATTGATGACCTGATTGAAAAGGTACACCAGCATATCGGTCAGGAAATTACGTTGACCATAGAACGCGGGGAAAATATCGAAACAGTCACGCTGATCCCGCGTGTGAATCCCCCTGAAGGCGAAGGGGCGATGGGTGTTGCCTTGAGCAATCCCCTCAAACCCACACCCTTCTTTCAATCACTTCAATATGCCTTTGAAACAACTGGCATTGTCATCAAAGAGACTTTACTGCTGCCCGTCCGCTTGATCCGCGGCACAATGGATCCTGCGATCGCACGCCCGGTAGGCTATAAAGGCATCTATGATATTTACAGCCAGGCAGTTGAGCGGGATCAGACAATCGATCTCCAGACCGCCCAACCGCTTCCAATCTTCACCCTCTCGATCATAGCCAATATCTCCCTGGCACTGGGGATCACAAATTTGCTGCCGATTCCTGCACTTGATGGCGGTCGGATCTTGTTCACACTCCCCGAATTGTTGTTCAAAAAACGCATCCCCCAAAAATGGGAAAACGCCGTTAACACCGTTAGTTTTCTCCTCTTGATCGGGCTGATGATCGTCATTACTGTGCTTGATTTCACCGATCCGATCGTCGTGCCCTGGTAATCTAAATTTATGGTAAGTCAAATGAATAACATATCTAATTCAAATGCCATTGAATTTTCCGAGGTAAGCGAAGCACTTCTGAACAATGAAATTCCTTTTCCTGCGGGGTTGTTATATTTCTTCTCAGATATTAGCCGGGAAGATTTAAAGAATATATCTGAAGTTTGGCCAAAGGTAAGAGTACAGCGCCGACGGGCATTGCTGGAAGATATGGAAAACCTGGCGGAAGCGGACACGCTCCTCTTTTTTGATCACTTTGCGACCTCGTGTTTGGATGATGAAGACCCCGTCGCCCGGGCGACCGCCATTCGACTTCTATGGCAGTCCCAGGAAGAAGACCTGGTACCTCTGCTCTTGAAACGGCTGAATGAAGATCCGGAATCAATTGTGCGGGCCGCAGCAGCAACCGGCCTGGGTATGTTTGTGTATCTCGGGGAATTAGATGAAATTAAAACATCCACCTACAAAGACCTGCTGCAGCACCTGATCCAAACCCATCTTGGCTCAGACGAGGTTTTGGTACGCCGGCGTGCCCTGGAAGCTTTAGGCTATGCCAGCCACCCTGATATCCCGGGTTTTATCCAAAAAGCCTATGATACCAAGGATGATGAATGGCTCCAGAGTGCATTATTTGCAATGAGCCGCTCGTATGACCAGCGCTGGATTAAAGCGGTTGTGCGGATGTTGGATCACCCTGACCCCATGGTTCAGTATGAGGCAGTAAGAGCTGCTGGCGAACTCGAGGCACAAGAAGCCCGAGACTTGCTCTTCGACTTACTGGATACAGGCCCAGATGATCAAGACCTTTTGTTTGCTGCGATCTGGTCCCTGACCAAGATCGGCGGGCAGGGTGTTCGTGAATTGATTGAAATGTCCCTGGAAGAAACCAATGATCCGGAGGAACAGCAGTTCCTGGAAGAAGCCCTCGAAAACCTTGACTTCACAGAACAGGTCAACCTGTTTGACATGATAGTGGTTGAAGAAGAAGATCTCGAGGATTTGATCGCTGACGAACTTGAAAACGAGGATGTTTAACCAACATTCAGGTGCAAAACCTGCCACAGCAGGATAAATTCTAAGGTCCACAATCAACCTGATCCCCAGTGATAGTGTTTCTCCCAAGGATTCATCGAAAATATCAACATAACATGAACCACAAGCGAAAGGATTAGGAATGAGCACAAAAGAGACCTTTCGACTGCATGCTTTTGTTAAAGGTCGTGTTCAGGGGGTTGGCTTTAGATACTTCACCATTGAAACTGCACAGCAATACAGCCTCACAGGTTGGGTGCGCAATCTTTGGAATGGTAAGGTGGAAGTTGTCGCAGAGGGTGATCATGAAAACCTCAACCGTCTGCTGGCAGATTTACGTCGGGGGCCGCTCGGGTCAGATGTCAGGGGTGTGGATTATGAATTTTCTGATGCAAAGGGGAATTTCGATCGCTTCTCTGTTCGGATGACTGCCTGAATTTTCAATACTGAAGATCAAAATTTAATATCGGCTGAAATGTATTCCCGGTCCGGTTTACGCTTCTTCACCCTCTCCCGAAAGCAGCTGTATCTTCTTCCAGGGTGGGAGATCAGACTCATCTGCAAATATCGCTCGCAATTCGTAAACCTGGTCACGCAGCATGGCTGCTCTTTCGAACGCCAGCTCTTTGGCAGCCGCCCTCATTTGCTTTTCCAGCTCTGAGATCATGCGAGCCAGCTCTTTCTGTTCCAGCTTGGAAGCCTTTCCCCTAAGTCCCTCCCCGGATTCCGCACCGGCATCACGCGCCAGCCGATCCGTCAGGTCACGGACAGATTTGACCACGCTGGCGGGCTCAATATGGTGTGCTTTGTTATATGCATTTTGGATTTCCCGCCGGCGGTTTGTTTCATCAATGGCTTGTTTCATCGCAGGGGTAACCCGGTCAGCATACATGATGACCTCACCGTGCACATGCCTTGCCGCACGCCCCACCGTCTGGATCAGCGCTGTCCCCGACCTCAGGAACCCCTGCTTGTCTGCATCAAGGATAGCGACCAGCGAGACTTCTGGCAGGTCCAAACCTTCCCTCAATAAGTTGATCCCCACCACCACATCAAAGACACCCAGGCGAAGATCGCGCAAGATACCTACACGCTCCAGGGTGATAATTTCTGAGTGTAGATAGTGGACCTTAAACCCCAACTCCATCAGGTAATCTGACAGGTCTTCTGCCATCCGCTTGGTCAACGTGGTCACCAATACTCGCTCACCGTGTTCAATCCGTTTATTGATCTCACCTACCAGGTCATCTACCTGGCCTTCTGAGGGTCGTACATCAATCTTCGGGTCGATCAAACCTGTCGGACGGATGACCTGTTCCACGACTTGATCCGCAAGGTTTAGTTCATAGTCAGCCGGTGTCGCCGAGGTATATAAGGTGATGCCCATTAACTGCTTAAATTCTTCAAATTTCAAGGGGCGGTTATCCATTGCGGAAGGTAAACGAAAGCCATACTCCACCAGGACACTTTTCCGTGACTGGTCACCTCGATACATCCCCCGGATTTGGGGCACCATCATGTGAGATTCATCCAGAACCAGCATATATTCCTTGGGAAGAAAGTCAATTAACGTCCACGGAGGTGATCCGGGTGGACGACCATCAATATGACGGGAGTAATTCTCAATCCCCGAACAATAGCCCACCTCCCGCATCATCTCCAGGTCATAACGGGTGCGCTGTTCCAGCCGCTGTACTTCCAATAGCTTTTCAGCCTTTCGTAATTCTTCCAGGCGGTCTTCCAATTCTGTTTCAATACCCGTCAATGCCTGGCGCATGCGATCCTCTTCAGTGATATAGTGCTTGGCTGGATAGACCTCAATAACCTCCAGGTTCTCAAACACCTCCCCTGTCAGCGGGTTCACTGTTATGATCCGCTCCACCTCATCCCCAAAGAAACTGATCCGGAAAGCTCGGGTGTCGTCATAGGCGGGCAGGATTTCCAGTGTATCCCCACGCACACGGAAGATGCCTGGTTTCAATTCAAAATCATTGCGGGTGTATTGGATTTCCACAAGGCGGCGCAATAAGGCATTTCGCCGGAAGATCTGGCCCACCTCCAGGCGGATAACGTTACCGCCGTAAGCTTCAGGATCGCCCAAACCATAGATGGCAGAAACCGAGGCGACAATGATCACATCTTTCCGTGACATCAATGCCGTTGTCGCGGCCAGCCGGAGCCTGTCAATCTCCTCGTTGATATCTGTTTCCTTTTCGATATACAGGTCTTTACGGGGAACATATGCTTCAGGTTGATAGTAGTCATAGTAGGAGACAAAGAATTCCACCGCATTATTCGGGAAGAATTCCTTAAATTCTGCGTAAAGCTGTGCAGCAAGTGTTTTATTGTGGGCCATCACAAGCGTCGGCAGCTGGATTTGCTGGATCACATTGGCAATGGTAAAGGTCTTGCCGGTGCCCGTGGCACCTAACAGAACCTGGTGTTGACAGCCGTTTCGGATTCCATCAACCAGTTCGGAGATCGCTTTGGGCTGGTCACCGGTGGGTTTGTAGGGGGCGTGCAGGTCAAAATGCATGGATACACTTCCGATATTTGCTAATTATTAAATGCGTATAAGCATCGAGCATGGATGGATTTTACCAGAAAAGAAATCTTACAAACACATCCTCATCATTATCCTGATGATCAACTTAGGGAAAGAATGTGGATATACTTAGAATTGCAAAAGGGATTGATTCCTTAAAAATCATCGGTGGGGAATTAATCAAATACTGACTAACAAGATATAGTTTGCTTGTTAAATTCCCATTTCAGCTTTATAAAATACTTAGATTCAACTCATAAGTGCATCAAAATTGGCAATAAAAAGGTGAGCTGAATTAAGTTATGGTTCTTTCCCCCGCCAAGTGAAGGAGCACATAGCCATAGACATGCTTCGCGACCGGCATATCTGGAATGATATAATGCAAGGTGGTTGGGTCGTGCTGATTAAATATACTTTTAATAACTGATTTTGGAAAAACTGACCCACGCAGATACTTGTTTTGTCAAAAATTGGTTGAATCTCAAGCTTCGGAAGAGACCAGCATTTTCTCAGCCTATGGTAATCTTAATAAACCACTGTTGCACTTGATACTTGAATCTAGATCTTATAAACCAGTTAACAGAAATGCAAAGCAAGCCTTCCCCCAGGGGGAAGGTGACACGCCGAAGGCGTGACGGATGAGGGCGTTTGAGCTTACCAAGAAATAAAAAACTGACAAATACCTCACAAAGCCTGCGTCGGAACATGACGAAGGAAGAACGGCACCTGTGGTACGATTTTCTAAAAAACTATCCGGTGCAATTCAACCGACAAAAGGTTATTGGAAGCTATATTGTTGATTTCTATTGCCACAAGGCAAAGCTCATTGTGGAATTGGATGGGTCACAACACTATCAAGATGTCGGTCTTGAATACGATAAGCGCAGGACGGAATATCTGAACAGTCTCGGTCTGTCTGTGCTTCGAATACCCAACAATGAGATATGGGCGAGTTTTCCAAGTGTCTGCGAAACTATTGACCAGGCAGTTAATGAAAGGCTAATCCCTCATCAGTCAGCTTGCAGCTGACAGCTTCCCCCGGGGGAAGCCCTAGCTTGAGTCACTTTGACCTTGATACATCAAAAAGATATTGGTATTAGGCGTTTTATTGATCAATTCCTTTATACGCGAGCAGATCCTGAGAATTTTTATTGAACACGATGCTAAACCAGGAAATCTAGGGTTATTTTTGAGATTAGTTTACCAATAAGGATATCGTCGGGAAGGGGGGACTTCAAGATGTTTAGCAGGAATACTTTAAATAACTTCAATCCTTGCGAATAAGTGGTAGAAATGACTGATAATCAATGGTTTCAAACTGCCAAAAATCTTCCAATCCACCATCAGCATAGGTCGTGCCCACGCCATTGACCGCCCGCACCTGCCAGTAGTATATGGTACCGGCATCAATCCCGTCCGGGTTTATAGATGTGGATTCACCAACATCAGTCCAATTTTCGCAGTCATTATCATCCGACTCATCATAACAATATGCATACCATGTCACGCCGCTGCTGCTCCCCCAGCTTAATGTCAGGTCAGTCGGTTGATCGGTTGCACCATCAAAAGGGCTGGTTTTGTTGAAGTTGCCAGGTGGGTCTCCTGCTGTTGTGAATTGCCAGAATGCTGTTGGGCTGCCATCCGCGTAAGTCGTCCCATACTCGTTGCTTGCCCGCACCTGCCAGTAATAGGTTGTTGCAGGATCT
>CAYTXE010000042.1:0-19124 GCA_964441045.1 uncultured Candidatus Brevefilum sp.
AAGTTTTAGAGGTAGGTGACGATGTAGTTACGGGCATATCCGTTTCGGTTGGTAATTGCGTTTCGTCATTCGCGGGTGTCAACATCGGTGTGGGCTCGACACAGCCAGCCAGCCAAATAGGTATAAACGCCAAAAATAATAGTCGGTAGAATAGATGTCGCATGATTAACACTCCCTTTTTCGCCTAACGAGGTGATAAGCGAGAAGTTTTCCTGATAAAACCTCTCCATTCATGATTATACATTGAAATGCATTTATTCTCCTTCATATAAAGCAGGCAAGATGGACCAACCCAAAATTACCAGGTGAACAGTTAAATATTGAAATCAATAGTGATCGATACTTAATGGGTGCTCTTTTTATTAATTTTCCTTTCCATAATTGAACAGATTATTAATGATCATTCACATATGCTTACCCTATAAGATTCGCCATTCATTAAAAAACATGCTAGACTCCCTATCGGAGTAAATCATGCAAGATGAGACAAAATCATGGCAGCCGCCTGAATTAAAGCCGCTCTATGACGAAACCTTAATCGATACAGAAAAACTGCCAGCTGAACCTCGCCTGGACCAGTTGTGGAACCGGATAAGGCGCTATGGCTTGGGAGACACAGCTTTGCGTTTTGCGACGGCTGTCAGCACGATCCTGCTTGTGGTGCTGGTTGTATGGGTAATGAAGATATTTTATTTTAATAACCCAGAGCAAGTAAACGACAGCCCCGTTGCGGTAAATGCTGAAACATTACCCACACCAATAATCGCTGTGACACCCGTTTTTAATGCGGTCGTAAACACCTCAGGTGGTGTTGACCGCACTTCTGACCTTCATACGATTCTGCCAATCAACTATGTTCGGGATAAAGTTATCCAATACACTGTTGAATCAGGTGATTCGATCTTCAGCATCGCTGAGAAATTCAATTTAAAACCTCAAACGATATTGTGGGGCAACCGCTACCTATTAGGCGATGACCCCCATTTCATCTTACCCGGGCAGGAACTGAATATCCTGCCTGTTGACGGCGTTTACCATAAATGGAGTGCTGGTGAGGGCCTCAATGGTGTGGCGTCTTTCTATGGCGTGACCCCGGAAGAAATTATCAACTGGCCGGAAAACGAATTGGACCCAGACGAAATCGGTGATTATGCCAACCCAAACATCCCTCCTGACAAAATGCTTGTGATCCCTGGCGGTGAAGGAGTCTTCACCGATTGGCGAACACCACGCATCAGCCGGGAAGAACCTGCCACCGCGAAACACCTTGGTCCTGGCGCTTGTACAGGGCATTACGATGGCGTTACAGGATCGCTCACTTTCCTGTGGCCAACCGTTGAACGCTATCTATCTGGGTATGATTACAGCCCGGAAACGAACCATTATGGCATCGACATTGCAGGACGACTCGGCAACCCAATTTTCGCTGCAGATCATGGTGTGATAGTTTATGCCGGCTGGAATGATTATGGGTATGGCGATATGATCGTCATCGATCATGGCTCAGGATGGCAAACCCTCTACGCTCACCTCAGTCAAATCAATGTGGGGTGTGGACAGGAAGTCTTCCAGGGTGATACCATCGGCTTGATGGGCAGCACAGGCAAATCCACCGGTCCGCACCTGCACTTCGAAATGCGCAGCGACGAATATGGACGTGTGAACCCCTGGGATTTCCTGTATTAATACAATAATTTAAGGACAACAGAATCCTTTGCAATAAAGAACGCCACTGGATAAGGTTGTCCGTTCAGTCAGTAACCTTTTATACAAAATAATAGAAATCAATCGACGGATATGCTAAAATCAAAATACGATGATTGAAATTCAATCTGTGAGACCTTCTCCAATAGCAGGAACCTGGTACAGCGCAAACCCAGAAAGACTGCAGAAAACTATCGATCGATATATCGAGAGGGCTGTGTTGCCTGATCTCCCCGGAGAAGTAGTAGCCCTGGTAGCTCCCCATGCGGGTTACCAGTATTCCGGTTCTGTAGCAGGGCACGCCTATAAAACCATTATCGGAAAATCTTTTGAGATCGTTGCCGTCATTTCGCCTTTGCACCAGTATTATCCCCAACCCATATTGACCAGCGCCCACAGTGCTTATGGAACCCCACTTGGTGAGATCCCATTGGCAGCTGAGAAAATCTCTGAAATCAATACAACCTTGCGAGATAGAACCGGTATGTCGCTCACACCAATTGCTAATGACCAGGAGCATTCCCTTGAAATTGAGCTGCCTTTTTTACAAAGAGCAATAAAGGATAAATTCAACCTGATCCCCATCATGCTCCGGGACCAGTCACGAGAGATTGCTCAAACCCTTGGAGAGATCCTGGCTGAGAAGCTTCAGGGCGAATCATGCTTGCTGGTTGCCAGCAGTGATCTTTCTCATTTCTATCCTGAAAGGATCGCAAATCAATTGGACAACAGGGTGATGTCAGCCCTGGACGATTTCTCTCCAGAAGGCTTATTCGATCTCAAGGACCAGGGAAAGGGCCATGCCTGCGGCCTGGCTGCAATAGCAACTGTTTTATGGTCCGCCAGAAAACTGGGAGCAAAAGATGTCACACTCCTCCGTTATGACACCTCAGCCTCTACGACAGGGGACACTTCCTCGGTTGTCGGTTATGGCGCTGCAGCGATCACCCGTCCTGTCTGATCCACAGAATACCCTTTGTAATGAGATCCTTTCTTTTCTCTCGAATCCCCCTGATTTTGTTATCCTGGTTGATTATGCTGAGTGTATTTGCATGCCAGGCATCACCCCCAATTACCCCAACGCCCTCTTTGACAAACACAGCCTCCCCAACGGCGACTGAAACCTTCACACCGACAATTACATTGACAACCACACCGGCAAACACCATCACACCACGCCCATCGAGCACCTCAACTATCACGCCCACTCCTTATCGAACCATGACCTCAACGGCTACACCCAGTCAGGTACCAGCGCAGCCTGCTGTCCTTTTCCCTTTTGAAGATGTCAATGGCAGGATGGTTGACTGGTCATACATATACGTCACCAGGATCGAAACAAATCAGTCTAATATGGTTGATAACCTGTGGGCTTTCATCAGTTTCCAACTACTTGATCGGGCAATCCACCAACGAAACTTTGATTTCTTAGGGGAAACGATCACAGTCTATTTCCTGAATGTCGCCCATGATTTTAATGGCGAAATGCTGCCAATGCAGCTGGTTCTTGGCGGCACATCAGGTGCCAACGTAGCTGTTGAGAACATTCCTGCTGGAGGCTCTGCGTATCTCCAGGTGCAGGTACGAAAGTCTTCTGACAGTTTTGACCCCTACCTGATTCACAGGGATGCCAACAGTGAATATGAAGCACAAAATTCATCCTATCCACTGATGTACCTGGAAGAATTTCAGGAGCTGCTGCCAACACTTCCTGACGAGATCATTTTACTGGCAGATCATCCTATCCTTTTCCCTCGAAATGACTGGCCGCAGATCAAATTGGATATGGCGCGCGTCAATTATCTCTCAGCTCGTTACCAACCATTTTTTAAATTTGATGTTTATGACCGCCTGGTTGATCAAAGTGATTTTGCGTTTGCTCTCAGGGATCACATTTTCAACCAGGACTTTGTACCTTTAGGATTTTATGCTTTCAGCAGTCAAACACTGATCATCATCCAGGGAGAGAATTAAACGGACCGAAAACTACCTATGCTGATTATGTGACTGGTTGGTCACATGTGATCAGAATATCACCGATAGGGAGGATTTCCCCTTCTGATCATTCATCAGAATTATGGGTATGCCGATGGTGAATATCTGGCATATGATGATGTGTGTGCTCTTGCTGATCATGCTTATGTTCATGGGAATGAGCTCGAACAGGTTTGAGGTCATCATGATGATGCAGATGATGGTCATCATCATGCTGATGCCAGTGCTCATGTACAACAACTTCATGCATGTGGCTGTGATGATGCTCTTCATAAACAAGCAACACTGCACCCATGATCATCAGCAGAAGAGCAATCAAGAACAAACTACTGCCCGACTCATTTAACAACACAAATGACAAGGTAACACCAGCCAATGGTGCTGTTCCATACAAAGCACTAGTTCGTGCTGCTCCGAGTCCACGCATTGCTCGGATGAACAAGGTAATGCTCAATCCGTAACTAAGACTGCCCAGGAGCATGGCTTTGATGATGGTTGTCCAATCAGGCAGCTGGTTCCCTAAAATAATTGCTAAGAGGAGAGAAAAAGTACCAGCAGCGAAACCCTTAATCATCACGATGCTGACCGGGTTTTTCGATGATATATTTCGTGTGAAGTTGTTATCAACTCCCCAAAAAAAACAGGCAACCAAGACACCAACTGCACTCAAAGATATGCCCCAGCCCTCGTCAGGCATCACTGAAAGGAGGATGCTTGCTGCAGTTATGACAATAATCGCCAACCATGCCCGGCGACTTACAGCCTCTTTGAATATCGATGCAGCAATCAATGTTGTAGCCACACCTTCGAAATTTAACAAAAGCGATGCTATCGCCCCAGGAGTATCCCTTAAACTAAAAAGCAAGATGATAGGGGCAATAACGCCACCAGTAAGAACCGCCCCTGTTAACCATCCTATGTCAGATCTCTTAAGGGATGCTTCTGTGTTCTCAGGCTGTTTGTTCCGTTGAATAATCTGAAAAATAGCCAGACCAATACCGCTTCCAAGATATAGAAAAGCCACGAGCGGAACAGGTTCAATTTCTCCGAGGAAAAATTTTGATATAGGAGTACTTACACCAAACAACAAAGCGGCGAGTAAAGCCTGGACAACAGCAGGAATCGCGTTTCGTTGCATGCCATCATTTTTCAAGCGCATCCAGCCATTTCTGAGCAATCTTTCGGTTGCGATTTTCCAGAATATGCATACTTTTCACAAGCCTGGTGGTCACCTCAGACATCTTCCAACCCTTATCTGCAATGGTCATCACGACAGCCTGGTGAGTTTTTTCAGTCAGGCGTGTTTGGGAGAGCATATCCACTAAGCGCCATTCGCTGTGAGATTTGCGTATCTCACTGATGGTCAATAACTCAAGTCTTTCCAGTGCAGCATCCATGATCTTCTTACCCAATACAGGATCCTTACTCTCTACATATATTCGATTGATGGGTTCGGTGCCGGACGCCCGGACTCGCAGTTGATATCGCGAATCTCCCTGAGCATCCAGCAGCTGCATTTCAGCCACATCATAGCGAATACCGCCCAGATAAGCCACCGCCATCCCTGCCACCTGCGGGTGATTATCCTGTTGCGCCAATTCCAGATAGGTGTTAATAAATGCTTCTTTAGCTTCCAGGGGCGCGTCCACATCCGTTCGGCCTGTATGAGATGTCTCATCACGATAAGAACAGCCATAAGAATGCCATAAGCCTTCCATCTGAACGGTGTCTTCCCAAATCTCTGCAATGGTTGTCAGTGGGTTATTTTCACGGGTACCGAAATAGGCCAGCATGTCCATAATCAGGATATCTGCCCAAGGGCCATCCTTATCGGTGACATGCCCGCGGCTTGTCAGCCCAGAAGATTCCTCCCCACCAATTAATATCCGATCGCGCCAATGCTCAGGAAGTGGTTTTTGTGCCTGGTATGCTCGATCAGTCCGCCGAATTTCTTCAATGTACTTGATCCCTACAGGGACAAGAAAGGCATGCTTGAGGATGCGGTCTTCACGGCTGCCGATACGAATTTTATAAAAGGGATGGCTGACATAACCCGGAAGCGCATCCTTAGCTGGTTCGTTTTTCTCATTATCCGGGATCATCCCGGCCAGGATCTCAATTAATGGGGAACCCGTCTGGGTGGCAATCACCCGCCCCGTTAGTCCTCGTTCCACTCCCAGATAGCGGACCAACATCGGTAGGATTTGGTTTGGTCGGAAGTAAACACCACCTTTGTCCACGACCCCGAAGCGGTCTGCGTCGGTATCCATACCCAGACCAAGATGGGCCCCTGTCTCAGCGACTTTCGCCTTTAGCGGGTTAATGAAGGGCTCTTCCGGGTTGGCATAATCTAACCCGGTCAATTCTGGATCGCGTTGAGCGTGGATCACCGTATACCGCACACCAGCCTCACCCAGCAAACGGGTCAAATACCCCCGGCCAGACCCATGAAACTCATCAATGACAACCATCTTGTCGCTGAAGAACTTCCTTATCCGATCAAAATCGATTGGGATACGGGCATTTCCTTTCCCGTTGTTCTTGATCCAGGTTACATAATCATCCAGGGGGTCAAAGCCATGCAAACGGCCCCTTTTCCTGGCATCATTCAAATCGGTTGTTCTTGCATTAGCGTCAACCAGTTGCAGCTCGTTGATATGAAAAGCCAGAAAATCCGTCACTGATGTGGGTGCAGGGTACCCCAGACGGGGGTTAAACTTGATCCCCTGCCATTCTGGTGGATTATGACTGGCTGTACAGATCAGCAGCCCTGCCACATCATCAGGCTTGAGATAATCCGTAAGGTAATATACCAGGGCAGGTGTTGGCGTATCCCGGTTAGCAAATTCAACCTCAAAGCCATTCGCAAGGCAAACCTCCGCTGCCCATTCCGCCACCACATCCGCGTTACGCCGGGTGTCATATCCGATGACCACCTTTTTACCAGTCAAATTTTCACGACCAACATAATCCGGCACATCTACATCATTTAAGAAATCACACACTGACTGCACAACTCCTCTGGCGCGGCGCTCAGTGAAATCAGCATCCCAGCGCCCACGAACACCGGATGTCCCAAATCGGAGGTATTTCCGGTCATAGATCATGCGCAGCAGACCAAGCTGATGTTCATCACCGACCAGGCAAGGGTCCATCGTACGCAGCCGGAATCCATACAGACGCTCGTAGATATTCCCAATCTGGACAACCCTGAACGGCATCCAGCGGTCGGGGTCTTTCTCATAGTCCAAGCTATCCAGCAGTGGGAAGATCTCGTATATCAACGCCTCTCGCAAGCTGTCAAAGACCGGCGAAGCCAGGTATTTCTTGGCCAGGTTGACAGCCTGTTTGCGAAGCCGACCAGCAGCAGGAATATATATATCCTCAATCTCCCTACGTTTATTCCTTGTTTCTTCATCTTTCGCCCTGAATTGTTCGAGGCGATATTGTGTGCCAATAGCAGCCAGGGTCAAAAGCATACTGAATACTCGCGACGACTCACCGTGGTTGTTAGCAATGATCTCTGACTTTGAAATCAACTCTCGATCCAGAACCTCCAGAAACGCACTCATTTTCACAATCGCTGGATCCCATTGGTCGGCTGTTTCCGCACATGTCAGATCACGATTCAATTTGTTGAATACCATACCAAATTGGACTATTTTAATGTCATCAAAGTTGAATTCAGATTGCTTCATGAAAGTCTCCTGGATAATATCAAAAAGGTGTTGATTGGTTTTTTAAGAGTTTAGCTTAATTTCTTTTTAGGTTTGTCGACTAACCAAACCACCTTTGGTAACATTGAGCACCTCCAGGAAACTGCCGGGAGGTGTGCCAGTTGAATCTTGAACAGCCTCACACAACGCAAAGGCTTGTTGAGCCAGCTCTTCCTCGGTATGCCTGTTATCCGCCTCTAACATTAGACGAACTTTGGGTTCTGTACCGGAATATCGCAGATTTAATCTTGTCAATCCGGGCAGGGAATTGCGCAACGCAGCCTTCATAGCTATCACCACCTGTAATTGATCAAGCGGGATCTTCTCCGCCACCACAGCTGATGCAATCACCTGTGGATATTTATTAATGCTCTCAGCTAAAGCTGCCAGTGTTTCCTTCCCGCCGGCTAAAAATGCGCGCATGAGATAGATTGCTGAACGTAATCCATCACCAGTGGCATGGTTTTCATCCATCAAAATGATATGGCCTGACTGCTCACCACCTAAGCCAATCTGGTTCTGGTGACTTCCATTTGACCATAACTTCCGAATTTCAGCCATGACGTATTTATCGCCTACTGGCGTTTCAATAAAGTCTATCTCCCGATCAGCAAAATAATTCACCAATGCGCCGTTGCGCATAGTCGTGCTGACAACTGTATTCCCCAGCAGCCTGTTATTTTCAGAAAAATAGTCAGCTAGAATTGCCAGCATATGGTCGCCATCAACCAAATGCCCATCCTCATCTAAAAATATCACCCTGTCGGCATCACCGTCAAAAACCACACCAAAATTTGCATTAAAACCCTTAATGAGTGCTTTTAGGTCCTCCGGCTGCCTGCGGACATGCTCAGAGCCGGCATGCTCGTTAATGTTCAGCCCAGTTGGTGAAGCGTGTATCACAACCACATCTGCGCCAAGTCGGGAGAAAACTTGCGGAGCATACCAGGATGCCGCCCCATTTGCGCAATCCAAGACCAGTTTCAACCCCTTCAACGAAGAATCATGATGCTCATCCACCAGATTATCCACATAAAGCTCACGCATATCCGACCCATCAATCAGCTGACCGATTTGGTCTGACGGTGCCTGATGAAGATCAATTGGCTGGTTTATTAGAGATTCGATTTCAACTTCGATCGCTTCACTTAATTTGAGGGCATTGGCATCGAAAAATTTTATTCCATTCTCAGCAACAGGATTATGTGATGCAGAGATGACAACCCCTGCTTCCGCACTCATCTTCCGCACCATAAAGGCCACTCCTGGTGTGGTAATCACACCCAGGTTAATCACTGTAGCACCACTGGCCAGCAGGCCACTGGTAAGGGCACTTTGCAGCATCTCCCCAGATTGCCGTGTGTCACGTCCAATCACGAAAGTTGGAAGTGACATTTTGCGGGAAAGAACTACTCCCGCTGCATACCCTAATTTGGTGACAAAATCAGGGACAAGGGGTGGTTTTCCAACAGTTCCACGTACACCATCTGTCCCGAAATATTGACGTTTTTCATTCATCGACATCATTTATGAAACTCCTATTCGCACCTGCGAAAGAAAAAACGCTGCCCGATCCCTGGAAAAGCTGTTTCAGGTCAGCGCCATATTATCCAGTTGATCTTATTTTATCTGCATGTCCGCAACGATCGGCAGGTGATCTGAAGCACGCTTGCTGAGATCCCCATCGTCAATATGACATTGATAATCCACCAATCTTTCACGTGGATAAAAGAAAATATGGTCGATCATTTTCCCTGATCCCGCATGGCTGGGCCCTTCATTTTCTGGTTCCAACCGCACGAATCCGGACTCAAGCAACTGTAAAACACAAGATTCATCCTTAGTTGCGTTGAAATCTCCAGCCAGGATCAACGGCTGCTCTTCCTTGAGGATATATCTGTTCACCAAATCTAAAAAACGATTGGTTTGCTGATGACGCAGCAATTGTGCTTTCTCAATTTTATTTTTAGAGGGTTCTGGTTGGCGTTCTCCCACCAACGTCGTCAAATGCAAGGTGGCCACAAACGGAAAGGGTGCCACGTTCAACCTGGATAACAAGACAAAACGCGGATCTGTGTCGCGATTTCCCTCATAGGTTTTGGGTTGATACAAAGGAATGTTACGAGGCATACCTGTCCTTTGTGGGTCGCCCAGTCGAGTAAAAGGTATCCTTGAATGGATTGCATTTCCTTTCGACCAATCCATCCAGTCATTGAACACCCCCTTAACCATGACGTCTTTCTTGACCTGCATGTTGGTTCCCATTGAAAGCGTCTCACCAAAATAATAATAATCGTAATCACCTGATTGGTTGATATTTTCAATCAAGCTATGAGACAACCCATCGGCATCTATAAATTGCGAGACTTCCTGCAGGCACAGCAGATCAGCCTTCAGATGTTTGATCAACATCTCCAAAGCTTCCAGTCTGGATTGCTGGGTGTCGTGTGAAAATTCCTCGAATGTCTTATCCCCGCCACCAATATTCAAGGTTGCTACTCGCAGGTTAAACATGGTCATTGATACTTTTCCCTTTTCTCAGCTGAAAAATGGTTCTGACCAATATCATTCCTCATAATAGCGTTATTATACCCATACACTCATCCGTTTTATAAAGTTCTTCATTAACAAGATTGTTGTGTGGAATATTGGCGTTAAGTTTCCTACCATAAGTCATGATTTCCCAGAACGATGGGATCAGCCATAAGCACTTTACTGAAACCAACTACACTCGTTATAAACTTTCAGGGAATTGAAAATCAAAAGTAAGCCAGGAGCTGTCCGTTTATGTCAACTGAGCGATTGTATTTGTAATACGGGCGATGAATAAATCCAAAGCAATATCCCCTTGCATGCCGCCAGTTTTCATATCAATGTCGATCTTCTGAAGCTGAAGGTAAATTGATTCTAGCGTCAGCAGATCAAAATGCTGTGCTTGTGCACATATTTTTCGGGCGACAAAAGGCTTCTGACGCAGTATTTTTGCGACGTCATGATCGTTTCCACCTGTGTCAAGTATCTCCCTTGCCTGAAGAATCAATCGAAACTGCCGAACGATCATTGAAAAGATAGGGATGATATCACTATCTTCAAGAAGGAGATGCAGCTGGCGAATAGCTTTCTTTCCATCTTTGGTTCCGACAGCATCAACCATCTCAAAAATATCGCTTTGATTTTCTGGAATACTCAGCAGCTGAACATCCTTATCACCCACCGGGCGATCAAAATCCACATATGTTAGCAACTTCTCAATTTCCTGTGCTGCGCACTGTGTATCATTCCCCAGATATTCCGCCAGTGTCTTGGCTGCCTGAAGTGTAAATTCCCCTCCGAATTCTACAGCCTTTTCCTGGATCCATTTCACCATTTTACCTCCGGTTGGGAGGCTGCAGTCCTGGATAAAAACCCGATCACCAGCAGATCCAGCCCATTTGATCAACCAGTGGCTTTTACCAAGTGTTTGCCAATACGACTCCCAAACACCGTTGCGCTTCCGGCTTTTCATTGTGTCAGGGATCGCCAAAACCAGTGCTGTGGATTGCGGAAGGCTATCCAGGAAAGCTAAGAACTCCAATTGAAGTTTCTTATCTTCATCCTTCTTATTACCGAATCCTTTCATCGCGAAGAGCTTAAGTGCATCATCCACGACAACCAAACGCCGTTTAGTCAAAAACGGTAAGGCTAAGGCTGAGGCACGCAGGTCGTTTATAGTGATTGCTTTTCCCTCCAGATGGGTTGTATTCAAAGACGCCATATCAGATGCCCCCAAACTTGAAAAGGCCTTGCGAATATGCGCTTCTACAGCCTCGCGATCATCTCCACGCAGGATATAGACGATAGGTTTTTCTCCTGGCAAAGTTGTTTATCCTTTTGTGATCACACGGTGCATGCGTATCCCCACATGAATCGAGGTCTCCACACGTTCAAGCTCCAGACCCTCTGGATCGCCAGCAACCGTGATCTGCTTTTGTACCAAAGGACCCAATGTACGGGTGATAATAAGGGCAAGAGTTGCCAGCAGGATCGATAAAGGCAGTCGTTCCAGCTTGCTCTTTAATTTTTTCTCAGATCCCAGGGTGCCCAACCAGGCAGCCGTACCCGCGAATATGCCAGGAATGGCATAGTTTGTTCCGCAGTTGGGATGGAATGCCAGGTCAACTTCGCCGGAACGTAACCTTTTTAAGGCTTCAATCGCTGCTTCTGCGACATCCTCAGAGGTTACCTCACCGACAATGGTAAAACCAACCGGTGTGGACATCCCACCCAGTTTCACATGGGGAAATCGTTTATTCAAAACATGAATGGTCGCATGTTCAAGCCCATGGTTGCGGCGGACACGAGAAATCGGCTTTAGATGAAGAATTGAGCTGCTCATAGTGGATTCCTATCCAATTGAAATAATGAACCAACAAGATGAAATGATTATGTTGTTAAAAATCAATTATAACGGGTGCTGTGAAATGGTGTGGCCGATATGTGAGGTTATTTGACCATTGCGAGCGACAGGGCATCTCGCAGAGACCTGGCTTCCAGGACTTCTATCCCCCCCGGCCAGGGTTGCTTGCGCTGCATCCCTCTGGGGACAACGATCTGTTTAAAGCCAAGGTTAGCAGCTTCCCGAATGCGTGCATCGATCTGACCAACCATCCGCAACTCACCTGAGAGGCCTAATTCCCCAACCAGGGCTAATTCTGCCCGGATAGGTTCGTCTCGCATAGATGAAGTAATGGCTGCAGCCACAGCCAGATCTGCTGCTGGTTCATCAATTCTCAGCCCACCAACCACATTAACGAAAACATCTTGTTCTGACAGACGCATATTCAACCGCCGAGATAACACCGCCGTGATCAATAACAAGCGGTTGAAATCAATCCCGTTTGGTGTGCGCCTGGGGTTGCCAAAACTCGTTTGGCTGGTCAAACCCTGGATTTCAACCAATAAAGGCCGGGTTCCTTCCATGGTCACAGCGATAGCGGACCCGGGTGCATTCACCATGCGTTCTGCCAAAAAAACTTCGGAGGGGTTGCTGATTTCTTTCAAACCATTTTCTTGCATCTCAAAAACACCCACCTCAGATGTCGTGCCAAAACGATTCTTGACTGAACGAAGCAGTCGATAAGCCTGAAAACGATCCCCCTCCAAGTACAATACGGTATCTACAATGTGCTCAAGGACGCGCGGACCCGCAATGATCCCTTTTTTGGTGACATGTCCAATCACAAACACAGAAATCCCTGATGTTTTCGCCAATTCGCGTAATTGCGCTGCACTCTCACGCACCTGCGAGACAGATCCCGCACTGGATTCCATATCCGGTCTGTAAACGGTTTGGATTGAGTCCACCACCAACAATCGGGGTTTGACCGTCTTGACATGGGTCAGGATAGCTTCCAAATTGGTCTCCGTCACCAGGTAAAGGTTATCAGGTAATTTTTTTATGCGATTTTCACCACCCCGCATCAGGCGGTCAGCACGCATCTTGATCTGGCGTTCCGATTCTTCACCGGAGACGTATAACACGCCATTCTTGTCTGCCATCTGAAGAGTCATCTGCAACATCAACGTTGATTTGCCAATTCCCGGGTCTCCACCGATCAAAACGATTGACCCTGGGACGACACCCCCACCTAAAACTCGTGAGAATTCTTCAATTGGTACTGGAATGCGTTCTTCATGATCCCTTTCAATTTCACTGAGACGCTTTGGAACAGAAAAACCGCTCAAGCCGTGCATTACTGCGCGACTTTGAGCGGTCTTATTTGACGGAATGATCTCTTCGATCATACTGTCCCATGCTCCGCATTGGGGACAGCGGCCCAGGGGTTTCGGAGAAGTTCGCCCGCACTCCTGACAGACATAATGTGTTATGGTCTTGGACATGGTTTACGACCCCACAGCTGCGAAATCAGGTTCTTCCTGCTGATCCCCTTCAGGATCATGTTTCAGCACAAACTTTTTAATCTCAGCACCATCTTCAACAGCGGATTCGATGTCAATGAGTATCTGCTGCCCTTCTTTAAACTCATTTGCTAACAAGGCATCAGAGAGTCGATCTTCGATCTCATGCTGGATCACACGACGGAGCGGTCTTGCTCCCATCTCGGGGTTATACCCTTCCTCGGAAAGGAATTCGAGCGCTTCATCTGTTGCATGCAAGCTGATGTTGTTTTCTTGCAGACGTTTGCTGACCTTTTCCAATTCCAATTTGACGATTTTTCGGATGTCCTCCATATTTAAGGATCGAAAGACAATCACAGCGTCCAGGCGGTTGATAAATTCAGGTCTGAAGCTGCGTTTAAGGGCTTCCATCAGCTTCTTACGCATCTCTTTGTAGGCTTGAGCTTCTTCCTGAACCTCATCCACCGTAAGCGAAAAACCGAATGATGAACCCCGCTGGATCATTTCAGCACCCACATTTGTGGTCATGATAATGATCGCATTGCGGAAATCAACTTTGCGGCCGCGCGCATCGGACAGACGTCCTTCTTCCATAATTTGTAGAAGTATGTTGTGCGCTTCCGGATGAGCCTTTTCGATTTCATCGAAAACGATTATTGAATACGGTCGACGCCTAATTGCCTCAGTGAGCTGTCCAGCATCATCATAACCAACATACCCGGGAGGCGCACCCACCAATCGGCTGACACTATGTTTTTCCATGAACTCGGACATATCCAGCTGGATCAGGGCATCCTCGCTGCCAAACATAAATTCAGCCAAAGCTTTTGTCAGCTCTGTTTTACCAACGCCTGTGGGTCCCAGGAAAATAAATGAGCCTACAGGACGGTCGGGATCCTTCAACCCCGCCCGAGCTCGCCGGATCGCCTTTGAAATCGTTTCAATGGCTTCGTCTTGCCCAATGATATGTTCACGGATTTTTGCTTCCATGTTCAATAATCGGGCTGATTCCTCAGTTTCAAGCTGCATCAAGGGAACACCGGTCCACATTGAAATAACTTCTGCAATATCTTCAGTGGTTACATGTGGGCTTGTAGCACGGTTCCAAATCGTGCGCATCTCCTCAAGCTTTGCTTCAAGACCAGTAATCTGATTCTGTAAATCTTCTACCTGGTCAAAATCCTCTTTTTCCATGGCGACTTCGATTTCCTTACGCCGTTCTCGCAGCTCAGCGATCACCTCTTTGGCATCCACCGCAGCCGGACTTTTGTACATCCTTACCCGAGAAGCGGATTCATCAATCAAGTCAATGGCCTTATCTGGTAAAAACCGATCGCTCACATAACGAGCTGAAAGTTTTGCGGCCGATTCAAGAGCATCATCCTCAATTACCAACCGGTGATGGTCTTCATAAGCGGTACGAATACCATGGAGAATTTCAATAGTTTCTTCTATTGTTGGTTCATTGACAATAATCGGCTGAAAACGACGCTCAAGAGCTGCATCGCTTTCAATATTTTTCCGATATTCATCCAGGGTGGTTGCACCAATTACCTGCAATTCACCACGTGATAAGGCTGGTTTGAGAATATTCGCTGCATCTACTGAAGAGCCGGCTGAGCCTGCCCCAACCAGCATATGAACCTCATCAATGAAGAGAATGGCGTCAGAGGATTTAAGTTCATCAATAACACGCTTGAGTCGTTCTTCAAACTGACCGCGATACATCGTCCCTGCCACAAGCGAACCAACATCCAGTTGAATCAGGCGCTTATCCAGCAACGGTGCAGGGATATCCCCTTCAACGATTCGCTGCGCAAGCCCTTCCACTATCGCCGTTTTTCCCACACCAGGCTCCCCGATCAAGGCAGGGTTATTTTTCGTACGTCTTGCCAGGATTTGGATAACACGCTCGATTTCAGTCTGGCGACCAATGACTGGATCCAGTTTTCCTTCTTCCGCAAGAGAGGTAAGGTCAGTTGACAACTGGTCGATCAACGGTGTTTTTTCCTGGCTTTTCTTTTCAGCACGCCGACGTTTACTGGGTGACCGACCGGCTAGAGCTGGGCGGGATTCATCTTGTGATTCTTTCAAGACACGTTGGGTTTGCCGGCGAATTTGTTCAGGTGTCACCCCGAGCTTTTTGAGTATATTCATCGCTTCGCAATTACTCAGACGGATCAAGCCTAACAACAAATGTTCTGTGCTAACAGATTTCTTATTGCTATTCTTTGCTTCTTCGATTGCATAAGGAATCACCTGCTGCATACCGGGAGAAAGAGTTATCTGTCCGGTATGATCGCCAAACCCAATCTCGTTTTCGACCATCGCTGAAACATTCTCGGATTCCAATCCCAGGTCACGTAAAACACGGCTGGCAACACTGCCCTCCATCTCAATCAGCGCGATCAAAAGATGCTCTGTACTGATCTGAGCTTTGCGTAAACGTTCCGCTTGTTTTTGAGCCAGGCTGAGGACTTGCCGTGCTTTTAGGGTGAAATTATCAATACCAGCCAAGGCTTACCTCCTTGTTAAATGCTTCGTTTTGATTAAATCCACTCCTGGATGGTCAAGTTATGCTGTCTTAATCAATTCCAGTGGGGCTTTGATGACCTTAGGAACTCCAAAACGATATGGGGTAACAATAAATTAATTCGATACATCTTAAGGTCTGACTGGATTCTACCTAATTTTATATGAAAAGGAATATCTGCGAGAGGGTTATAATAGAACGTTAATACACAAAAAGATTTCTAGAACTTTTTCCTGAAGAAAATCTCTCCGACACCTCCCTCGTTGATCCCATTGATCACACCGCATTCCTCAAAACCGATATGCCTGTGCCACGCCTGCGGGATCGTCTCATCAGCCTGTGAAGAACTGTAAAGAACCTCATACCCCATGATTTTTAAGGTTTTTTCAACAAAACCAAGCAGGTCTCGGCTGTAACCCATTTTCTGATAGCGTTCCTTGATAATGATTAATGCAATATACGGGACTAATGACCAGAGGAACTCAAGCCTGAGGTAGCCCGCAAGGTTGCCATCCACACAAAGAACAAAGCATTCCCTTCGCTTGATTTTCCACAATACTTCCTCTCTGGACAGGTAGCCATCCTGACAGACAAAATCAAGATCAGAATTCTCTGCCAACCGAACCGTGACCACATCTTTAACCATGACTAACACCTTTCATAAGTCAAATTGCCAGGGAAAACTCGCCTCTGCACCCAACCAGATCTCATCCGGTACTGCTTCAAGATCACAATAACCCACCTTCTTAGCTATATCAAAAGCGTAAAGGATATATTCCAGGCCTGTGTTTTCCCCGGTTAGAATACTCTCCAGGAAAGCACGTGCTAATGGACGAGCAGCTTCTAAGAGTCCTGTTTGTTTGAATGCGTTGATCACTTCATCAAGATCATAAGTTATGTAATGAAGCTGCGGCTGCCATTTATTCCCATCCCAGGTAAGCGTAGCGTAGCTGGCACGAGTGTCCCCATTCAAATTATTACCCACTGAGCCAGGATTCACAGCCAACTTACCATCTTTATTGATCACATCAGGAAGATGCGTATGGGCAAACACCAGCACCTCTTCAGGGATCATCGCTAATGCCCGAGTCAGAGCCTCCGGTTCTTTATCTGGAAAGACCAGCTTGTTGATATCCCATGGTGATCCATGCACAACCCTGAAAGGGGCACATCCTGCTTTGTGAAACACATGTTGTTCTGAAAGCGTCTCAAGGAATTTGAAGTGATCATCATCGAGTTTGCGATAAATCCAGCGTCCGAGAACAAACTGCTGGTGCGTCCACCAAACCTCCGGTGCAGTACGGCGGTGCATTTTTAGCATGTTGTCTTCACCATTGCCCAGTATAAAATGGCACTTATTTTCCCTTAATAACGAAAGTGTTTCACAGGGTTGGGGACCGCCTATGAAATCTCCCGCTACGATGATCTCATCTGGTGGATCCTTCCTCAGGTCCGACAGAACAGCTTTCAGGGATGGAAGAACGCCATGAATATCGGCGATAACGGCAATGCGGGGTGTTTTCATAGCAAGATAAGTTTCCATTTCGAGATTTTAAATGAGTGGCTCTCAAATTTGATGTGATTTCGAAATTTGAGAAAGCTTATTGTTAATTAATTTTATCCCTATTTGGTTATCAGCCATTTATTGAATATTATTCGTCGACAACAATGACTCATGCTGAGATTATCCACAACCATGATAACTTTGTTTTCTATTAAATGTGATCGTCTTGATTGTTATTTGTTCAACAACAAAGTGCCTTATCTGTCATTTGAGAATCAGCGGACTTGCTACACTAACATAAACTCCTATGACGGTTTGCACTACCAAACTTCAGTGATCAATGAATGCTCAGCTTTTACCCTCGAGATATTGATTACAAGTAATAATGGATAGGTTGATGAGTATGGATTTAGGTTGCTGAATGCGTAATCCCAATCCCTAGGGAAAAAGCCTCAACCTGCAATCCCGACATGATTTGCGGCACAAATGGACTGCCCCATACCAGGAGAAAAATAACGCCCGCAATCATCAGCAAAGCAAGCAAAGCACCAAGTAGCGGCAACCTTCGTGAAAAAAGTAAGTCCAATCCAGCAAGAATGATCAAAACTGGCCAGAGTCTGTATAAGACCCTCAGGTTATAGGTCGAGATGATACTAAGATTCACGAGCAGCCAGATCACTCCCGCACCAAGCATGATCACAGGCCAAAAAAAAGAATAATAAGGGTTTCGCTGATCATTATTTTTAGACATTTGAATTCCTTTTTCCCTCGGACAGGATGATTTGTGATGATTCTCACCCTGTATTGTTATATACTATAATTATATCAAATAAGTCATCGTGATAAATAAACTATACGTCGCAGGGAAATTCATCCGCGAGGGTTCAGGGACAGGCAGGTAATGTTTAAAGACAATCAGGAATACCCACTGTTGATTGCCCAGGCTGGGCCTCTCGAAGGAAAGCGCTGGAGCATCCAAACAGATTTAATTTTAGGGCGCGGCTCCGATTGTGACATCATCATACCTATGCGGCAGGTTTCAAGGCACCACACACGAATCTTTTCTACCCAGCAGGGCACAATGGTCGAAGACCTTGGCAGCAAAAATGGCACTTATGTCAACGGGGGATTAATTCAGGAAGCTGTAACGCTCTATGATGGCGATGAACTGCAAATCTCACTCGCTCAGCATTTTGTCTACCTCAGTTCCGATGCAACCATGCCTCTGGAGGGCTTACCCCTCGATTTACAAAAACGACGCCTCCGTGTTGATATCGGTGCACGTCGTGTATGGGTGATGGATGAGGAAATCGATCCACCCCTCTCAGCTGCCCAATTCACTTTACTCCAGGCGTTATACGAACAGTCCGGTGAAGTGGTCTCCCGTCCTGAAATCATTGAAGCAGTATGGAGCAGGGCTGCTGAGGGTGTCACCGAGCAAGCGTTGGATGCCCTCGTTCGCCGGCTTCGTGATCGAATATCAGAAGTTGACCCCAGCAGGGAATATATCATCACAGTCCGCGGGCATGGCCTGCGCCTGGATAATCCTCTCAGTAAATAATCCCCGCTTCTAAGCTTCAGCTTCCAAATTGCGTTTCATTGAAAAGCGCAGCGTCTGGCGATAAGCCTGCTGAAGTTTCTCAATCGCCACCTGGCTGTTCTCTTGCTGCTGGGTTTGATTTAAAAGATTCTGCATGAATTGAATAAATTCATCAGTGATCTCATCAGCGTGTCCTTTCAGAATATCGTCGATCGCACTCTCGTTCTCTGCCTG
>CAYTXE010000043.1:0-4435 GCA_964441045.1 uncultured Candidatus Brevefilum sp.
CTTATTCGAAAGCTACCAATTTGGAGAAGCAGGTCGGCAAATTTATGATTTCTTCTGGACTGAATTTGCGGATTGGTATATTGAGATCTCAAAGAATCAAATTGTTGAGGGTGGAGATCGGGCGTATTACACCATTAATACACTTGTTGAGGTCTTCGATACCTGTTTGCGATTCCTTCACCCATTCACGCCATACGTTACGGAAGCTTTATGGGGGCATCTAAAATCTACATGCCAGGAAACTTCACCAAGCTTGTCGCCCAACGGTGGATGGGAAGATGCTTTGATCATCGCCCGGTGGCCGGAGAAAAAGGGTTTAGAAGATTGGGAGAAACAGGCTGAGGAGGATTTTAACCTGATCCAGGAGATGATCAGGGCGATCCGGAATATTCGGGCTGAGTATAAGGTACAGCCTGGGCATCGTATTGCATGTGTGATTAGTGCAGGTGAGAAAATGGATATTATTCAATCTCAACGTCAAACTTTTATTTCCCTGGCAGGGGTTGATCCGGAGGCATTTACAGTAGTCTCTACACCCCTTGAACCATCAGAAGAACGCATCACCCTGGTGATCACACCCATTGAGATCTCATTGCCGTTGGCGGGGTTGATTGACATTGCTGCAGAGCGTGAACGCCTTGAAAAGAAATTGGTGGAGGCCGAATCACAAATTACACGGCTGGAGAACTTGTTGAAGAGTCCTTTTGCAGAAAAGGCTCCGCCCGCTGTAGTAGAAAAAGAGCGGGAGAAGCTGGCGTCTTATCGTGAGACAGCTGAGCGAATCAAGCAGCAGCTTGGTTAGTTTTTGTCATTAACAGCAGTATGAAGAATCAGCCATCATTCTGCTAAACTATGGCGCAGATCATATTTGAAAAATTCACCATGCTGAAAGCATAACGCTAACGAGTTTGTGGATTCTACGTTAATCTATCTGGATAAGTATCCCCGTTTGATGACCCGATCATATTCACGCTGCATAATACGCCGGAGAATGACCAGCGATGTGGCATAAGTTGAGTCAACGCCGAAATAGGATAATGTCCCTGCCCCCAGGTTTTCACCTTTTGTCAGGGGTGTATCTGAAGCATAGTGGAGGATACCCAACTCAAAAGGCAACCCATAAAGATTGACGATCTCATTTACAGGATGACGGGTGGGGCGGAAGAGCTCCGAGACACCTGAAAGGTAAGGCCCGGCCTCCATTTCAATATCCGTGTAACCTTCGCGATAGATGACCTCCATGACACGGGCGTTTTGCAGGTAGGTTCCCAGCACAGAAACGGATTTCTGATTATCCAGAACAGTTCCATAGATGAGATAAGGACTTACATCCCCTGCTGTAAAGCAGTTATTATACATATAAGTGTTTCGCGAGTGTTCGTCGTAGGTGACATTGGGGATCATCACATCACCGCGGCGGCCGTTTAGTGTGGCCGCTTTCCCCACGATATAAATCCCAAGCATAGGGCAGGTGTGTTCAGCGATTTTTACCAGAAGGTTATATGCCGCTAAACCGAGGGGATAATCGATATTCAGGATGAGAGCATTGCTCTTTGAGAGGAAAGACCAATCCACTTGCTCACCATTAATGGTTGCAGGAGTAAGTCTTGGATCAATGGTTTCAGAATTGAGGGATGACAACTCGATGATTTGGGCTTCAACATTAAACGCGTGTTCACTTGGGATGCGATGGATACCATATTTTTCTTCATAAACTGACTGAGCTTCTATGAGGTCCTTTCCGTTTTCAGTCGCTTGATAATTTTTAAAGATGTAATACAGAAAATTTTCCGGCCTGGAAGGGACTTCCTCATGGCTGATGTCATGCCATTCTGCCAGCAAGGCTTCATTGCCCTTTGTATGCAGGTAATCAGTCAGCCTGTCTTTTTGAATTGTTGCAAACCCGGATAACAGGTTAGGAATGCTGTGTGTATTACTGGAAATAAAATAAACTGGGCGATGTTTGATTTCCGGAAAACCATTTTCAATATTCTCCCACCAATAACGAGTTGCTCGACGATATTCATTGAGTGAACCGCTGAATAGCTGCACCTCAAGATCTAACTTTCTCTCTCGGATATCTTCTAAGCGAGATTTAAACTGGCTGCTCCATATTGTTCTCAAGCGTTGGAGTTCTTCCTGGGATATTTTCATCACCTTGGCAAGTATTTGCATATCTTCATCTGATCCTGGTGACAAAGTTAGGAGGGATTCTGCTGACATTTTTTGAAGCAGCGAATGAAGTTTGTTCCACTCGATTTGATAGGCAGTCAACACCGGCACAACATCATCGATATCAGAACGAGAAGCGATGAAACAAGCCAGGACATGATCTCCATCGAAAAAACAACGACGACGACGGGCGCGTGCAGTTACCTGCTTCCAGCTGTCAATATTGGGATAACCGGATTGAGCAAACACGGTTGCACTTTGCCCTAACAAGACCGCCTGAACTTGTGGCATACAGTCAGGTAAACGGAGATTCGCATAGATAAAAGACGAGATGTCCGGCGTTATTTTCGGTGCCAAAGGATGTAAAGAAGAATTCATCCCTGCATGTACCTCTTCAAGGGTTCGGATCCTTACAGGAGTCGTTGTTTTTAATAAAGAATAGATCGTGCGGATATAAAGATCGATCTCGTCTGAGGCTCTGGTTGGAACGCTTCTTTCCATGATTTCCTTTGGGCTGATCTTGTTGTGAATTGTATAAGTGGGATGTTCCCTGATCATTTTGAGTATTTTACCTGTTTTCTTATAAATTTGGGTTTTTAGGACAAACAGCGGAGCAGGTTATTCAAAGCCGGGCATCAGATTGATATCATTTGTTCGATTGTTCGGTAAAAATGAACTGGATTTATACCTTTGGAGCAGTACTGATAATGGCGATAAAAACAATTCCTTTTGATTATGGTGGTGTGATCATTAAAACACCGAATTTACGTTGGATACAAAGATGGGTAAAGGCTCCGGGTTTTAACCAGGATCCGGAAATCTTGAAAATGTTGACAAATCCGATGAAATCTGAAATCCTGCGCGATGTTTTCTTGGGGAAGAAACCAGAGGAATTTGTTTGGGTGATCATCGCCGAGAGGGGGCACCTGAGCCCTCGAATGGTTAATCTTGTCCGACGTCATGCATTTGCCAGGTTTCAATTGAATAAGCCTTTCGTTCGATTTGTGGCTGAATTGAAAAATGATTACAAAACTGCAATTCTTAGTAATGCAGGTGACCAAACCCGCAAGGTCATGGAGGATAGATATCATTTGCATGAAATCGTTGATGACATCATCATATCAGCGGAGGAAGGTGTGGTCAAACCTGACCCTAACATTTATCAAATTGCCATGGAGCGGTTGAATGCTTCCCCTGAAACCTTATTGTTATTGGATGATATGTCTGAAAACGTCCTGGCTGCACGAAAATTTGGGATGAAAGCAGTACAATTCATTAACACAAAACAGGCCATCCGGTCTGTCCGAGATTATCTGGAGGAGAACTGAATCATGCTTTATCTGGTGGCTACCCCTATTGGGAATCTCGATGATATTACCTTGCGTGCTTTGAAGGTGCTGCGCAATGTTGACCTGATCGCCAGCGAAGATACGCGAAAAACCTCAATATTGCTGAATCATTACGACATTCACAAGCCTCAGAAAAGTTATCATGCTTTTAATGAGAAAAAGGTTGTTCCCAAATTAATCGAACAACTTTTAGAAGGTCAAGCCATAGCGGTTGTCACCAGCGCAGGTACGCCTACGATTTCTGATCCTGGTTATTCGTTGGTGAGGGCTGCGATCGAGCATGACCTCCCAGTAACTGCTGTGCCGGGGCCAACAGCCGTTATTTTAGCGTTAAGTCTTTCAGGTCTTCCAGCACACAGCTTTATTTATAAGGGTTTTTCTCCTCGAAAGACAGGTGCAAGGAAGCGTTTCATTGCTGAAGATGCACAATCATCCCATACATTGATCTTCTACGAAAGCCCTCATCGCATCCAGGCGTTTCTATTGGATGCTCTATCCGTATTGGGTGACCGCCGGGCGGCGGTTGCTAATGACCTGACAAAGAAATTTGAGTCCATAACCCGTGGCCTTTTGAGTGAATTAATTGAAGTGATAAATGAAGAACCTCCACGGGGAGAATATACCGTGGTGATCGAAGGCAATCGAGATTAGTATTTAGTTAAATTTGAAAGGGGAAAAACTTGTATCATTATCGAAAATTTCCACACCCTCAGCTTTTTTCAAAGCTTTTACAATCCAATAGGTAAGGGGTGTTACGGCTGCTTCGATGCTGACTTTAAAAATGTAGTTAGTGATGGCAGGTTCCAGAATAAGCTCCATGTAAATACTCTCAGGGCTGAAGCGACAAGAATGAAAGAGAAAGTATCTACCGCTTCCCCAGCGATGGTGCTGCCGATTGTCCGAGCCCAAAGCAG
>CAYTXE010000043.1:4535-18936 GCA_964441045.1 uncultured Candidatus Brevefilum sp.
CGCCGGGGAGCAGCTGAACAAGTTAAAAGCTAATGCACTGAAGATCAGGGATCCAAACCCAATCCAGATTATTCGACGGGAACGTTTGAAGCCATATACTTCTGTCATCACGTCACCAATGACGTAGCTGATGGGAAAAAGAAGTGTCCCAGCATCAGCTTAACTGGATTGAACCCAGGCTAAAGCCCCAATCAATGATCTTAGCAGAAGAGGCGATATTGCTGAGGACCAGCAGCAGAACAAAGAGGACTATAATAATATCTAAGTATTTAAACTCAGCCTTTAACGCTTTGTCGTTATCCATCATGGCTCCGTTGTTAAATCTAATTAAGTACACCTTGATATGAATCGGTTCTTTTTATCTGAAAATCAAATACATGGAACGAGGGTTAAATTTCCTTACCCAATTGCCCATCAAATAATGCATGTCTTAAGGCTGAAAGAAGGCGATCAGGTCATTGTTCTGGATAACCAAGGGAATCAATACCAGGTAACGCTTTCGATAGATATTGAACACATGGCTGTTTCTGGTGAGATTATACAAAAGGAAGCAGTCAGATCTGAACCAAGCACAAAAATCTCACTTTGTTTCGGATTATCTAACCGTGAAAAGGTTGAATTTATCCTTCAGAAAGGAACAGAGGTAGGGATCTCTGCGTTCTATCCTTATATTTCGTCTCGAACATTGGTGCAATCAAGCACATTATCTGAGAAGCGAATTGCCCGTTGGGAGCGAATCATCCGGGAAGCAGCAGAACAATCAGAACGGGGACGTTTGCCCGTACTCAATCCAATTATGAATCTTCAAACTTGCAGTGATCAGGTTGTGCCAACCCATGATGTGAGCCTTGTTGCCTGGGAGGATATGAAGCCACAAACAAACGCCGTACACCAAATTCTCAGTGAGATTGATGGACAGTCCATCGCGCTGTTTATTGGTCCGGAAGGCGGGTTTTCGGAGAACGAGATTCACAAGTTGAAAAATACGGGTGCAAAAGTGATCTCCTTGGGAAGGCGTATCCTGCGTATGGAAACCGCAGCTATCATTTTCCCAGCAATAGTTCTTCATGAATTAGGTGAAATGTAAAGGATTCAGGGAAAATAATTTTGAACATTCAATAACCTTATATATGTTTTAGTGTTACCAATATAAAAGACTCCAAAGGAGAAACTGTTGGAAAAATATAATATTATCGTTAATCCGATTGCTGGCAGGGGAGCCGCGGGAAAGGCTGTCCCCGAAATTGAAGAAAAATTGAAATCATTAGGGATCGATTATGATTTGATTCTGACTGAATATCCTGGACATGCGATTCAACTGGCTGCTGATGCCCGCCAAATTGGCTATAGCACTGTTGTTGCTGTGGGGGGTGATGGGACATCCAACGAGGTAATAAACGGATTAATGCAAGCTGGAGGTAAAGGTCAGCTACAAACAAAACTTGCTGTTTTACCAGTGGGACGCGGGAATGATTTTTCTTATGGAATGGGCGTTTCCCAGGACTTAGAATCTGCCTGTCAGAACCTGGTGAATGGTTGCACTCGTAGAATTGATATCGGTTTTGTAAAAGGCGGTGATTACCCTGAAGGGCGCTATTTCGGAAATGGTATTGGAATAGGGTTTGATACGGTTGTTGGGTTTGAGTCAGTTAAACTTCCTCCATACATACATGGAACGCCAGCATATCTGATTGCAGCAATAAAAACGATATTCTTATATTTCAATGCGCCATTGCTGCGTGTTGAAATTGATGGAGAGGTCTTTGAGCAGCCTTGTTTGTTGGTTTCAGTGATGAATGGTAAGCGGATGGGCGGATCCTTCCAGTTTGCGCCTGACTCTGAATCGGATGATGGCTTGTTGAATTTATGTATTGTACGCCAGGTGACACGCTTGCAGGTTCTCGGGTTAATGCCTAAAGTGATGAGTGGTACTCAAGCTGAACATGATGCGGTGAGAATGCTTACTGGGCAAAACATTAACATTGAAGCTCTGAATGGTTCTTTGCCTGTCCATGCTGATGGTGAAACTATTTGTGAGGCTGGGAAAACTCTGGAGGTTTCGATCCTGAAGCAGCAGATTGAGCTGGTATATTAGTGAGACGAATATGAAAAAGTGGCTTGTAAATTCGATCATTAAATTTATCACTCATGTCATATTGGATATTGATGCAGTGGCGTTGGATAAGTTTCCAATGGAGGGGCCCTTATTAGCCGCAGCAAACCATGTGAATTTCCTTGATGCACCAGTGGTCATCTCACATTTACACCCAAGACCAACCACTGGATTGGTTAAAAAAGAAACCTGGGAAAACCCGATTCTAGGGTTCTTGTTCGATACATGGGATTGCATCCCTATTGATCGCAGTATCGCAGATTTCTCTGCTTTCAAACAGGCAAAACAAGCACTGAAAGAGGGTAAAATCCTGGCATTCTCACCGGAAGGCACTCGAACTGAAGATGGTAAGATAATCCAGGCGAAAGCGGGGATTGGTATATTAGCGTCACAATGTAACTGCCCGATCTTACCTGTTGCGTATTTTGGACATGAAAAATTCAAGGAAAATATCAAGCGTTTAAAGCGGACACCAATGATAATTAAAGTAGGAGAGCCGTTTCAGATTGATTTGGGGGGACTCCCTAAAAACAAACAAACCATGCAAGCTGTCGCGGATGCAATCATGATGGAAATCGCGCGACTACTTCCTGAGCAATATCGGGGTTACTATGCTCAGAATTCTTCCGATTGGGAAAAATATATCAAACCAGTCAGTTAACTGATTATCGGGGGAGCATATTACGGAGGCGTTTAGGGAGGATTTTCCCAAGGCCGAGGTTGCGCCCATGGGTATCGATGACCAAAACGTGTTGACCTTTGAATTGCTGTGTGAAACCTGGATAGCGGATATCACGTCCCGCAATCCACTGCGCCACCCTCTCTTCATCGAGGATAACCTTTCCTTGTGTAAAAAAGTGGCCAAAGCGGCTAACGAATGCATGGGATGGCTCGAGTTGATCTGTGAGCCAGCGGCCCAGGGGCATGCCAATATATTCATAAGGTAGGGTAATGAAGTTTTTTAGATAATGGCGTGGTATCAAGAAGAGTTGATTGTTGCGCTGGAAAATTTCAAGCTTAAATTCTGCAAGGATTAGATCCAAATCCAATCCAAATTGTTCTGTGAATTGATTCAAAACTTGTTCTTCCAATTCCTCTGAAATTAATTGTAAACCTGTCTTATCAAAGTCACGATGAGGTGGTGTGATCCTAGTTGCTGGTAGAGGTGCTTTTTTTGTTAGTAAGGCGCAAAAGAAGCCTGACATCCCAGTTCGATGTGGCCACAAACGCATTGCATGGATGAGATCCGGGTGATACATTTCAGATCCAAAACGTGTCAACCCGGGAGCTGATAGGTTGATCTTTTGTGAGACATCCTCAATGCTAAACGTTTCTGAAAAATCAGAATAAAGGGCGTCAATGACGGCTTCATCCTCTTCCGGAGACAACGAACAGGTGGCATAAACAAGTTGTCCACCTATTTTGAGGGCGCTTAAGCCACTTCTAAGAAGATGGATTTGTCGATCTTGCAGCCGAAGCCGTTCAGCTTGCGATGTCTCACGCATGGGATGGTTGATCGTAGGCCTGAAATTTTCCATACTGCAAGGCGCATCTAATAAGATGTAATCAAAAGTTTCAGGGAACCAATTCCCAAACGCTTCCCCTGGGTATTGCGTAATAATCTGGTTGATCCCGCCCCAGCTTGAAAGTACCGCACGTAGAGCAGAAATTCGGCTTTTGCTGGCGTCATTGGCAATGATGAAACCATGATCGCCTGTTCGATCAATCATGTGGGTTGTTTTACCCCCTGGAGAAGACGCCATATCCAAAATTAATGGATGTGGCTCATTCATGTGAAATAAGCTTACAGGTAACATGGAAGCAGGATCTTGGATGTAAAAATGCCCCATACGGTGGTCAAACGTTGTTCCGGGGAATTGATCCGCATTTTGAAGTGTCCACCCATGTTCACAAAAGGGGATGGGAGTTAACTGCCAATGATATCTTAGAGATAACTCCCTGACAAGCTTCTGGGATTCCCCTTTTAATGAATTAAGTCGAATTCCTATTGTTGGAGGTTTCTCCAGGTTATCCAGGATCGACTCAATATCTTTTCTAGTCAGAACGTCTGAATAGCGAGCCAGGCTTTCCCGAAATGAATCCAGTTGGTCTTGAGCCATCTTATCCTTTTCCTGGTCTTTCTATTAAGAAGATAATTTCATTCTCAATCAGCAGCTCCGAGACCCGCTTGTTTGATGGTAGGTTCCGATATATTAGATCACGGTGCTGATCAAGGAGGTTGTGGGTACCAGCCAGATCCTGGTTTGGAAGTGAAACAGCCAGAAAATCTACATTTAGGCTCGAAAAGAAACATTTGTTGCTCCCAGGGCTCCGTTTTTCAAAACGATGGGCTTCTTTAAAGAAAATACCAAGATTTGCATGGGTACTGGGAGGGTGTGTGAGGATATCCTGATTCTTAGAGAGTGGTTTTAGTCCTATTTTTATAAAAAAAGCATTTATGAAATCAATTCTTGGTTGGATGATATCAAATGCATGATACTGAGTTGTAAGCGACAAACCCATCCAGGGGAAAGCCAGTGGATGTAAACCGCATGCCAGGTCGAGAATGGTGTTTGGTTTTCCGATCACGTTAAATAACTTGTAATAAAAATTGGACATATGGGCAATGCGTTCTGCAGTGGACGCATGTAGATTAAGAACATCCAGACAGAAGGATTGGAGCAGTGGCGAATCAAGTGAGGAATCCTCTATTTGAGATAAACGCATAAGCAGATGTTCATAATCTGGCTCCCCCAAATATGGCGCAACGATATTATGTAATTTCCTTCGTACAGCTTTGATCAGTGCTTTTTGGGAGGAATGTCTAGGGGCTTCCTGGTCAATCAGATCTCGAATGGTTTCAGGATTCAAGCCTTTTTCGCGATATTTTGCTGAATTAAGAATGCTGTCAGTGATTTTTTGTATTTCTGGATCATTGATGTTCATTTATGCACCATAAAGGCCAATTCAGTTTGGAATTGGAATTCCTGCACTTCCCAATCTTTTCCAGATATAAGCTGATAAAAATGACGGCGGTAAAAATCAGGCATGCCTTTCTTTCGGCCACCAATGCTGTGAACCGGGTATGAAACTAGCAAGTGAGGGGTTGGGATCAATTCCAATATCTCAGCGCCAAATGATTTTTTGATCTGCTCCAGGCAGGGGATCGATTTCAGGAGGAAAGCAACTTCTGCATTCGGTTCCGGGATTCCGCTGGTCAGGTTGCATGCGGCTGTTTTGCCCTGGATATTAAATCGCTTGAAGAATATTTCATGCAATCCCAGCATATCTTCATAAATATCGCAAGCGTAATAGGTGAAATCCTCTGCTAAGGGCATCCAGGGAATCGCAAAGGGGTTCAAGCCACAAGCCAAATCGATTACACTATGCACAGGTGCAAGTGAAGCCAGGCAGGTCTTAAAAAAAGTCTCAATAATTGGTAATCTCTCCCCTGTGGAAGTGTGAGAACGCATGGTTTGACGGCAAAACTGTCTTACTTCAGCAGATTGGATATCATCTGGCAGTGTCCTGAGTCTATTTATGGTCTCGTTGTAGTCGACTTGCTTGATGAAATATGCTCCACCAATTTGGTGCAATTTGCCGCGGACTGTTTTGACGGCTAACTTCCCTTTTAACCCTTTTCTTTTAGCATCTTGACAAAGCTGCTGGACCAGGTCAGACGTGATAAATTGATATTTCGGGTTTGAACGGACTTCCTCGACCAGATCCTGTACAGAGTCATCTATTTTCATCATCACGCAACCGTTCTGTGAGTTGGGTCATAAACCGTAAATTATGCAGCGTCGCCAGGCGTTGGTAGAGCCAATCACTGGTTTTAAAAAGGTGGTGGAGATATCCCAAGCTGTAATTTTGACAGATCGGGCAATCACAATATTTTGATATTGGGCGGTTGTCTTTGATGTATTTCTTATCCTGGATATACACGTATTCCATCCAACGACTTTCTTCAGTGAGCTTTGTATCTGCAGAAACATTGAAGCGCATCAGACGGCCGTGACGGGCATCTCTTGTTGGTAAGGCACAGTCGAATATATCATACCCAAGTTGGTAAGTACGCATCAGGTTGTAAGGGTGGCCGATCCCCAGTGCATGCATGGGGAATTCTGTCGGTATTAACTCGCGCGTCAGCGCTATGATGTCTTCAAGCAGATCTCCATTTGAATCCAGCGGCCAACCACCATAGCCAAAACCATCAAAACCAATTTCTAGCAGTCCTTCTGCGCACTTCCTTCGAAGATCAGGATAGCCCCCACCCTGGATCACACCAAAGATTAATGGTCGTTGAGCCTCATCGATTTGTCGGAGAGACATTTGGTGTAAATATTCCTGTTTACAACGTTTGGCCCAATTAAGCGTCCGTTTTACAGATATCTCTTGCGTTTCGCGATCGGATTCAACATGGGTGCAATCGTCCAGGCAGATAACGGCATCACTATCATAGCTGATCTGCCGTTGAATGCTCTTTTCCGGTGTTAATATAAATTTTCGATTTTTCCCCTCAGGGCGGAATATAATCCCATGATCTGTCAGGCTGCCAAATCGGGTAGATTCATGGATCAATGAATAGGCTTGGAATCCCCCGGAATCAGTGATGATCAGACCAGGCCATCCTGTAAAGTTGTGTAGTCCATTAAAAGCTCGAATGGTGCTTGAACCGGGTTTCTGCATCAAGTGAAAGCTGTTCATCACCAAAGCCTGAATATTGACTGCAAGCAAACCCTGAGTATCGACTGCGCGCACATAACCTAAGGTGGCATCTGGAAGAAAAGCCGGTAGTTGAAGGTCTTTGTCCCTGATCTTGATGTGTTCCTGCCTCTTCATCTTACTGACCAGGATCCCTTTTGTTTAAATTGATAATCAGAATGAATTCACGCTTTTCTCCTGTGACTTTTCTTAAAATTTCACTCACTATTCCTCGATGGATGCTTTCAGTTCTCAAGGTCAAATCGCAGGCCAGGAGGATATCCTGGTTTTGTCCAAAAACTTGTTCAACTTCACTCAGCAGCTTGATCATCCGGTAGGGCGTATCCATTAAGATCACCGGTATTGCCTTGGATTTATATTCAGCTAAAAATTTTTCTCGCAAGTGTGTTTTTTGAGGGGGGAATCCCGCAAAGATGAAGCGGTCAATTGGAAAATCACAAAGTGAAAGCGCAGCCATCATAGATCCCGGGCCAGGGATGGGTGAAACAGGGATTTTCTTACGGTACAACAATTCAAGTAGGTGCTGACCAGGATCAGCGAACACCGGTGTGCCTGCGTCGGAAATAATTGCCAGTGTTTCACCTTTTTCCAGGCGCATGGCAATCGTTTGTGCTTCGTCACTCTCATTGTGCTCGTTGAGTTGGATCAGATCATTTTCGACGCCTATCTGATGCAGCAAACGGCTGCCCTGGCGAAATTCTTCGCAGATCACTGCATCTACTTCCTTAAGCACATCCAGTGCGCGCAGGGTGATATCTTTCGGATTCCCTATAGGCGTGGCAACAATATATAATTTACCGGGTTTGGTTTGAGTTTGCATTGATTTTATTGTAACATCCCAAACGATCAGGTGCGAAGGGGTTTCAATATTCTCTGGTCAGCAAAGCTGGAATATGGCATAATCATGTCAATGCAACTGAACTGCAGGAAAGGTGTCCCATGAAAAAAACCAGCCAATTGACACGAATTTCGCTTATGCTGGCACTTTTTTTTGGCATAGACAAACTTCTGGGTGTTTTACGCACGATCATTATCAGTCGTCAATTCGGTTTATCAGAGGAGTTGGATGTTTTCAACGCTGCAAATAACCTTCCTGATCTATTATTTGCTCTGATCTCTGGAGGTGCCTTGGCGATTGCGTTTATCCCTGTTCTTTCTAAGGTACTTTCCAAAAACGGAAAGAAATCCGCCTGGAGTTTATTTTCTAAGGTGGCTAATCTTGCTTTCTTTGTGACTTTAGGATTAGCAATAATTGTGGGAATATTGGCTGGTCCATTGGTGAAGGGACAACTTGGTATCGCACCTGGCTTCAAACCAGATCAACAGGTTTTGGCAATCCGGTTCATGCGGTTAAATTTAATCTCAACTTTGATCTTTTCTATTAGTGGGCTTGTAATGGCAGGGCTGCAAGCCAATCAACACTTTCTTATGCCTGCTATCGCCCCTTTGGTTTATGATATTGGTCAGATTTTTGGTGCGCTGATATTAGCTCCAGAAGAAGGACTGCAAATTGCTGGTTATAAGCTTCCTGCTTTTGGTTTGGGGATTGATGGGCTTGTGTATGGTGTGATCATAGGTGCAGCATTGCATTTAATTGTGCAGATCCCAGGATTGATAAAATTTGACTTTAAATGGTCCCCCGTACTTGATTTCAAGGATGAGAGTTTTCGACGAGTCTTACGACTGATGGGTCCACGGCTTATCAGTATGATTTTTATTCAACTGATATTCTTGGCAAGGGATAATCTGGCTTCACGCCTGGCAACCGGTTCAGTGACAGCTTTAAGCTACGGTTGGTGGATCCAGCAGGTACCTGAAACCTTGATCGGAACTGCAATTGCAACGGCGCTGCTGCCAACGTTATCTGAATATGTGGTAGTGAAAGACAAAGACGCGTTTAGGTCCACCATTGAGCGATCACTGCGAGTTATGATTGCTTTGTCACTTCCAATTACTGTGATCCTTTCCTTGGCCAGCTTGCCCTGGATCCAGTTTGCTTTTGGTTTCCCTATTAACGAAGCGAAGATGGTTTTATGGGCAACCCGGGGGTACCTGGTAGGTTTGTTAGGGCATAGTGTGGTTGAATTGGGTGTGCGTGCTTTTTATGCCCGTCAAAACGCTCGAATACCAATGTTGATTTCAGCCATGGGATTCCTGATTTATGTGGGATTAGCAATTCCCTTGATGGGAAGGTTCGCATCTGGTGGTATTGCGTTGGCCAACTCGATCACGTATAGTATTCAAGCAGTAATTCTAATCATTTTATTGAATCGTCAGTTATCAGAGAATTTTAAATTGGGACATGCTTTTTTACGGGCTTCTATTGGTGCTGCAGCTGCAGGTTTATGTTCCTGGCTGATACTCACAGTGCTGCCCATTGAAATAAGAGAGATATATTTATCCTTTGGTGCCATCCTGTTCGGTGGTGTTGTGGCTGTAATTCTTATCTGGCGAGATCTGCGTTTATTACGTAGACTCTAATTGGAATGAGGTATAATCCTGCCTATGGTTGAGAATGAGAATGAACTGACCAATCCAGAAATACCGGAAAAGACTCCAGAAAAACCAAAACGTAAGGAAAAGAAATTCTTTCAACGAAGGTCCTCCTGGATTATTCTTGGCATTTTACTGGCGTTTATGATACTCCTGGCCGGAGTGCTGCTGGGGATACCTCGCGGGATACAGGATCGCGTCAGCCTGGCGGAGACACAAGCTTCACCCAAGATCCAGGCTCAATTGGAGAGTGCAAAATTAGATATTGAAGAAGGTCGTTTTCAGGTCGCATTGGATCGACTTGATTGGATCTTGGATGAGATGGCTCCTTACATGAGTGATGCTGAGTTAACTGAAGTAGGCAAACTTTACAGCGAAACATTGCTTGAAATATCTTCTTACGCAACACCGACAACCATTCCATCCCCAACACCAACAGTGGTTGGCTTTACACCCACACCTGATTTGCGCGGTGAGGAAGAACTTTTTGTCACAGCCCAACAAGAAATTGCTGCGGAAGCCTGGGATGAAGCAATTCAGACTTTGGAAGCCTTAAGACAGAAAACCCTGGATTATAAATCGGTCCAGGTGGATGGGATGCTGTATGTCGCACTGCGTAATCGTGGTATACAGAAAATCCTTGTGGATGGGAGTCTGGAGCCTGGAATTTATGACCTGACGCTTGCAGAACGTTTTGCACCACTCGATTCATCTGCTGATGGAATCCGTACTTGGACCCGCATGTACCTGACAGGCGCAAGTTATTGGGGGATTGATTGGTCACAGGTGGTCTATTTCTTTGAACAGGTGTACATAATGCTTCCTAACCTGCGTGATGGAACATTTATGACAGCCACAGAACGATTTAGGATTGCAGCGGTCGAATATGCTGAGCAATTAACAGCTGCTGGCGATTACTGTTTGGCTGAGGAGTATTTTGATAAGGCCTTAGTAATTCTCGCTGATCCGAATGTTCAATCGGAAAGGGACCATGCAGCAGAAGAATGCTTCTTAATTAATAACCCTCCAACACCCACACCGACTGATGCACCTCAGAACAAGACAGCTGAGCCAACTAAGGAACCAACAGAAGCACCAACAGAGGAACCAACAGAGGAACCAACGGAAGAACCAACAGAAGCTCCTTAAGATTAATATTTCTTTACAAAAGTTGTCTCGCAATATTTTTTATTTGACTATCTATATTAATTGGAAAATTGCCATTCTCAGATGAAGAATGGCCTTTTGTTATAAAAATCGGGAAAATCAGTATTCTGTGAATAAATCCAATGGATGAAAGTCAGGATAAAGCTCTCACAAAAAGAAAATTAGGTTTGATTACTAAAATGCCTTGTGTAGATAACTCCCAACTTTTGGCATTCATGGTAAATTCCAGATTATTTTGAAGATGCTGGTGGGACCAATTGGCCTACCAGATCATGCGTGATTGCACTGTTGATCTTTACTTTAACTATCTCACCGATAGGCGCACATCCCTCGATCACGACCAAACCATCAATTTCAGGTGCATCACGGTAGCTGCGACCAATTGATATCTGGTTTTGGTCATCTACTCCTTCAACAAGTATATCCATGGTCTTCCCAATCAATTTTTTGTTTCGTTCAAGGGATATTTCTGCTTGAACTTGCATAAGATACTCAAGACGTTCTGTTTTGCTCGATTCCGGTATTGGATCTCCTAAGTACTCAGCAGGTGTTCCTTTTTCGAATGAATATACAAAAGCACCAACATGATCAAACCTTACAATTTGAATGAAATTAATCAAGTCCTGGAATGATTTTTCATCTTCACCGGGATAGCCAACGATAAAAGTAGTCCGCAATGTGATGTCATTGATTTCCGAACGCATAAGGGCCAACGTTTTTCTAACCTCTATGATATTTGAGGGGCGGTGCATCGATTGCAAGATTTTAGGATCAGCATGCTGCAGGGGCATATCCAGGTATGGAAGGATCTGAGATTCAGTTGCGATCAACTGGATAAGAGGTTCTGTGACATATCCTGGGAATGTATACATCAAACGAATCCATGGGACGGCAGGTACAGCCATGAGGATAGCTTCAAGAAGAGTGGTTATCCCTTCTTTTATCCTGAGATCATGACCATAATCAGTTGTATCCTGGGCGATTAAAATGATTTCTTGAACACCTTCGTCCTGAAGGGCTTTGGCATCATCTACGATATTTTCAATAGGTCGGCTTACGAGATTGCCTTTGATCATAGGTATCATGCAGTAAGAACAAGCCCGACGACATCCATCTGCTATCTTTATATATGCGCTAGCACCCTGCACAGCAACACGATGAGTGTTTTTTTCATCTCGACCAACAGTAGCTGATAATGGAAAGTGGGTGTAAGGACGCTTATGGCGCTGCTTATCTGAATGGATTAAAACATCCAGGATATCCATCCAGCGACGTGTCCCTAACAAGCCGTCAACACCAGGGATTGCTTCAATAATATCCTCCCGATGAAGCTCAGGCATGCATCCTGCTGCAATCAATTTTTGCCAGGGCATTTTTTCGCTGGCGAGGTCTGTCAGGACGGTAATGGCTTCCTCACGAGCAGCCTTTAGGAAGCCGCAAGTGTTTACAATCAAATATTCCGCATTAACTGGTGAATTGACAGGTGTTAACCCCCGACGATTCAACAATTGAGCCATCGACTCTGAGTCCACCAGGTTTTTGGGACAACCGAGAGAAATTAAGTGATATGTATTTTTGACTGACTTAGTCATCGTTTTGCTTGGCTGTGGCAGTGGGCTGCAATGTGTCAGTTGGTATGGCTGTGTTTGTTGGCGATGGCGTGTGCGTGGGAGTGGGTGAAGATTTCAGGGTTTCAGTTATCGTTGGTGTATTGGTAGGCGTGGGAAGGATTAAACCATCTTTCGTAAAAATGAGATTAACAACCTGTCCAACTAAACCTAATGAACCAACATCCTGCTCATTAAAATAAATTTGTAAAGCACCTGCATTGCCGGACAGTACTTCAACGCTGTCCGATCCAGTATAGTCGTATGCATTTCCTGGGACGAGGCGACCCTCGAATGCTAACTCAGAGTCTGTTGTGATTTGTACCCAGGCTCGTTGTCTGGGGATGATAAGAATATTAATGGGGTTTTTATTTAGAACCGGTGTGAATATCGGATTTAGCTCTTCTTGATCCAATATTTCTGTTCCCTGGAGATCTTCAGTCAGGTCTGGTGTCAGTGAAATTTGTGGCGTTGGAGACCCAGTCGCGAGAAGGATATCTACAACTTCTGGTAGCTGAGTCGAATTTGTGCTGGTTGAATTGACGACCAGGATGCGGTTCACACCCCAAATCACAAATGTGGCAAAACCTATGAATAGGACTACAATGACCAGAAGATCAAGGGAGAAAAAATTTTTCAATTGCAGTCGTTTGGCGGAGATTTCCTTTGTGGTTTGTTTTCCCTCTTGACTGGAAAGCTGGTTTTTTTCAATCCGCTTGATTTGTAATCCGTCAGCATATTGAAGGAGCAGTGAATCCACATCCAGATTTAAGAATTCAGCATAGTTCGCCAGCATACCTTTTGCCTGAACTGGTGAAGGCAGATGATCAAATTGACCTGTTTCCATCGCAAAGAGATAATTTTTTCGGATGTGGATGTATTCTGTAATATCCTCGGTCGATAAGCTGAGTAACTCACGCCGGTTACGAAGAATTTTCCCGATAGATGAAAAAATTAATGATGATTTACTGATTGGTGTATCAACTAACTCTATTGGTTTCTCGTCTGGGATTGAACCAGGATGAAGTGGAGGAGTAAGCGTTTCTTGTGTTGTTTCCTTTGCAGTTTCAGGCTCAATGGATGACTCGCTGTCCTGTGGTTTGATCTGCGGGCTTTGAATTTCATCTGCTGAGGTTTCAGATATTAATGGCTTTTTTTTATAAAGATGATATTGCTTGGCCTTAAGTTCTTCAAATTCCACGCCTAACTCATTGGCGTATAGTCTGAGGAAACCACGTTTATGTATTAGGGAGGGGAGATTTTCATCATCATCGGCTTCGATTGCTTCGAGGTAATCGATACGGATGTGTGTTTTTTGCGCGATTTCTTCCAGTGAAATCCTCCGAGATTCACGGATTTCTTTCAATGCTTGACCTAGGTTTTGTTCCATAGATGTATTATATTCTAAAGGCAACCGGCCTGACGATTGATCTAATCACAGGCCGGTCAATAAGAAAATATGTTATCTATCAGTTTCCGAGTTCTACATTTAGACTTTATTCTACTTCAGCGTCAGTAGATTCCTCTTCCATGATATCTCCTGTAGATATTTCTTCCAACGAGACGCTTTCAGCGACTTCTGCATTGTCCTGTTCAGCAGTTTCTGCTGTAGAGGCTTCTTTATCAGCTTTAGCATCAGCCTCCTCTTCAGCCGCTTCAGACATATCCTCTTCGTCTTTTTCATCACCTGGTAATTCACCTTCACGGTGAATAATCACAGAGATTTCGGGGACGAGGTCCATCGTTAGGTGAACAGGTACAGAAAATGACCCTAATTGACGGATTGGTTCTGTTTCTACCTGACGTTTTTCAAGTTCAATCTCGAAATTTTCCTGGATTGCCTTGATGATGTCTTCTGCACTGACAGAACCATAAAGGCGCCCTGTTTCTCCAGCCTTAACAGGAAATGTTAGAGATTTTCCATTTAATACGGTGGCAACATCACTTAACTCTTCATTAAGTGCAGCACGGCGTTCGGTAGCTTTTTCACTGATACGCCCTGCCTGTCGCATTGAACCAGGGGTGGCTGGAATGGCAAAACCCTGCGGTATGAGATAATTTCGACCATACCCAGCAGCGACTTTCTTAATCTCGCCAGCCCGTCCTAATTTGTAAACATCTTTAATTAATAGTACTTTCATTTTCACAAGCCCTTTCGTAAATAGATTAGTCTTGTCCGAAGGGTACAACGGACAAGCTAAAAGATTTTACCTGAAATACCTAAGATCAGCAATCACCTGGTTCAAACGATCATATGATTCTGCTCTCAGATACTGAAGAGAAGTTAAAGGCAGAA
>CAYTXE010000044.1:0-17966 GCA_964441045.1 uncultured Candidatus Brevefilum sp.
CGAAAGGGAAACTTGATCCCTCAGGTGTACAGTATGATCCCTACCATGCTGTTGCGGAACCTATCGAGGTCCTGGCAATTGTCAAAGAGGGAAAACCGGTTGAAAGTGCGCAGGTTGGTGACAGCGTCGCAATACTGCTTCCGAAAACCTGGTTTTACGTTGAAGCTGGTGGTCAGGTATCCGACACAGGAAAGGTTGTAGGTTCTGATGGCAGTGCCTGGACCATCCGGGTCACCGACATGCAAAAACCCGCAGCAGGCGTGATCGTTCATGTAGGTGAAGTTGAAGAAGGCTGCCCAGCAGTTGGCGATATGGCTATTGCACAAGTGGATGAGAATCGGCGGGTTCAAATCATGCGCAACCACACAGCCACGCACCTGCTCCATGCAGCACTGCATGAGGTTTTAGGAAAACATGCCCGACAGGCAGGTTCTCTTGTGGCTCCTGACAGGCTGCGTTTTGACTTCAATCATCCCCAGGCAATGACACAGGAAGAAATCCTGGCAGTAGAAGCGCATGTAAACCAGGCAATCCTCGCAAACTATGCGCTTAATATCACACAAAAACCACTTCAAGAAGCCATTGATGAGGGTGCGATGGCGCTTTTTGGTGAAAAATACGACGCTGTCGTGCGCACTATTACCATAGGCGATGAAGCACAATTATCTTATGAATTATGCGGCGGGACCCACGTTGATGAAACAGGGGATATTGGTTTATTCCTAATTACCTATGAAGGCAGCATTGCTTCTGGAGTCCGGCGCATTGAAGCGGTTACTGGCTGGCACGCCTATCAATATGCACGCGGACGTTTGAATACTCTCGACCATGTGGACCACTTCCTTGGCACATCACCTCAAGAATTATTACCAAAGGTAAAAAACCTTTCAGATTCTCTGAAGTCCGCACAAAAAGAAATCGAAAAATTGCGTTCACAAGCAGTTTCAAGTGATTTTAAGGATAAACTTGATAACGCTGAAGTCGTTGATGGTATCCCAGTTCTGAAGATCATCTTACAAAACGCAAATATGGAGTCTTTAAGGGAAATGGCGGATAGATTCCGACAAAAATATACTACTGGTGTTGCGCTCCTGGCTTCTGTTCAAGATGAAAAGCCTATCCTGATTGCCACGGTAACTGAAGATCTAACAAAACAAGGGCTTCATGCAGGTAACCTGGTCAAACAGGTCGCAGCAGTTGTGGGAGGTGGAGGTGGTGGGCGGCCAACACTCGCTCAAGCAGGTGGAAGGGATGCATCGAAATTAGCTGAATCACTTGACCAGGTCAATGTCTATATCCAAAACAACTTGAAGTGAAGAGTAAATTCCTACATAAATTTACTGGCAGGTTCATGATAAAGCATTAATGCAGCTCAATAATAATAAGAAAATATGGATAAAGTAACCCCGCTTCGCAGACAATATTTGGACATCAAAAGTCAATACCCGGACGCGATTGTGTTTTTCCGCCTGGGAGATTTCTATGAGACCTTTGATGAAGACGCAAAGACCACCTCCCGGGAATTAGACATTGTCCTTACTTCTCGACCGGTGTCCAAAGGCGTGCGTGTCCCCATGGCCGGGATCCCTCATCATGCAATTAACAACTACCTTTCTCGACTGATCGACAAAGGTTACCATGTCGCTATCTGCGAACAGGTATCGGATGAACCTGAAGATGGTCTGGTACCACGTGAAGTTGTACGGGTGGTCACACCTGGCACAGTGATAGAACCCGACTTACTCCAACACCATCAAAACAATTTTCTGGCAACAGCTTTTTATCATGACAACCGCGCTGGAATCGCCTACGTGGACATTTCCACAGGGGAATTCGCAGCTGTTGAACTCACTGGAAAGGATATTACAAATCAAATCCGTTCAGAATTCTTCCGAATTAATCCTTCCGAAATCCTTTGGCCTGAATCCTTGCCTCAAATCGACGGATTACCTGGTTTTATATCAACTTATGAAAGCTGGCATTATGAGCTGGGGCGATGTACGGAGAATCTCCTGGAGCACTTTGGTGTGAGCACACTGGATGGCTTCGGTTTCCGCGGAAAACCGATGGCTGTCCGTACTGCTGGAGCGATTTTGGCATACCTTGAGGATACGCAGCGCCAATCCTTAAAACTGCTGAATGCTGTGAGCACCTATACATTGGATGAATTTATGGTGCTGGATGCAGAAACACGGCGTAACCTCGAGTTAACCGAGACCATTCGCGGGAGGAAAACAACCGGATCATTATTGGCGATACTGGATTACACAAAAACCCCGATGGGCGGCCGATTGCTTCATAAGTGGGTCAGCGAACCTTTGCTTGATGTCGCACTTATTGGAAAGCGTCTCGACGCTGTAGAATGCTTTTATAAAAATGGTCTCCTTCGTGCGGAAACGATTGATGCCTTAGATAATTTTGATGACCTGGAACGGCTCACTAACAGAGTGATTTCTGGTCATGCTATTCCCAGGGATTTAATAGCTGTTCGAGAAAATTTATCGCAATTACCCGTTTTGAAAGCCATATTCTCGAAAGATTCTGCCGAACTCGCTGAAACACTCACGAAAATTCATCAATGTGATGGACAGCTCGCATTACTAAACGCTGCTATACAGGACGATCCCCCTGCAACATTGGCGAAAATCGGCGTCATCCGAAAAGGGTTTTCATATGAACTGGATAACGTGTTGGACTCTTCACAACATGCCCGGGAGTGGATAGCGGATTTGGAAAAAAAGGAGAAAGAACGTACTGGCATCAAACCCCTCAAAGTCGGTTACAACAAAGTCTATGGTTATTATATTGAAGTAACCAAATCCAATACAGATCTTGTTCCTGAGGAATATATTCGCAAACAAACCCTTGTCAATGCGGAAAGATACATTACTCCAGAATTAAAAGAATACGAGACACTGGTTCTTAATGCAGAGGAACAAATCCACGACATTGAAAAGAGAGTCTTTTTTCGAGTTTGCGATGAACTGGCAGAAGGAGCAAAGTTCTTGCTCGAAACAGCTCGCGGATTAGCTGAACTGGATGCTTTCGTTTCATTAGCAGAAGCTGCAGCCCTGAATGGATATCACCGACCGAAGGTCGTGGAGGAAAAATGTTTGCAGATCAGCAATGGTCGTCATCCTGTTGTTGAAAAACTGCGTACATCAGAGCGATTTGTGCCAAATGATGCCATCATGGATGAAGATGAAATAATCCGTATTATTACAGGGCCAAATATGAGCGGAAAGTCAACCTTTTTGCGTCAGGTGGCTTTGATTGTGCTGATGGCGCAAATGGGCTCTTTCATCCCTGCTGATAAAGCAACAATTGGCCTGGTTGACCGAATCTTCACACGAATTGGTGCTCAAGATGAGATCTATGCCGGCCAATCCACTTTTATGGTCGAAATGATCGAAGCTGCCAATATCCTGCATCACGCCACCTCACGCAGCTTGCTGATCCTGGATGAAATCGGACGTGGCACCAGCACATATGATGGGGTTTCGATAGCCTGGGCTATGGTTGAATACATTCACAGCCATCCAGATTTAAAGTCTTATACCTTGTTCGCCACGCATTATCACGAGTTAACGGAGCTGGCAGAGCTGTTCCCGGGGGTGCAAAATTACAATGTCGCTGTTTCAGAATCTGACGGTAAGGTCGTTTTTTTACACAAGATCATCCCGGGCGGTGCTGATCGGTCTTATGGTATTCACGTTGCACAGATCGCTGGCATTCCAAAACCAGTCATTCAACGCGCGAATGAAATCCTGCAGCAATTGGAAAAATCTTCTGGGACAACCATTGAACAAGAAAAAACGACCAAGCAGCAGCTGGCTCTTTTCCCTGAAAACAATGCCCTCATCAAAGCCTTTGATGCACTTGATATCAACAGTCTGACACCCATTGAAGCGCTTAATCTACTCTACGAATGGAAGCGCCGTTATTTCAGTGATGACTGAATCTCATCACCTTTTCAATACTCAGTCAACATTTTCACACACCCAAAGCAGCCGGAAAAGCTGAATTACCTTCACTGTGCAATTCCCCTCAATTAAGATTCTTCTTCCTCATTTAGATCAAAATCCCTGACGGCCAGGTGCGTGAAGTCATTCAATCCCCATACCACCCATTTGTGACAATCTGGGTCATAGTAAACTGTGGAAAACGCCGCGTTCACAAATCGAAAATGAACCCCCTGTCCACTGGCTTGGGGAGTCATACCAAAAACAACATGTAAAGCCTGATTTAATATCCCACCATGAGAGACAATCAAATATCGTGCGGGTTCTTTTTGTAATATCCTATGAATCGCTCTCCCCGCTCTAAGATAAAGTTCCCAATTTCCCTCCCCTGTTTTTGCCATACTATCATAAGGTGTGAAGAATGCGGGTTTAGGATACACTTTTGCCGAATCAATTCTTCTAACGCCTGTTAATAAGCCCATATCCCTTTCTCGCCAATCCACATCCTCGATAAGGGGTAAATTAAATGCCTGACAGATCATTTCAGCTGTAGTCTTTGATCTTTTTAAGGGACTTGTGATCACCTGGTCGATGGAAGTCCCATCTACTTGCCAGCGTGAGATGAGACGCCTTACCTGGTTCTTTCCTCGTGGTGTAAGAGGAAATTCTTTCTGACCTTGATAATACCCTTCTGCGTTTCCTAAAGACTCCGCATGCCTGAGGAATGTTAATGTGAAGAAACTCATCCTATCTCCTATTCCAGCCAATCAAAAGAGCGTGTGACGGCTTTCTTCCAATCGGAATATAATTTTTGACGGGTCAGCTGATCCATTGAAGGATCCCACTGCATATCCATCTGCTAATTTCGATGCAACGCAATATAATCTTCCCAAAAACCGACTGCTAACCCAGCTGCATATGCAGCTCCTAAGCTTGTGGTTTCAGCGACTTCAGGTCTGATCACGGGTACCTCCAGGATCTCTGCCTGGAATTGCATCAAGGTTTGATTGACCACCATCCCAACATCGACTTTTAACACCCATAGTTTGACCCAAGAATCCTGATCAACAGCCATTACAAATTTCTTCATCATAAATTCTCCCGATTCGTTGGCCAATTTGGGGCACCATTGATGAAATCTTCACCTGACACACGTTTTTTCCCTGCGATCTGCACCTCATCCAGAATCAAATATCCATTGACAGTGCCCCAGGCGGGTTTTTCATCATATATATAACGTTTCCCTGGAATGCTATCCAAAGTTTCTACTGAGTGTGCTCTGAATATCTTCAATCGCTTACCATCAAAGAACTCAAACGCACCTGGCCAAGGGTCGTAAGCACGCACCTCACGCGCCAGATAGCATGCCGGCTTGTAAAAATCAAGCAGCCCATCTTGTTTTTTCAACCGTGGGGCATAAGTGGCATCCATATCATCCTGAGATTGAGGTTTGATAGTACCGTTTATATACATAGGTAATGATTCAACAAGAAGCTCTGCCCCCATATGGGCAAGGATGTCTGAAAGCATGCCTGAGTTCATGTCATCATTGATTGGGATACTTCTCTGATTGAGAATCGGACCGGTATCCAGGCCTTTATCCATCATCATGATCGTCACACCCGTGATGTCATCATTTAGTATGGCCGCCTGTACAGGTGCAGCGCCTCGCCAACGGGGCAGCAAGGAAGCGTGCACATTCAAACAGCCAAATTTTGGCAAATTAAGCAAGTTTTCTCGAAGTATTCTACCAAACGCAGCCACAACAATTACATCAGGTGACCAATTCTGGATTTGGTGGATTACTTCAAGTGATTTCAATGAACCAGGCTGGATCAGAGGCAGTCCAAGAGATTGCGCCAACACTTTCACCTCTGGAGGGTGCAAAGTCCTTCCTCGACCTGCCGGGCGATCGGGTTGTGTTACAACGCCAACAACCTTAGTCTTTTTATGCAACGCTGAAAGGGTAGGTAAGGCAAAATCTGGCGAACCCATGAAAACAACTCTTACATTCATAAATCACATTTTAACACATCCCAAATACAGATTAACGCTTTTTAAGTTTTTTCATTGTGATTGTGTTAGAATAATGGAGAAATTTAATTGATTGAGAAATAATCAACCCTACCTCAGGAGGTACTAATGTCTGAAGAAAAAGTGTTGGATCCGAATATTACCAGTGATGATAAAACCTGGGCTTTGCTTTCCTATATCTTCACACCCATCGTTCCCATTGTCTTGCTCTTAATCGAAGATAAGAAAAACCGTCCCTTCTTGAAAGCACACTATCCACAAGCACTTGCATGGGGATTAATTTTATATCTTCTCGCCACGATTATGTCTTTCACAGTGATCCTGGTCCCAATTTCCTGCATCATTGGAATTGTTACATTGGTTTTCAGTATCATTTGGGGCATTAAAGCTTACAATGGAGAATACGTTGAAATCCCAGTGATCACCGATTTCATTAAGAAACAAGGTTGGGCTGACTAATTCCAAGCTTGTCAATGGCATTCAACCTGCTCGAAATTCGAGCAGGTTTTTTTCGTAAGCTTTCTTTGCAACCTTCCTCGAGCGTAATCGTATATTAAAATAAGAGAGATGTAGAAAATAATTAACAAATTATCATTGAAACGAAAGGTCTTGCCATGCCAACAGACGAATTCAATCAGGATGAAAATCCACAAGAAAACCAGAACTTCCCAGAAGTCCCTGCCCCCTCACCAAATTTTGAGGATGTAGAAGCCCCGCAACAAGCTGCAGAATGGGGGAAGGAAGATATCCAAGAAGCAACTCCGGAAGTTGATCAGGTGGAACAAAAGGAAACAAAAGAGGATAAGACACAAGAAATCGGAAAAGAACCTTTGACTGAAAGTGAAGAACGCACCTGGGCAATGCTGGCACATTTCAGCGTATTGCTGAATATGGTATCAGGCTTTGTAGGGGGTATCGTCGCGATTATTATCTATTTTATTTATAAAGATCGCTCGCGATTTGTCGCTTACCATGCCATGCAATCCTTCATCTTTCAGTCAATCACCTGGATAGGCGCCGGTATTGTATCAGCTATTCTCATCACGATTGGATCAACGCTTTCCTTCTTGATTATCCCATTATTATGCCTGATACCTGGTTTTCTAGTCTTGCTGTTGATACCAGGATCCCTCATTTATGGAATTATTGGTGGTGTACAAGTCAATAACGGTGAAGATTTTCGGTATTGGCAAATCGGTGATTGGGTCCGGGATATCCTCGAGCCGAAAACCATTCCATAATCCTCGAAAATCTAAATCGCTTGAAACCGCCCCAGTTTGGGCGGTTTTTTTATCATAGCTCAAAATTTATTATCTCTGAAACCGAGTTATGGATAATATCATGATAGATTTCACTCAAAAAAGTGATTTAAACACGACTAGAATATAAATTGACGAGACCTCATTTATGTATGATTGAAACATAATCTCCACCCTTCTTAATGCTGTTGATGATAAACCTTTTCGTGTCTCAAATGCATTGGCGGTTATTTTTCTCTGATGTAAGGAATCCAGAGGATGTCACCAATAATAGACACGACACTTGATGGTGTGGTGATACCAAGCGTGCCTTACGAATTTTGGATGAATGTCAAGAGAATTATTAGTGGATTGATATCCATATAGATCGTTATATATAAAATAAACCGTAAAGCAGGTAAACCATGGTAATCGAAGTGTACCTGCTAATTCCTCCCCGATGAAAGTATTCTGGCTGAACCTTCCAATCGTGAATTGAATGAAAAATTAGACGCTTTGGATGAATAAGAAAGTCAGGAGAGGTTCAAAATCAACAATTAACCATCGATGTTCTCATGAATAAAACCCCGCTTAACCAAAGGATAATCCGATTATATAAGCAAACTTTGGTTCGTCATTATTTCTATTGTTTCTCTGGTTTTCACCGTAGTAAGAAGGGTAAATTTGAAGGAAATGGATATCCTATTATTTTCGGAAATTCTAATTTTCCTGCATTTCGAAAAGGAAAACTTTGACTTTGTGTTTCTCAATTCCCATTCTCCATAACTTGCGAATTTATCCCAAGCATACCCATGAATAGAAAAACTGGCATTACGCTTTCATCTTTTCTTTCAGATGGTTGAAGAATCGTCGTGCAGGGGGGCTGATATCATCATTATTAAACATGCCTTGGTGTCAATTTAAGTTAGAGATGGCACATCTCATTCTCCAACAATGATTCCCGATCGGGTATCGAATGCCTGAACAGCCTTCATTTTGATTCGAGGGAATGGTCCTGAACAGCGACAAAAAAATAAAAAACAAGTGCTGCCAAACTAAAACAAATCAGCGCAACGCCAACGCTAAATGAATCAGCTATTGCACCCAAAACAGGCGCAAAAATCGCAGCCATTATTGTTGCAACTTGCGCTTCTACAGATAGACCAGATGCCATAACATTATGAGAGATTTGATCGCTGATAAATGCAACGTTCATAGGCTTTCGCAAATTTTGCAATACATAAAATCCTAAAAACACTAAAACCGAAATAACCGTCAAGTTTTTCCAGGTTGCAAGTCCGGCAATGAACAGAAATCCTACACCAACCAAGAATGTTACATTAATTGCGACAGCCATATTTTTAAAGCGGCGACTGATTTGGTCAGAGCTTCGTGAGGCATAACTGGTCAGTATATAAATGAAGAAATAAACAATCCCAATAACCACCCCACTGCGCTTAACATCATCCAAGAATAATAGAAATGGTGAGACCAAGACGAAAGATTCAAGTATGGGTTGTAAATAATCCTTGGTGGTTTTGAATAGTGCAGTGAAACTTGCGCTGTTTAGTATTGAACGCATCGCCTGCCGGTCCTTGAAAATTCTAATGAAAATTTTAAAAGTCTCCTTTGCCTGTCCCCCTAACGCGCGTCTGTCATATTGAGATAACTCACCATCTAATATTTTTGGGTAGGTTGCTAAGTTGATTAAATCTAACACATAAGGGATCATAGATGCAATGAACATATTCCTGTAATCACCTGTGAAGAAGAGCAAACCAGCAGCGATGAGTGAATTGAACGCTGATCCCATTTGAGATGCTGCTCTTGTCCGTCCATAATAAGCGACTTTCAAATCAAGCATATCATTTAACCTTAGATATTCCAAAATCAACGCCTTATGGGTGCCTGATCGAAACGATTCGCCAATACCAAACAAAACCATCGCAACTGCAGAAAGATAGAAATCAGAGAAAGTAAAAAAAATAAAGAAGGAGATAATATAAGCAGCAAATGCAAGCACCATCGATTTTCGGCGGCCAAATGAGTCTGCGAAAAAACCAGTTGGGACTTCAGTAAGGTAGTTTGTCAAATCTCGGATCGAGTATAACAACCCGATCTGCAAAAATGTCAAACCGTTATCTCTGAATATCAAGATGATGAACGGCTCAAAGAATCGAAGGTTCTTAAGAAACCCGTAAAGTGAAAACCGATAGAATTGGAGATCTTTTTTGATCAATTTACCCTTCCAAGTTTCCGAGGGTTCTATATTCGTTGATATTCAGGATTAGGGATGTGGTGCTGAAAATTGATTACTGTCATAGTTCCATTTCAAAGGTCAAGGTATCGGCTTCAGAGCTCTCTAAGACTTGTCAGGGTGGACAACAAATCGATCTGCGCTAAATATCCACCCATAGGTCAAACACATTAATTAACCATCGTCATTCTCATTAATAAAACCTCGCCCAATCAAATAAATCACCAACCCTAGAAATAAACCACCAGCAATAGTTAGAAGAGTCATTGCTGTACGGTGATGTGGGTCATTTATTGGCATGTTTACCAATCGCTGCTTGAGAGTGTGTATGAAACTCTGATCTGGATTCACAGGATTGAGCTTTGCTTTGAGAGACTGCTCCAGTGCCAATAAGGTCTCATTAGAAAATTGTCGTTCTCTCATCCGCATTCCTTCCTATATCTCCTCTGGATATGCCACAATCCCAACTGTTTTTGGCCCCAGATTGGCTGCAACTGAGATAGATAATTCTGTAAAAACGATCTCAGCAGTGTTAAGCGCACCCTCAATCATGTGGTGTAGCTTTTCTGCTGTTTCATTGTCCTGTGAATGTACAATCGCGATCTTGATCAGTTGCGTTCCAAATTGATCCTTAACGCGTGAAACAAGACGCTCTAACGATTTTCTCCGTGTCCGTACCATCTCCGAAACATTTAATATTCCCTCATGGAGGGTGACGATCGGTTTGATGTTTAAAAGAGATGTCAATGCGGCTTGGATAGCGCCAACTCGTCCAGAGCGGTAGGCAAAATCAAGGGTATTTAGCGTCATGATCACCATCACTTTTTCCCGGATAGCATTTAATGTTCCCAGGATACTCTCGATGGACTCACCAGACGCTTCTCGCAGCCTTGCCTCACGCGCCATCAAAGCCAATACAGCAGAGCCAGCACCTGAGTCGAAAGTGATCAAATTCATTTTGTCTTTCAATTCCCTGGCAGCGGATTGGATCATCGATATTGTTGAGGACATCTTTCCTGAAACATTGATTGACAAAATGGTATCGCCTTCATCGCATACACGTTCAATAAATGCAACAATCCGAGAAGGCGAAGGTGCCGCTGTTTTGGGTTGGTTTGCTTTGTCTTTAACCAACTCATAGAACCTTTCAACAGTGAGATCTTCTCCCTCGAAATAGGTCCTCTCCCCGATTTGGATTGGAATGGGCAGGATATTAAATTGATACTTCTCAGGCCAACCTTCTGGCATATCCGCCGAACCATCAACGATTATTTTTAGCATGATCTTATACTCTATTTTCCTTATTCATTTTCTCTCGCAACTCGAGCAATGTCCTGTGATAAAGGCTCTTTATTGCACCTTCGCTTTTCCGCATGATCTTTCCAATTTCAATATTTGAAAGTTGATCCACAAATTTCAGGATGAGCAGCTCCTGGCGGTTATCTGCTAACTCATGAATGAAAACTAACAAATTTTCAACCTCTTGATTTCGGACAACATGCGGTTCTGGTTGAAGCTCGACTTGCGGTAAGATCTCACCAGGGACATGGTCAAGAGAAACCTCTGTTTTTCGTGACCGATCCCGATGGTAATTTGCTACCAAATTATGAGCAATTCGATAAAGCCAGGCAGAGAAAGGCAACCCCATATGTTTGTAGTTTTTAATGTTGCTCATGGCCTTAAAAAAGACCTTGCCTGTAAGATCCTCCGCATCTTTTGCGCTGCCCGTCCGGTAAAAAATGTAGTTGTATATTTTTTCAACATAGCGCGAATAGAGTTTACCGAACGCAGCAGGATCGGTTCTTGCTGCGTCAATTAAGGCAATCTCTTCCTTATCTTGGCTCAATGGATCAACCTTTAACCGTCTAATTTAGATAACCGACAAAACAATAAATAGTCACACACAATATTAAATCTATCACATTATTTCCGGGTAAGCCAACAAGATGAATGTCTACACTGGAAATTGATGATCCATTACTAAGCGTCCATTTTCCCTGGTAACCTTAAGAGGATATGGAAATCGATCTACCTGTATGCTTAACGTTAGATCCTGAAATTGAAAGTTTGTATTGCGTCCATCAAGAAATACCCGCCCCACTGAGGATGCTGTGACCCTTTTTATATAATCTCGGGCATCAGGACATTTATTCTTCACTAATGCTTCGATATACTCAGCGCAAGCCAGATCTTCATCCCCATCTCTTCCCAGAGAGATACCGGTTATGATGAACGAAACTGCCGGTGGGTTAAGCGACCTAATATAATCAGCAGTAGCTTTTGCAACCACAAACGAAGCCGGGATAATCAAATCTGCGTGCAAAACGCGAACTATACCCTGCGTCCCTGCTGAGGTTCGCTGGATCAACATCTTACCTGTCAGGTCTATTCGGGAAATATCATATGGTGAATTTCCAAAATCAAATCCTTCAGGTTTGATTCCATTAACTTCACCCATTATCAAGCTTCCAGGAAGTTTATCACTTAGTTGAATAGCTTCCGCTACCGCAGCAACAGGGTAAATCTTATCTGCTCCAGCATTAAAAGCAAATGCTGCTGTTGTGAATGCACGCAACACATCTATTATTACAGCTACACCCTGTGCTTCATGAGCTTGTGCGAGTGGATAATATAGAAATTCGATCATTTATATCTTTCATTTTTCGATTGATTAGTGTGGCATTTTTGTTGATTGTTAAAACCATCCAAATACCCGGTATTCAACGACAAACAGGTATCCTTCGATGAAAATTATTAACTAGACTTATTACAGTGGTCCAATAGTCAAAATTATCCCTACTAACACATATCTGCAAAGTCATCACCAGGTAACTTAATGGAAATGTACACGGTTTTCTTTGAGAGTCAAATCCACAGGCATTATACATCTAATTCTCAGAATTTGGGAACATAACATATATTATGAATTTACCGCAGAATCCTGATCTCTGATTTGATTTCTCACGTGGAAGGTTTCTTTTTAGTGGCCCAAAATCATGACAAATCACAATCCAATAGGATGAGTCCTTTGAATGGATGATAATGACATCATTAGAAACCAGACAGGATAATCTGATTTCGAATGGTGATCAACACCAGCAATATAATTGGAGCATTCGAGCGTTTGAATATCCTTGACCGCCAACATGAGCAGGACTAAAATAAAGTTGTCTATTTTAATAAAGTAACATCGCACAATTGTTTATCAAGGAGTCTCTACATGCAAGCCTCTCACCAAAATCAGGCTCTGGAACTGCTTGATCCAGGCCTTTTTGAATTAATTCAACTCGAGCAAGAACGCCAGGCAAGACGTTTAATCATGATCCCCAGCGAAAGTATTGCCCCCCTCGCAATCAGAAAAACACTGGGGTCTTGTTTTACAAATATATATGCTGAAGGGTATCCACGGCCAGAAACCCGTAATTTCACCGAGGAAGAAATACTGGACTATACGAAATCAATTGGCACTTATCGCCGTTATAGTGACCCTCGTTATTACAAAGGCGTGGAATACGTGGATGTGGTTGAAGCATTAGCACGACGACGTTGTGCTGAAGCCTTCGCAGCGAATGGTTTGAAAGCGGACGATCTATACGTAAACGTCCAACCGCTGTCCGGTGCACCTGCTAACAATGCAGTATATACAGCATTCCTATCCCCAGGCGATACCATCCTGGGCATGAACCTTCTACATGGCGGCCACCTGTCACACGGTTCTCCTGTCAATAGGTCTGGGATAATCTATGATGCCCAGCACTACTCAGTAAACCCAAAAACTGAATTGTTAGATTATGATGCCATCCTCGAGCAAGCAATCAGCATCCAGCCGAAGATCATTGTCGCGGGATATTCCAGTTACCCATGGGTGCCCGATTGGAGAAAATTCCGCGAGATTGCTGACAAGGTCGGTGCGCTCTTGATGACAGATATATCTCATATCGCAGGTTTGATCGCAGCAGGCCAGGTTCCTTCCCCTGTTGGAATTGCCCACCTGGTAACATTTACAACACATAAAACAATGATTGGTCCCCGTGGCGCTTGTATCATCACTGACAACCCACAACTTGCAAAGAAAATTGATAAAGCGGTCTTCCCAGGAGAGCAAGGTGGTCCACACATCAACACGATCGCCTCTCTCGCCATCACTTTCAAACTCGCAAAAACAAAGGAATTCGAGCAGCTGCAGACTCAAATCATCAAGAATGCAGTTGCCTTTGCAAATCAGCTACAGGAGCGCAATATACGTGTCCCATATGGAGGAACAGACACACACCTTGTTCTTTTGGATTGTAAATCAATAAAAGCGAACGATGGTGCTTACCTTTCAGGAGATATGGGTGTTCGTATTCTGGATGCTGCTGGTATTGTTGCAAATCGCAACACAATTCCAGGTGACCGATCCGCGTTTTCAGCAACTAGTATACGTTTTGGTTCAACCTGGCTGACACAACGTGGTTTTAAAGAGAACGAATTCAGATCAATTGCAAATATAATTTCAGACTTGTTCGAAAATATCACACCCTACAACATACCCGGCACCAGATCACCAAAACGCCGTGCGAAAGTGGCATTCAAATCACTTGAGATTGCTAAACTTGAAATTGAGTCTCTTGCGGAAAAAGCGATTGATTTTGACAAGACACTAAAAAGACATGGTTATCCCCATTTCTATACTATTAATGACAATGTGGATACGGAATGGGCAAGTTTCCGCCTTTCCGGTGACCAAATCCGGCTGTTTCTGTCATATACCCTTTCAAGTGATGTCGAGGGATTGAAAAATGGCGAAAGCCAACCGACCTTAATCCACACCAGTATAGGGGATGTGAAAGGTGTGATCAAGTCTGAAGGGCCTTCCAGTTTTATACTGACTGTCCCCGGAAATAAGGCTGGCTTAGCCAGCGCCTGGCTGAGGGATCTGTCAGATGCATATATCAAATTTGATCAAGATTTGCTCATGCGTGTTCCTGGCCCCATGCGCATTGAAGGAATACAAGCAGAAACCCCATCTAAAACCAAAGCCGATCCAATCAACGCCCTGAAGCCTTTTTACATTGGCATTCGAAATGACAAACGTGATGGTGAAGTTTTATCACCTTTCAAATGGGAACCAGCATCGTCAGAAACGCTTCAAAAGACACCTCTTAACGAAATACACCGCGAGATGGGTGCTAAGATGATGCCGTTTGCAGGATGGGATATGCCAGTTTGGTATTCCTCAGTACTTGAAGAGCATCTGGCTGTCCGCCAAGCTGCTGGATTGTTTGATGTCACCCATATGGGTGTTTATCAAACAGAGGGACCGGATGCAGGTGTATTCTTAGACAGTGTTTGCGGTAACGATATCACCAGCTTGGATGTTGGTGAATCCTGCTATACACAGTTTCTTGACCACAATGCTAATGTCATCGATGATCTCTTGGTCTATCGACGTGGAAAAGAGAAATTCCTGGTAGTTGTGAATGCAGCCAACGATGACAAAGACTGGGCGTGGTTGAATGGTGTCCGTCAAGGTATCTATCGAATAGATAATGAGATGCCATGGGCAATTGCATTTGGCAAGAATGTGACTCTCCGCAACTTGCGTGCTGATCAAGCTGGGTCAGATAGGCGTGTCGATCTCGCTCTGCAGGGTCCAAAATCACGTGATATTCTTCTCAGATTGGATTGCTCAACTGAGGATCAACAGGCAATTCTGGGATTAAAATGGGCTCAACTTTGCGAAGTAAAACTGAAAGACATTGATCTGGTCATCTCACGTACAGGTTACACAGGTGAAAGGATAGGATTTGAGCTTTTTGTCCACCCTGAAAATGCCGTCGAGTTATGGCAGGATCTACTCATGGTGGGAGAAGATCTGGGACTGAAACCTTGTGGCTTGGGTGCCCGTGATTCATTGAGGACCGAGGCAGGACTGCCCCTTTACGGGCACGAGATGGGCGGTATGCTGAACCTGGGAGTTGGTCAGGCAGGATTTAGCAGGTTTGTTAAGACATATAAGCCATGGTTTATTGGACGCCAAGCTTACCTTCAACAGGAAGCCAATAGGGATGGTGTCGTCGTGCGCTATAAATTCCATGAAAAACACACTCGTATGGCTCATCTCGGCGATCCTGTCATTGACAATCATGGGAAAGTCATCGGTACTGTCACCAGTTGTGCGATCAACTCCGAAGGCTCCCTCACAGGCCAAGCCTATGTATCTAAGAAGTATGCTCGTGAAGATACCGAGTTATTAATCTATCAAGGCTCACCACAAAATGCCGGTAAAGCACCGGCAGATCTCACATCAGGCGACCGGGTGAATTTGCCTGCTCGTGTAACTGTCATCAAACGATTTCCAAAATAAGGAGACATTATTTATGCACACGTTATGGGACGAAAGATACGCCCTGAGAACGGATAATATTGGAAGTTCAGCAATTCGTGAACTGCTCAAACTCACCTCATTACCGGACGTTATCTCATTCGCTGGAGGACTCCCTGCACCAGAAGTTTTTCCAATCGAAAAATTCAAGGAAGCTTCAGACATTGTATTAACTGAAATGGGTCGTTCTGCTTTACAGTATGGCACAACAGAAGGATATCAACCTCTTCGAGAAATGATTGCCCGGAATGCAACGAAATATGGCATCCAAATTTCATCTGACAACGTACTGATCACTTCCGGTTCACAACAAGCACTGGATCTTCTCGGAAGGATATTTATCAATCGCGGCGATCGTGTCCTGGTAGAGTCCCCCACTTATCTTGGTGCTATCCAGGCCTGGAATGCTTATGGTGTTAAATATGTCACCATCCCATTCGATGATGATGGTATGCGGACGGATTTGCTCGAATCACGGTTGAGAACGGGTATAAAGTTCATTTATGTGCTTCCAAACTTTCAAAATCCCACAGGTGTAACACTCTCGAGAACGCGCAGGAAACAACTTGTTGATAAGGCGGATGCCTATGGCGTACCGATCGTAGAAGATGATCCTTACGGTCAACTTCGCTATGAAGGTGAACACCTGCCCCCTGTAGTGGTAATGGATGATGAAATGAGAGCAAAAGAAGTTCCTATATATGGCGGAAATGTGATCTATACCAGCACATTCTCAAAGATCCTCGCACCCGGACTGCGTCTTGCCTGGGTAGTGGCTCCGACGGAAGTAATCAAGAAATTGGTTCAAGCCAAACAAGGCTGCGACCTGCATACATCAACATTCACACAATATTTAGTTTATCAAGTTGCTAACAACTCATGGATGAGATCTCATATCCACACAATCCGTAAAACCTACAAAGAACGTCGAGATATCATGATCAAAGCACTTGAACAATACATGCCCGATGGCGTTCGATGGACCAAACCGAAGGGTGGATTATTCTTATGGGTAACGTTACCAGAAGCAATCGACACAGGAGCTATCTTTAATTCTGCTGTTGAAGCAAAAGTTGCTTTTGTTCCCGGGGGTCCATTCCACCCCCTCGGTGGAGGAGAAAACACAATGCGATTGAATTTCTCAAACGCAAAGCCAGAATTGATCATGGAAGGGATCAAACGACTGGCTAAAGTCATCAAAGAAAATTTAATCTAGCTGATTTATGGTTCATGTCAAAACAGGTGATTTTAACATCACCTGTTTTTGTGTTAATGTGCACTATTTACTTAAGACCGGTGCTGCCAGATCTTGAAGTTCTTTAGAATCGAATTGCCAATAAACTCACGCAGAATCGAATTATCAGGGATTAGATTTGGATCAATCGGAACGAACCACTGCAGGAATTTAAACAACCTTTTAGCTTCGATAAATTCCAATGTGCCATATGGGACTTGTCTGAGCAAAGGTTCCACAAGCGGTTTTAGAGCTGTTAACTCATAAACAAGTGCTGAATTGAACATGACATCCGCATTTTCCTGATAAGGAAAGATATGTCTTTTTTCACCTCGTCTTACATTCTCCCATTGACTGATTGTTTGCTGTGCTGTGTATCCACGATCACGTGCATCCCGCACGATCCTGCGCAATTCCCTGGTATCTGTGGTTGAAATCCGATTATGACGATCGAGGTTCAACTGAGTCAGACATGAAACGTATATTCTAAATGTATGTTCAGGGGGGAAACCTTCCAGCAACTTGGGATTCAAACCATGAATGCCTTCTAAAATGATTATCTGGCCAGGTTCCAATTGAACTTCTTCTCCTGGTTTGTTTATTCCTTCATGGAAATCATAATAACGTAATTGAACACGCTCTCCCTTGATCAATTTTTCAAGATGATTATTTAACATTGACCGATTAAGCGCATCAAGGTGTTCAAAATCGTAGTGACCACTTGAATCTTTTGGGGTGTCTTCTCGATTGACAAAATAATTATCCATTTCCAATGCAAACGGTGAGATGCCTTCTGTTAGCAGCTGGATTGTTAAACGCTTTGAAAAGGTTGTTTTACCGGAGGAAGTCGGGCCAGCGATAAGGATAACATGAA
>CAYTXE010000045.1:0-17272 GCA_964441045.1 uncultured Candidatus Brevefilum sp.
CCATCATGGGTTTTTTGTTAATAATTTTGTCTTGTGATGACTGATTTTTTTTGGATGCAGGATGCGGGATATAATTGACCACTGAAGGAAACCAATATTTCAGACAGATATGATGATGAAACTCAAAAACAAATATCATTTATTATTACTAATCCCCATCGTGTTTCTTCTTTCTGCATGCTATTATGAATTATTTTCTGCTGATACTTTACAACGGGTTGAGGGTGAATCTGTTATGTTTAAAGATGATTTTTCAGGTAAAGGGGGGGGGTGGGTAACGAGTGAGGATTCACGCAGTTTTTCTGGGTACGCTCTGGGTGGTTTCCAATTTCGATCAGATATCACTAATTTCCAATTTTGGAGTGTGCCGGGGTTGAATTTTAAGGATGCCCATGTCTACACGCGTGCCAGAAAAATCGGCGGTCCTAATGATAATTTATTTGGATTGATGTGCCGCTATCAGGACCCATTGAACTTTTATGCAATGATCATCGGTTCAGATGGTTATTATGGCATATTGAAGGTCATTCAAGGACATCAGACATTGATTGATCAGAAGCACTTAGACTTCAGTGAAGTGATCAACCGTGGAAACGCTGAAAATGAAATTCATGCCCTTTGCCAGGGAGAGAACCTGGCTTTGGTTGTGAATGACACTAGGCTGCTGCAAGTACAGGATGACTCACTGAGCTATGGTGATGTTGGATTGATTGCCGGGAATTTTTCAGAACCTGGGGTTAATGTTCTGTTCGATAATTTTATTGTCATAAATCCATAGTTATATGAAGATTTTCTTTGATGTTATTGGTTGTAGATTGAACCAAAGCGAAGTAGAGGGGTTTGCTAATGTTTTCAGGGCTTTAGGACATCATGTGGTTGGTGATCCATCTCATGCTGATCTGGCGATTGTAAATACCTGTGCTGTTACAGTTAAGGCTGCAGCAGATTCACGGAAAAAATTGCGCCGCGCAGGTCGTTTGGGTGCCCCAAGGGTCATCGCTACCGGTTGTTGGGCAACACTGTTTCCTCAAGAAGCTCGTGCCTTACCCGGTGTTACCCGTGTTTGTACCAATGATGAAAAGCACCACCTTGTGACTGATATATTAGCGTTAAATCCTGAGACAGCTTTGGATCTACAGTTAGTGCGGGAACCTTTGCCTGGAGACCGGGCACGCACACGTGCGTTTATCAAGGTGCAGGAAGGGTGCGACAATCACTGTACCTATTGCATAACCCGGATGGCACGAGGAAAATCATGTTCTCGAAAGTTGTCTGAGATCCAGAGAGATATTCAAGCTGCGGTGGCAGGGAAGGCAAAAGAAATTATTCTTACGGGCGTTCAGTTAGGCGCCTGGGGGCGGGATCTCGCGCCGCCGAAAGAGTTAGAAAACCTGCTGGAAGGTGTTTTAAAGCTGGATGGTTTTGAACGTTTAAGGTTGTCTTCGATTGAGCCGTGGGATTTTCCCCATGAATTATTAGATTTCTGGAAGGGCAGCCGACTATGCCGGCATTTGCATATCCCACTGCAATCCGGGTCTGATGCTACCTTACGGGCGATGGGGCGACCTATCACAACCGGGATATTTGTTGATCTGATCAACTCTATCCGCGGGGTTGTACCGGAGATAGCTATTACGACCGACATTATCACTGGATTCCCAGGTGAGACAGAAAATGATTTCGCTGAAACGAAAGCTTTCATTCATAGGATGGATTTTGCGGGTGGGCATGTATTCACTTACTCTCCACGCCCGGGGACTGCAGCATATCATATTAAGCCGAGGGTGCCAGTGAAAATTGCAAAAGCTCGAAATGCTGCTTTGCGAGAGATTTTCATGGAGAGTGGGCATGAATACCGTGATAAATTTATTGGTACTCAAATCCCAGTTTTATGGGAATCACACCATCAAGCCAATGACTATTCGAGTCAGATCTCTGGATTAACAGATACATATATTCGTGTGTATGCAAATGCTGGAAGTGAATACTGGAATCAAATCTCTATGGTAAATTTAGAAGGGCATCATCCGCAGCGAGAAGCACTGATCGGGCAGATCATTGATTCATAGGGGGGAGTATCCAAATTTGGGTACATGGCATCATCTTGTTCAGCATCTGATGGTCATAAAAGAGCTGCTGTGAATGAAAAAATGCACATCATGCGAAGAGAGCGATTTTATATCTATCTTGGATTTTTAAGTGAAAATTTGCATATATATGTCAAAAATCAAGCTGTCAATTGAATGATATGTAAATGAATTATTTGATACTTGCTTTGTTTGACCATGATATGGGCATACGGTATAATTGACGGCTGTTCTTAATGCTCTTGTATTGAGAACGTACGAAAAAACAAGAAAGGAATCATTGAGATGCCAAAGCGAACCTATCAGCCTAAACGCCGCCGCCGTGTACGAGTTCATGGATTTCGAGCACGTATGAAAACTGCTGGCGGTCGTAGGGTATTAAAACAGCGACGGCTTAAAGGCCGACATGAGCTGGCAAAAAAAGCAAATAATCACGTGAAAAAGACACGCTGGTAGTAAACATCAGGTGTATATTTAGTTCAACGAAATTAACAAACTCATGTTGACTAGGAAATTTATTGAAGCGAAGTTCTCGGTTAAATCGCAGTGAAGATATCAAGCGTGTACGTCAGCAAGGCTCATCATTTGTACACGATATCATGGTATTAGGATGTCTACAAAATCCATTTGAATACAACCAATTAGCCGTTATTGCTGGCAAGTCAGTTGGAAACGCGGTAAAGCGGAATTTTGCCAAGCGAAGATTGCGTTCTGCTTTCCACAGCCTTCAAGTGGAAATTATTCAGGGTTATGATCTCGTGATTGTTGCGAGAAGACCCATATTGACCGTAGAGTACCAGAATTTAGTGAATACGTTGAGAATACTTTTTGGTCAAGCGGGTCTGATGAAAGAAAAAGAAAGTTGACCGTTAAAACAGAAGTTGGGAACAGATCAAAATTAGAACCTCGATTGCGAGATATCCCTTTTCGTTTTAAGTCATTTCCTCGATGGATTTTGCTTGGGCTTATCCGCCTGCACCAGTTGTTTTTCTCCCCTGCATTACCCGTTGACACCTGTCGATTCTATCCAACTTGTTCCCATTATGGCTATCAAGCGATCTATAAGTATGGCGCCCTAAAAGGCGGCTGGATGGCGTTTATGAGAATTCTTCGGTGCAACCCATTTAATCCGGGTGGTTTTGACCCGGTTCCTTAATATTATTAGAAGAGTAAATGTATGAAAAAAACACATTTCTTGATCATTGTCGTAATGCTGGGCTTATCCTTTGTCCTGAGTTCATGCGTTTCTGGACCGAGAGTGACCGGCACCCCTGGCATCTCCATTGCAGATGAGACTGCTGTCGTAGCCTATGGTCCATATGTTTACGGACTGGATGCTGAATCCGGATCCGTCCTTTGGCATTTTCCAGAAAAGAAAGATAACAAGATTGTCTTTTATGCCACACCATTACTGGCTGATTCATTTGTCTATATTGGTGACCTGGCAAACAATTTTTATAAGATGGATATTGCGAATGGCGATGTTGTTTGGATTTTCTCTGAAGCCAAAGGGTATTTTATCGGCCAAGCTGCAGAAGCCGATGGAATTGTTTATGCGCCTTGCAATGATGGTAACCTTTATGCGATCAGCCCTGAAGGAAATTTACTTTGGACTTTCGAGACAGACCATTATATTTGGGCACAGCCTCAGGTTACCGATGATACAATTTACGTAGCCTCCATGGACCATTATGTTTACGCCCTCACAAAGGATGGCGAAGAATTGTGGTCAACGGAAATGGCTGGTGCCGTGGTTGGCGCGCCCGTTTTGAGTGACGATGGATCAGTGATTTATATTGGCTCCATCGGGAAGGATATGGTTGCTTTGGATACAGCGACTGGTGATCGTTTGTGGATATTCGATGCAAATGAGAGCCTTGAGAGCATCTGGGGTACCCCGTTTCTAATTGATGATGTTTTATATTTCGCAGATTCAGGCGGTCAGTTATATGCGCTAAAAGCCGCTAATGCCGAGTCTGTATGGCAAACAAATGTCTCCGGTACTGTAGTCAGTGGATTGACAATGATAGATGATGGTTTTGTCCTGGCAACGCAGGAGGGCACGATTAAAGCAGTTGATCTGGACGGCAGCACGAAGTGGGAATCCACTTTGGATGGCGAGATCTATCAAGCGCCTGCAGCAAATGGCGACATCCTGGTTGTTGGTATGATTGATGGTGACAACCTCGTCTATGGCTATAACTTAACCGGTGCACAGCTCTGGTCCACTACCCCTGAGGATTAAAGGAAAACACCTATGTGGGATACCATTGTTATTCAACCTTTTGTAAATGTTTTATTATTGATCAACTCACTGGTCAATAATTTTGGGATATCGATCATTCTCTTTACCATTCTTATTCGCTTGATAACCCATCCCCTGACAGTTCAGACATTTAAGTCGACCAAATCAATGCAGGCGATGCAAGAAGATCCCCGCTACAAGAAAATGCAGGAGAAATACAAGAACGATAAAGATCGATTGGGACAGGAGCAGATGAAATTTTATAAGGAGTTTGGTGTTAACCCGCTGGGCTCTTGTCTGCCGACCCTGATTCAATTGCCGCTTATCCTTGGGCTTTATCAAGGTGTCACGCGAGCGATGGCAGCTTCTCCGTTAGAGCTTACACGGTTGCAGCAGATTATTTATCCCCGACTGCTTGATGCTTCGAAAATAATACCCTTGGAACACCAGTTTCTATGGATGGACCTTGGACAGCCTGAGCGGATCAATATTTTCGGAATTGCAATCCCTTTCCTGGCGATCCTGGTTGTAGCTACAACCTTTTTGCAATCAAAATTAATCCAACCTCCCTCAAGTGGGAATGATCAAAGTGCTATGATTAGCAACTCGATGAGTATTTATATGCCGATCATGATGGGTTTCATGGCTTACTCTCTGGCATCTGGCTTGGCGATCTATTTCCTGACCAGCAATATCTTCGGCATCATACAATATGCTTTTCTTGGAAGAGCAAATTGGTCAAATATCTTCCCCTTCCTGAAGAAAAAAGAGGAAGAGAAGCCTGGAAAGAATAAGTCGCAAATTGTGGACGCCAAGGTGGAGAATGTGCCGGAGACTGCAGAGGAGCCCGAAACACCTGCAAAAAAGAAAGATGATCGCAACAAGCGTCCAACGACGAAACAAATGCGTCCGCAGATGAAGAAAAAGAAAAAGAACTAAGGAAGCAGCACGTTCAACATATGGGAATACATCGAGGGAATAATGTCTGAAGAAAGAACGAAACTGGAAATCATTGCACCTTCAGTTGAAGAAGCTATTAAAAAGGGCTTGCAGGATCTTGGTTTGACTGAATCGGATGTGGATGTTGAGATTCTTGACGAAGGTAAAAGAGGTTTGCTTGGGTTAGGTGCACGGCAGGCAAGAGTGGCCTTAAAAATCAAATCGCAGGCAGCAGTACCACAAATAATAAAGGCAGAACAAGGAACAATTGAAGAACAGCAATCCCTCATAGAGGAACCTAAGGCTGATGCTGCAATTGATGATGAACCTGAAGAGGTCAGTATTGCCAGGGAAACGATTAACATAATCCTTGAGAAGATGCAAGTTAACGCTGAAGTTTCCGTGAAACTGGGGGATGGCGATATTAATCGAGTGGCACCTGTATTAATTGATATCGAGGGAAAGGATCTTAGTTTCCTGATAGGACGCAAAGCTGAAACAATTAATGCGCTGCAATATGTCACCAGTTTGATTGTTGGGCGAGAGTTGGGTCGTTGGGTCCCATTGGTACTTGATATCCAGCAATATCGACACCGGCGAGAAGAAGAGTTGCGTAAACTTGCTCAAATGATTGCTGAGCAGGCGGTTGGCACTGGACGAAAGCAGATTTTAGAGCCGATGCCTCCGAATGAGCGCAGGATCATACATATTGAATTGCGCGATAATCCCCTCGTCGAGACAGAGAGTGTTGGAGAAGAACCTCAACGAAAGGTCACTGTCAGACCTGCAGAATAAACAGAGATAAAATTCTGAATACGACCGTAAGGGATCAAGTATGGGATGCAAAATGAAACCTTACGGTTTTTTATTACGGTAAAATATAGATTGAAGGAGGATCACATGCGAGCTGTCGATATCATAGAAAAGAAACGTGATGGGCAAATTTTATCCAAAGCTGAGATTGACTTTTTCATCCAGGGATACACCGCAGGAGATATCGCGGATTACCAGGCATCAGCCTGGGCGATGGCCGTTCTCCTTATGGGGATGACACCAGAAGAAACAACTCACCTCACAATGGCGATGGCCAACAGCGGTGATACGCTGGATCTAAAGGATGTGGTTGATATCGCTGTCGATAAACATTCATCAGGCGGAGTCGGAGATAAGACATCCATTGCAGTTGTTCCCATGGTTCGGGCATGTGGATTGCCAGTGGGGAAAATGTCCGGGCGAGGGTTGGGATTCAGTGGCGGGACGTTGGATAAGCTTGAATCGATCCCTGGCTATCGAACTGACCTTTCTAAGGAAGAATTTCTCAAACAGCTGGGTACTTTAGGGATGGTTCTTACCGGGCAAAGTGTGGACCTTGCTCCTGCTGATGGAAAACTCTATGCCCTCAGAGATGTGACTGGGACAGTCCAATCGACTCCTCTGATCGCTTCTTCAATCATGAGTAAAAAAATCGCGGCAGGGGCACAAGCCATTGTGCTGGATGTTAAGACGGGTAACGGTGCTTTTATGGAGACTCTCGATGAAGCGCGCAAGCTGGCATCCTTGATGGTTTCTATTGGTGAGCTGAGTGGGCGGGATGTCACAGCAGTGCTTTCAGATATGAATCAACCTCTTGGGATGGCTGTTGGCAACGCATTGGAGATGAAAGAAGCCATAGAAACCCTGAAAGGCCAGGGTCCAGAGGATTTCAAGGCACACTGCCTGGAAATAGCCAGTCATATGCTGGTTTTGGGTAAAAAGGCTGGATCAAAATCGCAAGCTATAGCTTTGGCTGAGGAAGCGATTGAATCAGGCAGCGGCCTGGATTATCTCAGGAAATTGGTAGAAGCACAGGGGGGGGATGTCTCTTATATTGACAATCCAAACAAGTTCCCGGAAGCGCCATTCAAAATGGTAGTTGTAGCGCAGGAAGATGGTTTTATTTCTGAAGTGCATGCTCGAACTGTTGGAGAGACATCAGTTCATCTGGGTGCAGGTCGGATGAAGAAAGGGGAACCGATTGATCCTGCGGTTGGGATAATGGTTCATGTGAAGGTAGGAGATCAAGTTGGTAACGGGCAACCACTTTTTGTAGTGTACGCCCGGGATAAAGCAACCATGCAGGCCGCTCAAATAAATCTGCATGAAGCCGTTAGGATCTCACCTATGAGGGTCGATCCACTGCCTCATTTTTATGGAGTGATCGATTAATCAATAAATTGTGCCAGTAAAGGACCTTTACGAGGAGTAAGTATGGAAAAGGCAAAAATCGGCTTGGTTGGATTGGGAGTGATGGGGCAGAACCTGGCGTTGAATATCGCTGGCAAAGGTTTTCCCGTAGCTGTCTTTAATCGCACATCTGAAAAAACTAATGCTTTCCTTATTGCCTCAGGAAATGCTGAAGGGATTACTGGTACTTATTCTTTAAAGGAACTGGCTGACAATCTGGAAAAACCACGTAAGATCATATTGATGGTTAAGGCAGGACATGCTGTTGATGCCGTTATTGAGGCCTTAAGATCACACCTTGATCGGGGAGATATTATTATCGATGGGGGTAATTCTTTTTTCAAAGATACAGAGCGACGAAATAAATCACTTTCAGATGAGGGATTGATGTTTATTGGGGCAGGTGTGTCAGGCGGGGAAGAGGGTGCACTATCCGGGCCAAGTATTATGCCTGGAGGTCAACGGGGTGCCTGGAATGCTATCAGCGAGATTTTCATTGCTGTTGCAGCGAAGGCGCACGATGGTGAACCCTGTGTGGATTATTTAGGACCAGGGGGAGCAGGCCATTATATAAAGATGGTCCATAATGGGATTGAGTATGCCATTATGCAGTTGATCGCTGAGGTTTATGATTTATTACATCGGGGTTTGGGTTTGTCGAATGAAGAATTGGGACGATTGTTTTCGGATTGGAATGCTGGTGACCTATCATCTTATCTGATTGAAATAACCAGCAAGATATTTGCTAAAGAGGATCGAGAAACTGGTCAGCCAATTTTGAACGTGATTTTGGATAAAGCCAAACAAAAGGGAACGGGTAAGTGGACCAGCCAAAATGCTCTGGATTTGGGTGCGGCAATTCATACGATTAATGCAGGCGTTTCAAGTCGAATCATTTCCGGGATGAAGGAAAACCGGGTTGAAGCAGGAAAAATGCTAAAAGGTCCTGAGGTAGTTTTCAAAGGGGATCGCCAACAACTTATCAATGCTATCAAAGAAGCTTTATTTGTTGGCGTGATCATATCTTATGCTCAGGGATTTGGGTTGATGGCTTTGGCTTCGGCGGAATATGACTATCATTTGGATATGCAGCGAATTGCCAAAATCTGGCGAGCAGGATGTATCATTCGAGCAGATTTATTGGATGATATCATGCGTGCATTTGAGCGAAGTGATAAGTTAACTAACTTGTTATTGGATAAGGATTTTAGTGAAATTGTGGTCCATCGGCAGGGTGCATTACGTTATGTGATCTCAACTGCCATGGTGTTGGGTATTCCAGTATACGCTATGAGTTCAGCTCTTGCTTATTTTGACAGCTTACGGACAGCACAGCTTCCTGCGAATTTGATCCAGGCACAGCGTGATTACTTTGGAGCACACACCTACCAGCGAGTGGATAGGGAAGGTGTCTTCCATACTAATTGGCAATCGGATTCATAACAAATCGCATTAAAAACTGAATAATCCAATATCCGTTCGTCATTTCCCAGGGGGCGAAATCCTGAGATGCAATACTTCATATATAATAGGAAAGCAATTATGCTTATGAGGTGTCTCCTATGAACGCGAATGCTAATTTTCAAGCTTTGGCTGCAAGATTGGACTCTTTCCCACAGCGATTCCCGTCAACGACCAGCGGTGTGGAACTACAACTTTTAGCGCAGTTATTTACACCCAAAGAAGCTGGATTGGCCGCTAATTTTATCTTGGATTTCACACCATTAGGGGAGGTCACCACAAAGTGCGGGATGTCTTTAAGCGAGGCACGCACTCTAGTAAAGAGTATGGCTGGAAAAGGGTTGATCAAAATAAAACGAGGGGAGAGCGGTTTGGAAGTCAGACTATTACCGTTTATCGTTGGATTCTACGAGAATCAGGTAGACAGAATTGATGAGGTTTTCGCGAATTTATTTGAAGCGTATTATCGAGAAGCAAGTCATGATCTTCTATCCATGGAACCCCAATTTCATCGCATCATTCCAGTCAAAGAAACCATCAACACTCAAGTTGAAATCCTTCCTGAGGATAATGTGGTCGCGTTATTATCCAGCAAAAGCGCATGGGGCGTGATGGATTGTATTTGCCGTAAGCAAAAGGCGCTTATTGGTGAAGGTTGTGACCATCCTTTGAAGGTGTGTTTGATTTTGAGTGAAACACCAGGTGTGTTTGATGATTTGGAAGGGATTGAAGCATTAGATCTTGATGATGCATTGGAGGTGTTGGACCGGGCTGCTGCGGCTGGATTAGTTCATACCGTTTCAAATTACAAAGGTGAATTGTCCTATGTCTGTAATTGTTGTACTTGTTCTTGTGGGATATTGAGGGGGATTGCAGAAGCTCATATCGCAAACGTTGTCGCTCGATCTGCTTACGTGGCGCAGGTGTATGATGATGCCTGTATTGGATGTGGGATTTGCGAAGATCTGTGTCAATTTGATGCCATTTCGATAAAAGAAACTTCAATCATCGATCAGGAGACTTGTGTCGGCTGTGGGGTTTGTGCTCGTTCCTGCCCTGAGGATGCAGTTTCACTATCCTTACGGCCTGCTGGAGAAATATTGCATGTTCCTAATTCCTTCGAAGCGTGGTTAGAAGAAAGGGAAAAGGTCAGGAAAGAAATTTAATCAAAAAGAATAAATTCCCATATTAACTGCACAAAAAATTACTGGTGTAACTTTCAAGCCATGTTTGTGTTGAAAAATTTTGTTTGTTCATTTTCTAAGAAAATAACTACATTCCCCTTAATCATTATTCAGATTTATTCTACTACTGCCGATACTGGTCAGGTTATTTCTTTACTTGAAATCGCATTTGATAATTCAGATGCCTCCAGCAAGCCCTGGGACTTTGAGGATGGGTCATATTGAAATCAAAGTAAGTCTTAGCATTAGTATATTTGATACATTTTTTATAAATTGCGAAACATTTAACCAAGAATTGACAATTCGTTAATTAATCATTGCACATATGTTAAATCCGTTTTGATAAGATTCCCTTGTAAAACAATTCACTAGATTATTATCATAGAGGAGAAAAATGCGTAAAAAATATTTTGTTGGCCTGATCCTCGTTTTGATCTCAGCAGTCTTATTCTCAGCCTGCCAACCTGATCTGAGCGTGGAAACAGAAGAACCTGCATTGACCGAAGACGCCGAATCATCTGAAGAGACATCAAACGGTCTCGCCGGGCAGATTCAGATTGCTGGTTCTACAACAGTTCAGCCATTGGCAGAAGCATTAGCTGAAGCTTTCACAACCATGAATTCCGATGTTACCATCGAGGTTCAGGGTGGCGGTTCGAGTGTTGGAGTCACTTCTGTCGGTGAGGGTACAGTGGACATCGGAAATGCTTCTCGAAATGTCAAAGGATCTGAATTTGAGGAGTTTCCGGAGATAATGGTCCATACAATTGCTTATGACGGCATTGCAATCGTTTCCAATCCTGGTTTAGCTCTTCCATCTCTCTCGATCGACCAGGTGAAAGCGATCTTTGCAGGTGAAATCACCAATTATTCTGAAGTGGGTGGCCCAGATGCGGTGGTTGTTGTAGTTTCCCGTGAAGAGGGTTCAGGAACCCGCGCAGCTTTTGAAGAGTTAATTATGGAATCTGGCGATACAGAGGCGGTTATTACAGAAGATGCACTGCTCCAGCAATCTAACGGCCAGGTTCGTACGACGGTTGCAGAAACACCTGATACGATTGCCTACCTCTCCTTCGGTTTTCTGGATGAGAGCGTGAATGCTGTGGCTATCGATGATGTGGAACCTACTGTTGCGAATGTGAAAAGCGGTTCCTATTCGATATTCCGTCCGTTGAATATGTTGACCAATGGCGAACCAAATGACCTGGCAAAGGCTTTCTTTGACTTCATTCTCAGTGAAATGGGCCAGAACATTGTGGCTAAAGATTACATAACTGTGAAATAAAAAATTTCTGGTCTCTGATCAGTGTACCCTGATCGGATGAGCCTTAAAAATTGTTAAAGGCGTGATGTTATAATAAATCGTCACCTTCAACATTCAGGAATAGACTAAATGTCAAATCTCCAATCAAAGACAATTAATCGACCCCCATACGTTGGTATTATCTCAAAATCATTATCTATCCTACTCGGTCTTGCTGCACTTGCTGCTCTGGCTTTTGCAGTTTATTTATTTTTTACACCTGAATTTATTGAAGCGAGTGAGGATAGTTTGCTGGGGTTTAATCATATTCACTATGGTATCGGGGCGATTATTGTTGGAATATTATTAGGACTTGTCGCAAGGGGAATCTGGCAATACAAGAATTGGGCAAGGACTATTTTATTAACTGGTCTTATTATCTTTAATATTTATAATTTTGTGATCGTTGTTTTTGCAATCTCGTCCAGCATTTTCGCAGGGGAAGCTGTCATACCGATATCCTCCATTCTCAATGTATTGTGGCGTGGACTGTTGTATTTTCTAAGTTATGCCATCGTTCCAGCCGTTCTAATATTCGCGTTAATGAAAATTGACCAGTATTACGAAGAAAGCCCCAGACAGCGGGAATTTGTGGACAAAACAGTAAAGAACATCTTAATGGCAACTGCCCTGAGCAGTATTATCGTTGTTTTACTTATATTTCTTTTTACTGTAACGGAAGCCTGGCAGTCTGTGGAAGAAATAGGTCTGGATACCATGCTCTTAGGAACGATCTGGCGGCCGGGATCGATTATCGGTACAGATGAAGCCCAGTTTGGGCTTTTACCGATGATTCTGGGATCGATATTGAGCACATTAGGGGCAGCCATTATCGGAGTACCGTTATCTGTTGGTACTGCGATTTTATTAGCTGAGGTTGCACCGAAGGCCGTTCGAGAGATACTGCGACCAGCTGTGGAATTATTGGCTGGTATTCCATCTGTTGTTTACGGTTTGTTTGGAATGGTTGTTCTAGCGCCACTCATCAGACATATTGAGATTCCGCGGAATACGGGCTTTGGCCTGTTGAATGCTTCGATCATCCTGGCGGTGATGATCATCCCAACCATTACGAATATTGCTGAGGACGCCATTCGGGCTGTTCCCAGAGAATTTAAGGAAGGTTCTCTTGCCTTAGGGGGAACACATTGGCAAACAATCGTAAAGGTAATCCTGCCGGCAGCCAGGTCCGGAATCATTGCTGGAATTATTTTGGGCATTGGACGTGCGTTGGGAGAAACCATGGCGATGATCATGGTGATTGGTAATTCCATTGCTATGCCAAAGCCGCTTACGGAAAACCCCCTGACTATTTTCCTCAATACTGCTCGAACTTTGACGGGGAATATCGCAGTGGAAATCAACTACGCGGCTGGTGTCCACCGTTCAGCATTATTCTTTACTGGAGTCTTATTATTTATCATGATCATGCTGGTGAACAGTACCGCACGATTCTTTTTGCGAGAGAAACAGGAGGATTAGTGTGGGATCTGAAGTCGGATCCGTTGTCGAACTGGCAAAAAACAAGAGAAATTTGAGACGTCAAAACACCATTCAAAAATTTGGATATGCACTCGTTTGGCTTTGCGGCTTATTGGCAATTGCAGCTGTCTTCTGGATCGTTGGTTATGTCCTTTCTGAAGGTTTTCAGGTGATTGATCTCGAATTCTTAACCACACGACCAGCAGGCGGAGTTTCAGGTGAAGGAGGTATGTCAACAACGATTGTTACAACCCTTTACCTTGTTGTCCTGACTATAGTGCTCGCAACCCCTCTGGGTATTGGCGCTGCAATCTATCTGGTCGAGTATGCCGCGGATGCTTCACGCGAAAGTAAGATTATTGAGTTCCTCATTAGAGCTTCACGAACTGGCGTTGAGATCCTGGCAGGCGTACCGTCGATCATTTTTGGCTTGTTTGGTTTTGCATTATTTGTTTCATATTTGAAATTAGGTTTTTCACTGCTTTCTGCATCTCTAAGTGGCGCGGCTTTGGTTCTACCGATGATCATCCGCACCAGTGAGGAAGCCTTGTTAACGGTTCCGAGATCCTATCGTGAAGGCAGCCTTTCCCTGGGGGCAACCAAATGGTACACAATATTCAATGTTGTGCTTCCTTCAGCCATGCCTGGGATTGTGACAGGAATTGTGCTAAGTGTCGGGCGGATCATCGCAGAGACTGCCATATTCTGGGTCACCTTGGGAGGCAGCTATCATCTTCCCAAATCGATTATGAATTCTGGACGCTCGATGGCTCTGCATGTTTACAGTTTGGCATCAGAGACGAGAGCATTTGATAAGGCCATGGGGACAGCGGCGATCCTGATCATTATGATCATCCTTTTGAACCTGGCGATCAATATCCTTTCCCGACGTTTGACAAATCGATTGACAGGACGAAAATAATTTCGATGACTGATCGCTATAATCACTACAAATTTGAAGTTGAGAGCCTGGAAGTAAACTATGGTGACTTTCGGGCATTGAAAGATATCAATTTACAGATCAAAGCCAATGCGATAACTTCCATTATTGGTCCTTCAGGCTGTGGAAAGTCAACTTTTCTTCGTGCTTTCAACCGGATGAATGATTTGATTCCTAACGTGACGACCAACGGGAAAATTAGTAAAGATGAAAATGATATCTGCAAGATGAATATCGTTAATCTACGAAAATCAGTGGGGATGATTTTCCAACAGCCAAACCCTTTTCCAAAATCAATTTTTGACAATGTCGCCTTCGGTCCACGGGCCCATGGTTTGAAATCAATGACTGAATTGGAGGGAATCGTCGAACGGAGCTTGCGTCAGTCTGTTTTGTGGGATGAGGTCAAGGATGATTTAACGAAGTCCGCCCTTGCCCTTTCTGGGGGGCAGCAGCAGCGTTTGTGTATTGCACGGGCTTTGGCCGTGGAGCCGGATGTTTTATTAATGGATGAGCCAGCTTCAGCCCTGGACCCGATTTCCACTTTGAGGATTGAAGAGCTACTTCAAGAATTAAAAAAAGATTTCACAATCCTTATTGTGACTCACAACATGCAGCAAGCGGCAAGGTCTTCTGATTTCACCGCCTTTTTTAACATGGACAAGGATCGTGCAGGCTACCTTGTAGAATGTGGAGAAACCTCGAAAGTATTTACATATCCAGAAAAGAAATTGACCGAAGACTATATATCAGGTCGTTTTGGGTAAACCTCATAAATTATATCTCGTTCAGAATTGGGGTTAGAATCCCACGAGCCTCACGTTGGATGATGTGATCTGCACGCGCCATAACTGCTTTGTGGGCTGTGCTTGGTGCGAAGCTTTTTTGAGCGAGTTTGAATAGTGACAGATCGTTTTCTGCATCCCCAACAACGTATATTGGTATAGTTTTTAAGTCCAGGGCTTTAAGTATAGCCATCAGCGTGTTGGCTTTAGTGATCTTGGAGGGATTGATCTCGTAAGCATATGATAAGGTGTATCCCATTTCTGCCTCCCAATTTTGAGTCTTCTTTTGAATCTTTCTCAATGCGTCAGGGTCTTGCTCCAAGATCATCGTCTTTAAGATGCCCTCGGGGATATCGAGTGCCTGTGATTCAACAGCATTCAGGTAGTGAATCTGTGAGATGTGATTAGAAAAATTGTTGGGGTTCACAAGATAGACCGCATCAATTGTGAAGAATGTAAAACTTGTTTCCGGGAAGGACATAGCAAGTGTGATCAAAGCCTCTCGAGCCGTTTGGGTGAAACAATTCTGGATGAATCCTTTTTCATAGGGTAGGTACCCGGCTCCGCCATTTAAGAAAACACCTGGTAAGGGAAAATCGAGTGAGTTGAACAGGCCGTTTTGTTGAAAAACAGCTTTGGTTGAATTCAGGTTCCTGCCGGTTGTGATGACCGGTTGGATTAATTCAGGAATATGATTTAGAACCTTGACGTCTTCCGGATGGATTTTTCTATGTACATCAAGCAGCGTTCCGTCAATATCAATACATAAAATGGCTTCAGGTCTGGTCACACCCTTATGCCCAATACATCTCGCCCGGGTGATCGGTGATCACAGCCTCTTTTAAAAGCGCAACCGCCTTAGCAAGGCCTTCTTCCTTGGACATCATGGCATCTTCGTGTTCAATTGAGATGACATAGTCATAACCGACCAGCCGGAGTGCACTGACAAAATCCTTCCAGAATTTCAAATCGTGACCGTAACCGATGGTACGAAATGTCCAGGACCGATTAGCGATCTGTTCATATGGTTTGTGATCGTTGCAACCGTTTATGGCAATGTTTTGATGATCAACGTAGCAATCTTTGCCATGGACATGGTGAATGGCGCTGCCCAGTTTTCGTATCGCTGCAATGACATCCACCCCGTTCCAAAACAGGTGGCTGGGGTCAAAATTTGCGCCCAGGGCAGGGCCAGCTTCGTTTCGCATACGGAGCATGGTTTCAACGTTGAATATCAGCATTCCAGGATGGATCTCAATCCCGATTTTTATACCATGGTCAGCAGCAAAGACAGTTGCATCTTTCCAATATGGTATCCCAATTTCATCCCACTGGTATTTTAATATCTCCAGGAAATGCGGCGGCCAGGGACAGGTTACCCAGTTGGGCATTCTATCACCCGGGCATCCTGATGGCAATCCGGAAAATGTGTTCACGACTGGAATTTCCATAAGCATCGCCAGTTTAACTGTTTTTCGATAAATCGTATCAGCGTTTTTCGCTTCTTCAGGATTCGGATGGATCGGATTGCCATGACAACTCAGGGCACTGATGATCATCCCGCGATCATCAAGTTCTTCTTGATAGGCTTCCCGCGCTGCTTTGTTTTCCAGCATCCGATCCAGATCAATATGTGGATTTGGTGCATACGCACCGGTTCCTAATTCAACAGCAGTGATCCCCATTACTTTAACCTTGTCCAAAACCTGGGTGAATGAGAGGTTCTGGTATAAGGCGGTTAAAACGCCAATCCGCATCGTTACTCCTTTAGTTTTCCATTGCTCCGAAATAATTTGTCTTTTGACCCTGTGTGTCCGTATGAAAGATGAAGACATCTCCTGCTTGGGGTTGTTGTGCTAATACCTCATCTGAAAGGTCAATTCTGGCGGTGGTGATAAGAAGTTGATCTAGTTTCTCACCACCAAAGCAGCAGGATGTTACCTGCTGGGCGGGGATTTCAATCTTCATGATCGGTTTCCCTTGCGGATCGTAGCGAACAACCTCCCAACCGTTCCAATGAGCGCTCCAGATGCAGCCGTCCACATCCACACACAAACCATCGGGAACAATCCCCCGATCATCTTCAGGGAGTTGTATGAATGGACGCTGGTTGGTTATCTTGCCTGTTTCGAGGTCATAATCGAAAGCAAAGATCGTGTATTGGATTGAGTCTGTATAGTACATGGTTTTGCGATCCGGGCTCCATCCTAATCCGTTGGAGATGCCAATATGATGCAAGATGACGTGTTGAGAACCATCCGGGTCCAATCGATACAATTTACCTTCCCGATGTATGGCATCCATACTGCCAGCCCAAAATCGTCCAGCGGGATCAACCTTGCCGTCGTTCATCCGAACGTCCTCTCTATCTGGTAGTGGATTCCAAAGAGATTCCAGAGAGGGTTGCCCCTCATTCCACAAAGAAAAACCCTGAGAGGTAGCCAGAACCATTCCGCCACCTTCTCGGAATCCAAATGCCCCGATCATTGTATTGAAATGATATTTCTTGAAAGTTGATAAGGATGGGTCTGATTTGAATAGGTCACCTGAAGGGATATCGACCCAATAGAGACATTTCTCTTCGGGATACCACAGTGGCCCTTCCCCCAGTTCATTTTGAACA
>CAYTXE010000046.1:0-17244 GCA_964441045.1 uncultured Candidatus Brevefilum sp.
CCATCGTGCCCACATTCAGGTGCGGTTTTGTTCGATCAAATTTCTCTTTTGCCATCTAATAAAAACTCCTCAATTAATTAAAAATATTTACCAACCTGCAAGCTTTTTCATAACTGCATCCGACACGGGTGCGTATCGCTCAAATTCCATTGTAAAAACGCCCCGACCCTTGGTCGAAGACCGCAGCTCAGTCGCATATCCAAACATCTCAGCCAAAGGCACTTCTGCATGGATCGCTTGAGCATTACCCGGTCGGGACTCCATACCCAGCACATTACCATTTCGAGTATTAATGTGACCTAAAATATCGCCAGTGTGATCTTCAGGAGTGATCACTTCAACCTTCATGATCGGTTCGAGTAACACAGGCTTCCCTTTCGGAACGCCTTCACGAAACGCAAAAATTGCTGCCATCCGAAAAGCCAAATCACTAGAATCGACCTCATGATAAGACCCATCAACCAAGGTAACTTTCAGGTCTGTCATAGGATAACCGGCTACAACGCCGCTTTCAACAGCTTCTTTCACACCTTTTTCTACCGCAGGGATGAATTCCCGGGGAATCGCACCGCCACGAATCTTTTCTTCAAACACAAAGCCTGAACCACTTTCAAGTGGTTCGATCCGAATGACAACATGACCATACTGACCATGACCACCGGTCTGTTTGACAAACCGATACTCAGATTCAGGGATCGCCTTAGTTATGGTCTCATGATAAGCTACCCGTGGATTACCAATGTTTGCTTCTACCTTAAATTCACGCAGCATCCGGTCAACCAGGATATCAAGATGAAGTTCACCCATTCCAGAAATGATCGTTTGACCAGTATCTTCGTCCTGGCGAACCTTAAAGGTGGGGTCCTCCTCAGATAACTTTTGCAGTGCTGTGCTCATTTTTGCCTGATCAGCTTTTGTTTTCGGTTCTACTGCCACAGAGATAACTGGATCAGGGAAAGAGATAGACTCCAGCACGATTGGATGTGACACATCACTTAATGTATCACCTGTAAAACATGACTTCAATCCCAAAATTGCACCAATATCACCAGCGCCGATCTCTACAATATCCTCCCGGCGGTCAGCATACATGCGTAAAAGACGACCCACACGCTCTTTCTGGTTTTGTGTTGTATTTTGATATGTGGAACCTTTTTTGATCTTTCCAGAATAAATCCGAATGTATGCCAAGCGTCCAACGTAGGGATCCGTCACAATCTTAAAAACAAGGGCAGACATTGGGGCATTTTCTTCTGGTGGACGCGTAAGCTCCTCTTCTGTCCTGGGATGTATACCCACAACATTTGGGACATCCAGGGGGGAAGGCAAATAATCAATAATAGCGTCCAATAATAGCTGCACGCCTTTATTCTTTAATGCGGATCCACAAAAAACCGGGGTAACCTTATTATCTAAAACGTTTTGACGCAGCGTCGTCTTTAACTCTTCCAGTGATAATGCTTCGCCTTCCAGGTATTTTAATGTCAGGTCGTCATCTAATTCAGCGATGCGCTCAACCAGTTCTGCGCGTTTTTCATTAACACCGTCCACGAGATCTGCTGGAATGTCGCTGTAACGGGGTTCACTTCCCAAATCATCTTCGAAGTAAATCGCTTGCCTGGTTAGCAGGTCGACAACCCCAGTAAAGGTATCTTCACAACCAATTGGTACCTGCATCGCCAAAGGACGTGCGCCAAGACGGTCTTTAATAGATTGGATAGTCCGTTCATAGGAAGCACCCACGCGATCCATTTTGTTCGCAAAACAGATCCGGGGGACTGCAAAGTGATTAGCCTGACGCCACACGGTTTCACTTTGAGGTTCAACACCCTGCACAGCATCAAAGACAACGACACCACCATTCAGGACACGTAAAGATCGCTGAACTTCAGCGGTAAAGTCAATGTGCCCAGGTGTATCGATCAGGTTAATCTTATGGTCTTTCCAATGAGTTGTAATTGCAGCAGAGACAATGGTAATCCCCCGTTCACGCTCCTGTTCCATCCAGTCTGTAACAGTTGTTCCATCATCAACAGAACCCAGGCGGTACGTCCGTCCGGTGTAGAATAAAATTCGCTCTGTTGTTGTGGTTTTGCCAGCATCAATATGCGCAATAACCCCAATATTGCGATATCGCTCTAGCGGATAAGTTTGTTCAGACATCATTCATCAACCTGCTGCAGCTAAGATAAAAAACGACGACCCTAAAGACGGAAATGGGAAAATGCGCGGTTGGCTTCTGCCATGCGATGCGCTTCTTCACGGCGGTGAAAAGCAGCGCCAGAAAATGTTGCTGCATCCATCAATTCATTCGCCAACTTCTCAGAAAATGATTTTCCGGGTCGCGCGCGGGAAGCTGTGATGATCCAACGCATTGCCAGAGTCTTTCGCCTGCTGGGAGCAACTTCCATTGGGACCTGATAGGTTGCGCCACCAACACGTCGCGGACGCACTTCCATCATTGGCGAGACGTTCTTTAATGCAGCATTAAAAGTCTCTAAAGGGTCCTTGCCAGTTCTTTCTTCAATCAAGTCAAAGGCACCATACATCAACCTTGCAGCTGTACTTTTCTTTCCTTTGATCATGATACGATTGATCATTTCCTGAACATCGAGATTGTGATATCGAATATCGGGTGAGACCTCTCGCTTTTCTGGTGTATATCTTCGAGCCATAAGTACTCCTTACAAAAAACGAAAATTAAAATAGGGCAAAACATTTTGACGATCCCCAAAAAGATCGGTTGAAATGCTTCGCCCTAACTTAATAACTGAATGCCAACTATTTAGGCTTTTTTGTGCCATATTTTGAGCGACCGCGTGAGCGATCCTCAACGCCTGTTGAATCTAATGTGCCGCGAACAATGTGATAGCGGACACCAGGAAGGTCCTTAACACGACCACCACGCACAAGCACGACAGAGTGCTCCTGCAGTTGGTGACCCTCGCCAGGAATATATGCAGTCACTTCCATATGATTCGTCAGACGGACACGGGCGATTTTCCGCAATGCGGAATTCGGCTTCTTTGGGGTCATCGTACGCACGACCGTGCAGACGCCACGTTTTTGTGGTGCGCCCTTTGGCTGCCGAATACGTTTTTGTTTATTTGAATTATACGTATATTGCAGCGCAGGGGCTTTGCTTTTCTTGCGCTTTGATGTACGGCCTTTGCGTATCAATTGATTGATTGTTGGCACAGTTGCCTCCAAATCTAAGACTAAAAACTAATTTTTTCAATAATGGAGGCCATCATCATCTTTCAAGATGGCCTCAGACTATCTAATTTTTCCTCCACTTACCTGACCGGCATTATAGGGTCAGTTTGAAGGTAACGAGCGGTGATTCTACCATTTGTACCAGGATGCGTCAAGATAAATCTATGTGTCGGTTTATCCATTAGATATCCCTGCCGATACTGATCAAACCTGTTGGTGTGTTTGGTATTCTGGCTTTATCCCCATCCTTACCAAAACTCACCACTTCACCATTTTCCAGTACCGCTTCAATGACCAAACCAAGGCTTTGCAATTCTTTAACCAATACCTTGAAAGCCGCTGGTATGCCGGGATCTTGAATTGGCTCACCTTTGACGATTGATTCATACGTACTCACTCGCCCGATGACATCATCTGATTTCACGGTCAACATCTCTTGCAGGGTATACGCAGCACCATATGCCTCCAGAGCCCAAACTTCCATTTCGCCAAAGCGCTGACCACCAAATTGAGCTTTACCGCCCAAGGGCTGCTGAGTCACAAGGCTGTAAGGGCCTGTCGAGCGTGCATGTACCTTATCCTCAACCAGGTGATGCAGCTTTAAGATTGTCATCAATCCAACAGTGACAGGACGATCATAATAATTACCCGATTTACCATCGCGCAATTTTTGCTTTCCCAGAGTGGGCATCGGCACATCCAATTCCTTCATGACCTCTCGCGCTTTTTCATGAAGTTCTTTACCGGATAGGCTCTTTTTCACCTTTACACCAAGGTCTTTCAGCCACAACTTAAGGCCTGCATCAATTGCTCGTGTATCCTGGTCAAATCGGTCTGAAATTTTGATTTCATCGGTTTCAAATGCTGTGATCAGATCGGGATCATAACCTTCATCCCGCAGCCACTCTTTCATGGTTGCCCGTCGCGCGTAGCTCGAGTGTGTCCCAAACTCATAAACATCGTATCCGCGCTCTCCCAACCATTCTTCAAGATAGAGCAAGCGAACCTCATCATCATCCTGGATGCTTTCGGGATCATATGTTTGGTCCTTCAGCCAATCCCAGGCTTTCTCCATTGCAACATCCCAGGCGTGATCAATCATCCATGCACGTGCCAACTCAGCTTCAATCTCAAACTCTGTCGCGCCATCAAAGACTGGCGTGATGGCTCGGAAAGCAAGCCTCTCAGCTGCCCAGCCAAGGTGAACTTCCAGCAGCTGCCCAAGATTCATACGACCGGGGACACTCAATGGATTGAGGATCACATCAATGGGCCGACCGTTATCCAGGAAAGGCATATCCTCAACAGGGACAACCATTGAGATCACACCCTTATTTCCATGACGTCCCGCCATCTTATCGCCTTCAGTGACCTTACGGTGCTGCGCAACAGATATGCGGACCATCATGTCAACACCGGCTTTAAGATCTGAATTCTCCTCACGTGTAAAGACCTTGACATCTACAACGATGCCTTTTTCACCATGTGGCATTCGCATGGATGTGTCTTTCACATCACGAGATTTCTCACCAAAAATCGCTCGAAGCAAGCGCTCTTCAGGTGTTAATTCCTTCTCACCTTTAGGTGTGATCTTTCCAACCAGTATATCGTTTGGACCAACCTCTGCACCAATTCGGATGATCCCATGCTCATCTAAATTACGGATGGCCTCGTCACCAACGTTGGGGATATCGCGTGTGATCTCTTCTGGACCCAGTTTTGTATCACGCGCTTCAACCTCATGCTTTTCGATGTGGACGGAAGTATAGCGATCTTCTTGAACCAATCGCTCTGATATCAACATGGCGTCCTCGAAGTTATATCCCTCCCAGGAAACAAATGCGATCAGAACATTCTGACCCAACGCCAGATTTCCTCTCACAGAAGAAGAGGAATCCCCAATGATCTGTCCTTTATTGATCTGCTGACCTTTAATCACAGCCGGACGTTGATCGATACACGTCGATTGGTTTGAACGACGGTACTTTTGTAAGTGATATGTGCGGATATTGCCGCCCTTTTCTCGAACCTGGATCCTGCGTCCAGTCACTGAAGCGACTTCGCCATCTTCTTCAGCAACAATCAGCTGGCCAGAGTCAATTGCGGAATACGCTTCCATCCCTGTTGAAACGATTGGGATTTCGGGACGCACCAGGGGAACAGCTTGCGCCATCATGTTTGAGCCCATCAACGCACGGTTCGCATCGTCATGCTCCAGGAAGGGGATCAATGCTGCGCTGACGCCCACAATTTGCTGCGGTGCGACATCCATATACATTATTTGTTCATCTCTACCGCGGATAAAACCAGAATGGTACCTGCAGGAAACACGGCTTTCAAATTCGTTAAATTCATTCAGCGGTGCGTTTGCCTGCGCAATCACAAACTTATCTTCCTTATCCGCAGATAGATATTCATAATCTTCAGAAACAAAGGGTTTTACCAGGATCTCATTCAGTTTCAACTTTGCCAGTTTCTTGGCCTGATCCTTGGTAATACGCTCACCACTTTTTGCGATCACCTTATCGGTTTTGGGATCTTTTATGTCCTCTCTTAATTGGTGGTCAATCAGGTCATCCTTATATGTCAGGACTTTTATAACTTTGCGATAAGGTGTTTCAATAAAACCATACTCGTTGACTGTTGCATATATCGCCATACGACCAATTAAACCAATATTTGGACCCTCTGGGGTTTCGATCGGGCAAATACGTCCATAGTGTGTATGGTGTACGTCACGGACATCAAAACCTGCTCGTTCCCGCCGCAATCCACCCGGACCCAACGCTGACAGCGTCCGTTTATGACGCAGTTCAGCAAGCGGGTTTGTCTCTTCCATGAATTGCGATAACTGGCTTGATCCAAAGAACTCTCGCAATGCAGCGACAACCGGCCTGATATTCACCAGGCTGGTAGGTGATACTTGGTCCTGATCACGGATGGACATCCGCTCACGGATGACCCTCTCCATTCTACGCAAACCAACACGCAGTTTATTCTGGATCAACTCACCCACTGTTTTAACCCGGCGATTTCCAAGATGATCAATATCATCCCCTGGCACAACACCGTTATTAATTTGAATAATCCGCCGAACGATGCGAACAATATCTATTTTCGTAATCGTGCGATGGGTAATGGGTATTTCCAGGTCCAGCTTTTGGTTAAGCTTATATCGACCGACTCTTTCAAGGTCATAACGACGCTGATCAAACAGCTGCTCTTCAAGAAACTCCTTGGCATTTTCCAATGTAGGGGGATCGCCAGGTCGAAGTCTTTTAAAGAATTCGACTAACGCAGCTTGCGCAATCGTCTTCCCATCCTTAATTAATTCATCCCAATTTGGTTCCTGGTTAATGGAGGATGGAATAAATGGACGGTTGGGATCAGTGTCCACATCCTTGAAAAGATCAATAAGCTCCTGATCTTTGCCGGTTTTAATTGGGTTGCTATCTTTATCTGTCCCATCATTCACTTCAGCAAGAGCGCGTAAGAACACCGTGATAGGCGTTGTGCGTTTGCGATTGAATTTGATAATGAGATAGTCATGCTTACGGGTTTCAAGTTCCATCCAGGCACCCCTGTCAGGGATTATTTTTGCCGTGGATAAGAAGCGACCCGTTGTACGGTCAAGCTCTCGCTCAAAGTAAACACCGGGTGATCGGATCAGCTGATTGACAACCACACGTTCAGTACCATTTATAATGAAGGTTCCCTTGGGGGTCATCTCAGGAAAATCACCCAGGAAAAGATCCGATACAATCGGCTCTGGAATATCCTTACCCTTAAGCAGCACTTTGACATAAAGAGGGCAAGCATAAGTTAGGTCACGCTCAATGCATTCCTGAATAGTATTTTTTGGATCTTCGTACCAATATTTCAAACCCCATTCCTTAGAAATCGCATCCCTGCTGGGGAAATATAGCTGTATTCCCTTGTTATATGATTCTATTGGAGAAATCTCAGCAAATAAACCATATAAGCCATCTAGCTTGAGCCGGGCAAACGATTCAATTTGTACTTGTATTAATTTGGGTAATTCCAAACCAACTGGAATACGTCGGTATGATTTGATGGGCAATAAATCTGCCATTAAACACTCCTGAAAGGCTAGTGTAGCCGGAATTAACAAAAAAACAACGCGTTTAAATACACGAAAACGCGCAGAGCGCAAGCAATAATTCTAGCAGACCGAAAAACAAGAGTCAAGCTAGATTCTGATCTAAAAACCGCTTTGTTGAATAAGATTGTCAAATTGCTGAAGTTTACCTATCGATTCTCAGCCATCAGTTTTAAACCGATCCCTGATCCAGAATGCTTTTATTTTACCTGAGCTGTCAATATCGTTTTCTGAGATTGTTCCTCAATTTTTTTCGCTCTGTGATGAAGCGGAACCCGTCGGGTGATTTCTGATGTCATGATGTTGCCTTAATATCAAATATTTTATTATATCTGGGCAGCCACTGCCCCTCTCTGGGAGGCTATAGCAGATCTGCCATGACCGAAACGGTTGTAGAGAGACAACCCTGCACAAGTCTTCCGTAGGGAGCAGGTTGCCTGCACTCGACAGAGTGTTACCCTGCCTTAAGGGCATTGCCCCAACGTCATTCAATTTGATGGAAAGCATGAAAGCTATTCCAGCACAAAATTTGACAGTGATCTCCATCCTGTGGTAGGATTCCAATCACAAAGAAAAATTTAGTGACAGTTGAACGGGGAGCCTGTAACCCAGGCTGAGAGGAGGACATTCGTCCTCGACCCGCAAGACCTGATCCGGATAATACCGGCGGAGGGATGAAATTGCTCAAATACAAACACCCTCCCGAAAAAGAAAAGGCGGGTGTTTTTTCATGACATTGAAACATAATAAAGCAGTCCTTTTTGTCAACGGAGACTTTCCTTGTCCTGAGAGGTTATTAAATCAGATAGCAGATGGGGACTTCCTGGTTGCAGTCGATGGTGGTTTATCCCACATGACAAGACATGGTCTGAGCCCCGACCTGATCATTGGGGACCTTGATTCAGCCAACCCGGATGATGTTTCCCGATTCAAGGCACAGGGTGTGGATATTCGAAAATTCCCAAGAGAAAAGAATGAAACTGACCTGGAATTGGCTTTAGCAGCTGTTCTTGAAATGAGTTTCCACACCATTTGGATCACTGCGGCGTTTGGAAAAAGATTGGACCAAACCTTGGGTAATATTTTCCTGCTCAGCAGCGATGATCTTGCGAATTGTGATATCCGTTTAATAGATGGTCAGCAAGAAGTCTTCCTGATCCGTCAATCCGCATCGATAACCGGAGAACCGGGACAACGTGTGTCATTGCTGCCGTTTGGCAGCCCGGCAAAGGGGATCCATACAGAAGGATTAAAATTTCCTCTGGCGAATGAAACACTATTTCCGGACCAAACACGGGGAATCAGCAACCGGATGAACGGCACCACTGCCTCCATCACCATCCAGCAGGGATTGTTAATTTGCTTTCACGAGATGATCGAAGAAACCGAAAGGAGTAATCAATATGATTAATATAATGAAGCATTCCTATTCACTACTTATCTTGCTCATTTTATCCAGCATGTTAGCGGGCTGTGTCAACGACACGAGTTCCGATGAAGCACGTATCTTAACGGTGATGACCCACGATTCCTTTGCGATCAGCGAAGATCTGATTGCCGAATTTGAATCAGAGCATGACATAAAAGTCAGCTTTGTGCGCAGCGGTGATGCGGGTAGAGCACTCAATCAGGCCATTCTCTCCAAAGAAAATCCCATTGCAGACATCTTCTATGGTGTGGACAATACTTTTCTTACCCGCGCTCTGCAAGAAAATATCTTTGAAGCCTATGCCTCACCACTGCTGAGCGAAATTCCAGATAACTATCAAATCGACCCGGATAATTTTGCACTTCCTGTGGATTATGGTGATGTTTGCATCAATTATGACAGATCATTTTTTGAGGAAAGCAATCTGGAAATCCCGGCCACATTGGAAGTCCTGACTGAACCTGAATATGCCGGTTTACTTGTCACAGAAAATCCAGCTACTTCCTCACCAGGGTTGGCGTTTTTGATGGCGACCATCGCTCAATATGGGGAGGAGAATTATCTTAACTATTGGATGGCGTTGAAAGAAAACGACCTGGTCGTGGTTAGCGACTGGGAGACCGCATACTACACGAATTTCAGCGGCTCTACAGGCCAGGGACCTCAACCGATGGTGGTATCTTACAGCTCCAGCCCAGCAGCAGAAGTGATCTTTGCAGAGAGTGAACTTGAAAAAGCCCCAACAGCTTCGATTGTTGGCCCCAACACATGCTACCGACAAGTTGAATTTGTTGGCATCTTGCGGGGTACCGAGAACCGGGATATGGCAGAAGACTTCATTGATTTTATGTTAAGTGTTCCCTTCCAGGAAGATATCCCTATGCAAATGTTCGTTTATCCGGTCAATCAAAACGCAGCACTACCGCAGGCATTCGTGGAAAATGTCCAGATTCCAGATGAGCCTGCCAGCCTCTCTCCACAGCAGATTGATCAGAATAGAGAGAAATGGATTAAAGCCTGGACAGACTTGGTATTGGATTAAATTCATTGAGCGAGCGTTTTCAGCGCTGGATTAAATCGCCGACAGTACGGGCAGTTCTGTATTGGCTGATACCAGCCTTGTTTTTGGGCTATTTCTTCTACCAACCCCTGTTAGCACTGTTCAAACTGCTGATCTCACCCGAGTGGGGTTTTAATTTTTCCACCATCGACCTCAACAAAGCATGGCAAACCCTCTGGTTCACCACTGCGCAAGCTGCTTTATCCACCCTGCTGACACTGTTGATCGGGCTTCCCGGTGCGTGGTTATTCGCTCGCTTTTCTTTTAAAGGAAAGAAAGCACTTAAAATACTGACCACCCTGCCATTCATCCTGCCTACAGTCGTTGTCGCTGCTGGCTTCAATGCTCTATTAGGACCTCACGGATGGGTCAACCTGGGATTGATGACCCTCTTGAAGCTTGAGTCTCCCCCTATCCATTTTCTGAACACCTTTGGGGCAATCCTCATCGCACATGTTTTTTACAATACCACCATCATCATTCGTGTGGTGAGTAACGCCTGGTCTCAGCAGAACATCCGCATACAACAAGCAGCCCAGGTGTTAGGAGCCAACCCCTGGCGCGCCTTCAAGGAAATCACTCTGCCCTTGCTGCGTCCCTCGATCTTAGCCGGCACTCTGCTTGTCTTCTTATTTAACTTCACCAGCTTTGGCGTGGTTCTCATGCTGGGAGGCCCGAAGTTTGCCACACTTGAGGTCGAAATTTATATTCAAGCGTTGCACCTGCTCAACTTACCTCTGGCAGGTGTTCTATCCATTATCCAATTGGTCTGCACACTGCTCATAACCATAGCCCACGGTCATCTTACAGGACAACAGAAACTCACCATTTCACCTCGATCACGAGCTGTAAGTGTTCGAAAACCAAGAAAAGGATTCGAGAAATTCATCGTTGTTCTTCTGATCATCACCCTGTTCTCCCTGCTGATCGCACCCTTGGCTTCGTTGGCTTTAAGATCAATTGTCAAGTTAGAAGCAGAACGCGGGGAGCGCGGTGAAATTCAACGCGGACTGACATTAAAGTACTACCGTGAATTGGGAATCAACCGTCGCGGGTCACTTTTTTATGTACCCCCATTAACTGCCGTGGGTAATTCCTTTATATTTGCCTTGATCACCATTGTGATTGCGGTGATCCTGGGTGTATTGGTGGCATATGCACTCCTTCAACAAACACCTATCAATAAATATCTTGATCCCCTGCTCATGCTGCCGTTGGGAGCATCCGCAATCACCCTGGGATTGGGATTCATTATTGTTTTCAACCGCCCACCAATCAGTGAAATCAATTTCCCGATCCTCGTCCCAATTGCTCACAGCCTGATCGCGCTCCCATTCGTCGTGCGTACTTTAAGCCCGGCTCTAAAGGGGATTCCCACCACGATTCGTAATGCCGCCAGGTCCCTTGGTGCTTCCCCGATGCGAGTCTGGATGGAAATTGATTTGCCCCTTCTTTCACCCGCCATTATCGTCAGCATCATCTTCGCTCTGACAATATCACTGGGTGAATTTGGCGCCAGTACATTCCTGACCAAACCTTCATACCCTACGCTCCCCGTGGCAATCTATCGATACATTTCTCAACCGGGTGCTCTCAACTATGGTCAGGCAGTGGCATTGTCAACATTGTTGATGCTGGTTTGTGCAGGTGGTATCTTTGTAATCGAACATATCCGTACATCAAATCGGGATCGGCTGTAATGCTAACAGTTGAAAATATTCAAAAAACATACGAGGGGCAACCCTTATTAAAAGATGTCTCATTTACAATCAATCGAGATGAAACCGTTTGCCTTTTAGGTCCTTCTGGCAGCGGGAAAAGCACCTTGCTCCGTATAATTGCTGGACTGGAGGAACCTGAGGTCGGAAAAGTATTCTGGAATGGTGAAGACCTCTCGATGATTCCCGCACACATGCGCCGATTTGGATTAATGTTCCAGGATTATGCCCTTTTTCCCCATCGCAATGTTGCAGAAAATATTGCTTTTGGACTTCGTATGCAGAATGTTCCAAAACCAGAAATTCAGCAAAGGGTGGCAGATGCTTTAGAGACAATCAAAATGAAGGATTTCGCCGATCGCAAAGTTACAGAGCTTTCTGGCGGTGAACAACAGCGTGTCGCCCTGGCGCGGGCATTGGCACCGGAGCCACACCTCCTGATGCTGGATGAACCCCTGGGTGCCCTTGACCGTACCCTCCGTGAACAGCTCAGTCGTGAGCTGCGTCGCATCCTCCGGAAGACCAGGATGCCTGCGATTTATGTCACTCACGACCAGGAAGAAGCCTATGCCATCGCTGATCGCTTGCTTCTCTTGCATAATGGTATCATCCTCCAAAGCGGCAAACCACATGAGTTTCATCATCATCCACGCAATGTTTGGGTCGCAAAATTTTTCGGCTTGGGAAATCTAATCAATGGAGAGGTCATTAGCAGCTCCCCACTTACAGTCGAAACCGGAATGGGTGTCATCCTGGCCAACTGCGATCGGGATGCACCGGAAATTGGAAAAAAGGTGACGCTCCTTTTCAGACCCAATCAGGCATACGATGATCAAGCCAGCTGCAACAATCACATCACTGGGGAAATCTCTGACCAGGTATTCCAAGGCGAAACCTACCGTATCTCAATAGTAATCAATCGTAACATTCCGATTTTTAATGTTGTCCTTGCAGAACCGCACAAAATTGGGGAACAACTTACCATCGGTTATCACGTCGAGGATGTTCTCTGCCTGGAAAATGGTATCGAATCCGCATGAAAACACATGACCAAACAGTCACCATTATCAAATTGGATATTCACCGTCAGGAAACCTGGCGCTATGAGGGGCGAATTCTGAACAGGAACGATAAGAGCCTGTTAATTGAAGCCTTCTTTAACCGGGATGATCTTTCCTTCCATGGCATCATACTCAAACGAAATGATCGTTTTCTTGAACGTTATTATCAAGACCGTTGGTATAACATCTTTGAAATCCATGACCGGGAGGATGATCATCTAAAAGGTTGGTACTGCAATATTACAAAACCCGCCGAAGTAAGCCGGGGGGAAATTGCGTATGTGGATTTGGCATTGGATCTTCTGGTTTATCCAGACCGAAATTATCTTGTGCTGGATGAAGATGAATTCAATGCCCTCACCATTGATGACAGTTGCCGCCAAGCAGCCCACCGGGCACTCAAAGAATTGATCTCCCTCGTTACAAAACAACATCTTGCTGAAGCATTAAGGATATAAAAGAGACGCTTCGATCACGTTTCTATTTTTGGGGGTTGTACTAAATTTTAAGGTTTTATGTAAGTAAGGTATGAAAGTCAATAAGCTGTAGATTTCTCTGAATGCTCTGGATGATTTACACAGATAATGATAATGGTAAAGGGAATTTCTTCTTACTCTTACCTTAACGGATTCAATTTACCTTACTTGAAAGTCGTTTCCGCTGGTCATTATTAATCCTCAGCAGAAATTTTTAAACCTAATAGCCAAAGTTTGTCGTGTTAAAGAAATCAGAAAACGGGCCAAAGCAGAGAGGTAAAGAAACTCCGGCAAAAACGCCTAATACTGCCAGTAAGAAAAGACAGGCGCCTATCATACCCACGGCGATGTTGATCCATCCCAGGATAGTGCCCCATTTTGCCATTGCCAATCCAGAATAACGCCCTGCACTTTGACGGATTTCCTTCTTTGCCATATTTCCCGTGATGATTGCAGCCAGAGCCCCCAATATGGGTACAATAAAAAAGCTGGCGATCCCGGCGATCAGGCTGATGACCGCAAGTGAAGATGTCTGCTGGGTATATCCAGGATTAATATTTTGTTGTGACATGTTATTCTCCTTTATTTTACGTATTCAATTTAGCACAAACATATTGATCAGGACAACGAGTCCTAAGGTTGGTTTCTTGCTTTGATCGAACGCCTTGTCAGCCACCAAATTATCCATACCGCTAAGAGTAATAATACAACACCGACAACAACGGGGAGTAGCACGGAAAGCACGGATAGGGTTGTTGAAATCACATCCTCCATGATGCTTACCGGCACATTTACTGTCCCTGCTGTGGTTGCTGTAATTGCCGGCCTGACTGCTGCAGCCTTTACTGCATGAACGGTTCCTGCTACAAGGATACCTGCTGCAATTGATATAATCGGATTAATTTCAGTGATAGCAGTCGCACTGGCTGCGAAGAGAATCGCTCCAGCTGCTGGACGTATGAAGGATTGTATGATGTCATTGACGTGGTTGACAGCCGGAATTTTATCAGCAAAGAACTCAACCAATGACAGCAGGCTTAACAACCCGATGATCCACCAGCTTTCCAATGCTTGCCATGGTTCAGACAACACGATCAAATTTGTGAATCTGCCTAATAGTGAGACCACTAACAGAGGAATATAAGCATTCAATCCTGCACTGGCTGAAAGACCAAATGCTGCTAAAATATCCATTCTGGTTCCTTTCTATCTCAAATACTAATTTCATTATATCTGATAACTAAAACAGATTAAACCCTTCCCAGGTACCCGTCCATAAATAGCGCAGCAGGTCAATTGCGCCAATCTGGAGAAGTGCGAAGATATAGCCGCCTATTACAGGCAGAAAGAGTTGCTTGATGCGGTCGTAAGTATTTTCCCTCTTGAACAACATCACAAGGACCATGCTGTATACCATGATCAGCAAAACGAATACACCGGCTGATCCTAACAAAGACAGTGGATACAGTAACCAGGGTATTTCCAGCAAGATCAAGATATCCAACCCTACAGCCGCCGCTATCAATCCCAACACCTGTTTCCAGTTACCAAGGGCAGTCTCGTCCTCCCAATGGATGAACATGGTCTGGATAAACGAAGGCAGCAGCAGCGCTGACACTGCCAAACCCATTCCCGTTCCAGTAATTAGACGTGTCCAGTTTTGCGTCTCATACAATGAAGAAATACCAGGGATCATCATCAAAAATGAGTTGGAACCATCAAAAACCCAGGCGGCTGCCAGCAGGCCAAATAAAATCAGGACAAGTGTTGGGGGCATCTTCCCTTTTCTCCCCTGGATAATCTGGTAACCCAGACCAAGTAAAGCGCCCAGGAACATACCGGAACAACGCGCACAAAGTGGTAAGGGGTGACCGCCAAAGTGAAATGCCCGCGAACTGATCTGATGGCAAACTGCGTAGCCGACAGCATCAGCTTTTCCAAGCAGCCCTTCAGGTGTCAGTAACAACCATATGACAGTTAGAAGGAGTGCGACACCCAAGATGACCCATCGCCAGGGAGAGTTAGCAAGTAAATGCTTCTTCGAATCACTCATTATGGCTCAAATTATAGATGCATCCAATCGCGATAGCAAGGATAAAACAGCTATACGAAATATTTGTGGGTGGTTACAAAAAATCCGGAGACCGCTCTTGATCTCCGGAGATTAAGGGCAAAAAATAAAATACATCTAATCTATTTGACAGCTTCCCCCAGCCTCTCATGTGCTGTTGCCAGCCAATCAATGATTTTAATATTTTGCGGACAGACTACCTCACATTCACCGCACTCAACGCAATTATCTGCTCTTTCATCAGCAGTAAGAAGGTTGCCGTACGCCCAACGGGAATGCCCCCAAGCATCGTATGCTACGGCATCGTTGTAGAAATCAAAGATCCTCGGAATGGCAACACCGCTTGGGCAGGGTAAGCAGTATTCACATTGGGTGCAGGGTATTGGTGCTAAAGAATCATAAACCTTATGCGCTTCCTCAATAATTTCTTGATCGCCTTCGGTCAACGATCCGACCGTTGCCTCTGATGCAGTGGCAAGATTCTCTTCCACATCGGACATTGTATTCATACCGCTTATTGTGGTGGATACTTCTGGCTGATCCCACAACCAGTGGAAAGCCCATGCCGCTGGTGTCCAATTCCGTTCACTCTTCGCCCAAACTTCAGCTACTGGCTCAGGGGGTGGGTTCTTGGCAATGCGGCCGCCGCGCAAGGGTTCCATCACCACCACTGCCAGACCGCGATCTGCTGCTAACTTCAAACCTTTTCGCCCTGCCTGATAATTTACATCCACATAGTTATATTGGATTTGTGCCATCGTCCAGTTATCATAACCCTTTATGATTGACTCAAAAACCGGGTACTCATCATGAAACGAAAAACAAATATGACCGAACATCCCTTCTGACATCCGTTTTTCAGCCCAGTTGAAAACATCAAGGTTTTTAACTTTCTGCCAGGTGCTGGCATTCAAAGCATGTAAAAGATAAAAATCGATATAGTCGACATCCAAACGCCTCATCTGTTCTTCAAGCAAGCGATCGAAATCAACCTCTTCTTTGACCTTCCAGCAAGGCATTTTAGTCGCCAGTCGTACTTTCTCTCGATAACCATCTTTGAGAACCCGCCCGACAAGAGGCTCGCTCTGCTCCTGGTGATACGGATAAGCTGTATCAACATAATTTACACCTGCATCAATAGCATATCGTATCATCTCTGTAGCTAAAGGTTCATTGATCTTGCTGCTGTCATTATCAAGCGTTGGAAGGCGCATCGCCCCAAATCCCAGTGCCGATACTTCCCAGTCCAAAGACCCGAATTTGCGATATTTCATTGTGTATCTCACTTGATTGCGTTTTGAATATTTCGGATATTATACCAGAGGACATCGCTGGTTCTGAACACCATAAAAACTCGTTGACAAACCTGGTTGAATATGTGATACTGTACCCACAACAGAAGTTTGAGCCTTTCTCTGTTCTGATGCAATCCTACGAAGAGAGGAGGTGGTGTACAATGTTTGACAGTAGTTACTTAACAACGGCTATGGCACCCCTCCTCGTGAAATTTCGATAAGGGTGCCATAGCCAAAAAAGGATAGCCGCCCGGTTAACGGGTGGCTTTCATTTTAACCATCAGTGCCCCCGCATACACATTAATCCCCCTGGTAATAATTAACCTTTCAGTCATGATAAACCAATAAATCAATCCCTTGCTTCGCAACTTTTACTGGATTAAATCGTATATTGCTATGAAAGGAGTTTAGAGATGATAGGATTAATAAAAGGGTTGTTTGGTTTGATAATTGGTCTCGTTAAAGGGATCTTTGGGTTGGTATTCGGCATCTTGGGTGTTGTTTTTGGACTCCTGATTGCCATCGCAGTTTTTCTTGCTCTGCCAATTCTACTATTAGTATGGATCTTCTAACGAAAGGTGCCCCATGGTCTCCTGACCATGGAAGCCATATTGACCTCGTTCACCCAATGTCGCCGGTGAGGACACCGGCGACATCTCTCATAATTCTCGTTCACCCATGGTCTCCCGACCATGGGTGCATTTTTAACCAAAGATCTCCCCTCTTTGTGCTGGTGAGGACACCAGCGCAATCCAAGAGAATATCAGCCCGATCTGAATTGCAATCAATCCGATCCAT
>CAYTXE010000047.1:0-17020 GCA_964441045.1 uncultured Candidatus Brevefilum sp.
GGAGGAATATTCGTTTCCCAATTATTTGGGAAATCAAAAAATAATTAGATACCTTAGACATTGAAAGTGTATTGTCAGTAAAGGCAACCATATAAAGTTGATTAAGAATGGGGCAAGAGAGTATATCCAATAAAGATGTTAAGTTTTGCGACAGGGTGCAGATAAATCAGGCGTTTTCAATCAGTGTTACGATTTGATTATAAAAACCTATCATGCTTGATTTGAGGGCTGTATTTTCCTGGTATGCCAAATAATACCTCCTGATTTCCTCAATTACTTCTGATGGTAAGCTGATGTGCAGCATTTCCAGGTCATCAATAGTCGGTGGTTTGCTGAGGTAATATGCCAGAACATCATGCCAGCGTACTATCATCTGACCGCCAGCACCGAAAAGTCTTTCTTCAGGCAGGATGGTTGAAAAATACTGCGCAATCTTAAGCCACTCTTTGTACCTGTCATAAAGAAAAACATCCTGCAAGACCTTCATGGTGTGGAGCATGGGGATATTCCAAGGAAAGGCTGATAATAAGCTGGGACGGTCCTTATCGATGTAAACGTTCCATAATTTGTCTACAAAGCTGTGAAACATCATGCCTGCTGTAAACGCATTTTGAGATTGGATCTCCTGAAATGACCTGTTAGGGAGGTGCGTTTGATGCCGGTTGAGTTTTGCTGGATAGCGAATATCCGGGAAGGAAGTACCGAGTAAAAAATCCTTGCGGTCCAGGTGGCTGAAATACTGGTCATAGACCTTTTCAGCGATAAGGATGTGGGTGGCTGGCCAGGGCATGGGTCTGATTTTACTCGTTCTATCATCGCTCTACCAGGCTGAATCTTAAATTATCAGCACTTTATGAATATAATAGGGGGGATGATTCGATAATTAATCAATACGCGATTGGCACATAATTGGAATTTAAAGAATTCACAGAAACAGTCAAGACTTTGTTGGGATTGGACCTTACAGGAAACCAGATTAAAGCATTGGGGCACTATGAAACCGAACTCCTGGTATGGAATAAACGGATTAACCTGACGGCGATCAATGATGCCGCTGGAGTACGGATCAAACATTTCCTGGACTCTCTAACAATCTTGCTGGCCTGGGAGAGGCAAAACCCCCCATCCAGGTTGATCGATATCGGCACAGGTGCTGGCTTTCCTGGATTGGTGCTAAAGCTTATCTGGCCGAATACAAAGGTCACACTGGTAGAATCTGTGCATAAAAAAGCTGATTTCTGCCGTCACATTGTCGATCAGTTGGGGATGAGCGGCGTTGAGGTAATTTCGGAAAGGGCTGAAGTGGTGGGTCAGGACCCCGTCCACCGTCACACTTATGATCTCGCCGTTGCACGGGCGGTAGCACGTATGCCGATCTTAATGGAGTATTTGCTGCCGTTGGTCCACCGAAATGGGATTGTTATGGCGATGAAAGGTGAGACAGCACCAGCAGAGACGCACACCGCCGATAACGCCATTAAATTGATGGGGGGGCAACTCAATAAATTAGTGCATGTGGAGCTGCCCGGAGTGGTTGAGGAACGCTTCATTGTGGTCGTCGATAAAGTTGCCCGAACCCCCGAGGATTACCCCCGCCGAACAGGCATTCCAGCAAAAAATCCAATCCTTTGAAATTGTAATGGGGGCGTGTAATGTAGTAAACTCATTGGGTTTGCTTCATGTCAAACAGGCTGTACAGCAGGTGGAAGAATGTCTGCACGATCCACATCCAATTATTGTTCAGGCAGCAATCCTGGCTATGGCACGGATTGACCCCGAGAGGATCAAAGGTCGTTTGGCAGGATTTTTCCAATCTGAGGATTATTTAGTCCATCTAAAACCCGAATTTTGTTAGAATGTTCTTTAAGTCGTCAGGATCATCCACCCAGGTCTCGGTAAAACCGCAATTTGTACAGCAAAAATGAGTGATATGGATCGTTTTAAATGAGGAGGGTGGTTTTGCACCGCTGAGTGTTGAGGGTGGTTGAATATCACCGGGAAGGCGAACAATCTCTTGGGAGCGGCATTTAGGACATTGCAAGTTCTTCATTTTCATCGTCCTTTCCATATATATTTGGCAGGATCTGACAGAATTATCCTTTCCCCTCTGATGATAATGGCTGAATTCTCTCAAAAACTCACAAGATAGTGAAATTGACCTAAGGCAGCCATGCGGGTCGAGAAGCGTTTTCGACGATCATAATGCTTTCCTGGGTCTGCCAGTCCCAAACCCAGATGGATACTTGAGGTTCTGAGCTGCCCAATGCCAGGCGCTGGTAAACCAGGATGCTTCCCCAGGGATTCCACTGGTAAGCAGAAAACGTCGCAGATTGATCATCTGTGATCTGTATGTTGCGGTTCCCGCCCAGGCTGATTACCCACAGCATCTTACTGACCGCCGCATTGACGGGACGCAAGCTGACCGCTATCCATTCTCCATCAGGTGACCATTTGGGCTGGCCGAAATCAGTATCCGTTGTTGCTTCTGAAAACGCTGTTGTGACTTCGCCGGTGGATAAATCTGCTACATACAGGTCAATAAAGGGTTCCATAACAGCCGACACTTCATCGGTGAACATAATTTGTGAGCTATCCGATGACCAGCTTACGGAACCAGGTAAGGTGCGGGAGATAAGGGCTTCCTCCGAAGTCTGTAAATCAAAAATCCGGAACGCTTGATGCGTGCTGTCATAGATGGCCAGCTTCTCGCCATCAGGCGAGAATGATGGAGAGTATCCAAAGATGGGATAGTCTTGATCAAGCGGTATGGTTTCCCCGCTCTGGGCTGCGACTTTCCAAATTTGTGATGGCTGGTAACCTCCAGTTCCCTCGTTGTGGGCTTGACGACTGTATGCAAGCCACGTCTGGTCCATTGCCCAGGTTGGTTCACTGCAGATATCTTGCTGGCAATCGATAAGCATATGTTGCTTTTCGCCATCTCGATCCATTATCCATAAATCCCGTCCGTTGGATTCGTTTTCTGCGGTGAACGCAATCCATGACCCGCTTTGATCTGGAGCAAAATCGAAGACGTTTCCACCGGTTTTGCTCAACTGTTGGTTTTGGCTCCCATCAGGTGCACTGCGCCAGATCTCACCCAGGTCGCCCTCGCGTACAAAGTAAATTAATTCAGGTTCTCGGATGTTAAATTCCCAGGTCAGGTTTACAGAGATCTGTTGACCTTCGGCGGTTTGCAAGCTGCCGATGAGCTCAGCCTTGTAATGAGTATCCTGGTTAAAAGCCTGGATGGGTCGAAACCAAAATGTGTTGTCCTCCCAAAAGGTTTGACCGTGTAAATCCGGAGATAGGTCAAATGCCCCTTCCACGGTTTCATGAAGCATGGGCTGTGCGAAAGCCGCTCCCAACCAGCCGTAAGCGCTCAAATCAACACCGGATTCAGGGTAGGTTTGGGTTATGAGTGTATTTGTGGGGTTTGATAGGCAACCGGAAGGAATCAATGCAGATGTGATCAACCCCAGCCAGGCCAATTTTGTGAGAAACTGTTGTTTTTTCAAGTTTATGGAATGCCTTTATTTATTGAAATAATATATATCGTCCTAATAAAATACCATGATATGTAACTCCAGCGCAACCGTTAGGGAAACTCATCAAGATCAAACTTGTTTTGATGCTCAAACAGAATTGATCTATCTTAGGACAGCTGTGATTGAAACTTATTGATCTTAGGAACATTCCATGTGAACGGTATACAAAGATCCTCGAAAATGGTTTAGAATAGTTAATAAGAACCAAAGAAGTATATCTTTTACCAAAAATTTGAATATTGGTGATGAAGTTTATCAGAAGGTAAATAAGTTTAATAGCGATGAAAATGATGCTTCGTGATTGGAAAAGCTGTTGATCTTAATCTCGGTCAGGTTTTCATGTGTATCTGAATTATTTAAGTGGAAGATCATTTAGGTTTTACATGCATGGCATTGTAAAGAAAGGATGTGTATCATGATAAAAAATGTTATTGAAAGTGGAACAACTGTCCTTGGCATTGAGCTGGGTTCAACGCGTATTAAAGCGGTGTTGATCAATGGGAACCATGAGCCCATCGCGTCAGGCAGTTATGGGTGGGAAAACCAATATAAAAACGGTATCTGGACATACAGCCTTGAGGATGTTTGGACAGGCTTGCAGGCATGTTATCGGGACCTCAGTAGTGAGGTTTCTGAGAAGTACGGTGTCAAACTGCAGCAGGTTGGTGCAATCGGATTCAGCGGCATGATGCATGGCTACCTGGCATTTGATGAGGATATGGCTCTTCTTGCCCCATTTCGCACCTGGCGCAACACCATCACAGGTGAGGCAGCGGCACTGCTTACAGACATGTTCCAATTCAATATCCCACAGCGTTGGAGCATAGCACACCTTTATCAGGCAATTTTGAATGGTGAACCCCATGTAGGGAAGATTCGCTGCCTGACCACACTGGCAGGCTTTGTCCATTGGAAACTGACCGGGCGAAAGGTATTGGGTGTTGGTGAAGCGTCGGGCATGTTCCCTATTGACAGCCAGTCCAACGATTACGATCAGCAGATGATAGAGCAGTTCAACGTGTTGATCGAACCAGAGCAGCTTGTGTGGAAAATCCAGGATATTTTACCGAATGTCCTTGTGGCCGGGGATGATGCAGGCGTTTTGACCGAAGAAGGTGCCAGGGTGCTTGACCCTACGGGGCAACTGCACTCTGGTATTCCTCTTTGTCCACCGGAAGGAGACGCAGGCACCGGCATGGTTGCTACCAACAGCATTGCAGAGCGAACAGGCAATGTTTCTGCGGGAACGTCAATATTTGCGATGATTGTTATGGAAAAGGCACTCTCAAAGGTTTATCCAGAAATTGATATTGTGACGACCCCTTCAGGAAAGCCGGTTGCCATGGTCCACAGCAACAACGGTACAACCGACCTCAATGCATGGGTGGATCTTTTCAAAGAATTTACAGAGGTTATCGGTGCAGAGATTAGCCAATCCAAGCTGTTCGAAATGCTTTATAAACAAGCACTCAAAGGTGAAGCAGATGGCGGTGGACTCCTGGCTTATAACACCATTTCCGGGGAGCACATCACGCATCTTGAAGAAGGACGCCCGTTGTTTGTCCGTGAATCCGAAAGCCGGTTTACCCTTGCAAACCTCATGCGGGTACATCTTTTTTCATCCCTGGCAGCCATGCGAATAGGGTTGGATATTCTCTTTGATCAGGAGCAAGTGCAGATTGACCAAATTCTCGGTCACGGTGGATTCTTCAAAACCGCAGAAGTGGGGCAAAGGATGATGGCTGCGGCAATAAATGTCCCTGTTTCCGTGATGGAGACTGCTGGTGAGGGGGGCGCTTGGGGCATGGCATTACTTGCAGCTTATATGCACTATAAAGAAACAAATCAAACCCTGGAAACATATCTATCTGAAAAGGTTTTTGCTGGAGAACGCGGTACGCTCATCGCACCTGATCCAGATGATGTGATGGGCTTTGCAGCCTTTATGGTGCGTTATAAAAGGGGATTGGTCATTGAAAGAACAGCTGTGGAGGCGCTTAATTAATTTGCTGGATCGGTGAAAGAATAGGCGTTCATAGTACGACGCCTTGAAAGGGGGCAATTTTCGAATTGGTTGTTTAAATCAAATACCGGCGGTCTGGCCTATGCAAATTATCCATCTACCAGCCGACGGTATTTTTTAGCCATATGTGAATGTGCTAGGTCTCCAGTGTCGCGGTGGGGGTCAGAGTCTCTGTGGGTACAGGTGTGACGATGAAAACGGGGATGATCAGGATATCCCCAACGAGGAGGTCATTAGCATCTTCCAGTTCATCCAGACCATTTTCCTTCCGGTACTCATTCGTTTCTTCGAGAATGCGATCAACCGTGCTGTTGAATTGTTCCGCAAGGGCATACAGGCTGTCACCCCGTCTGACCGTATATTCGATCAGCGTACCAGGAGCGATATCGCTTGGAAGCGGCGTGGCTGTGGGGAGTTCCTGCCCGGGAGCAGGGATCAGAATGGTCTGCCCCGGCGTAATGAAGCAGCTGCTCGTCAGGTTGTTCAGAACCATCAGGACTTCAATATCCACATCGAATTTCTCAGCAATGGAAGTGCAGTTATCCCCTTCCTGCACTTCATATTCAAAGGGGGCTGAGGCAGTGGAGGTCAGAGTGATGGTTGGGGTGTTCGTGGCCGTTGCCGTCATGGTAGCCGTCGCCGTTGGTGTTACAGGAGTAGGTGTCAGTGTTGCGGTTGGTGTGGGTGTGTCGGTGCTGAAGAGGGAGATTTGAAGACCGTCACCACCGCCGACGAGGTAAATGATGAGCAGCGTGATCCCTGCAATGGCAAGCAGGATGGCTGCCCCGCCAATGATATACGGTCCCAATTTCTGTTTCTTTCGGTAAGAGGATATGATGTTTTTCGCATCTTTTTTACTCATAAGGTTTCCTTTACAAGTTTGGACCAACCCATTTGCTCTTTCTGGATTGTCCCCTCCCGGGGTTATTTTGTGGTTTCATTTTAGCAGAAAACTGTTTTTCAGTCGAGTCTGCTGGGGAATTGCTTAAAAAGTATAACAAGAGATAAGAAAACACATGACTCACTAAATTATGCAAAATCTCATTGGTTTGATTTCTGGCATTCTAAAATACGTTTCATGAACTGACCGGTGTAGGAATGAGTCATTTCACATAATTCCTCAGGTTTCCCTGTAGCGATAATTTCACCGCCCGCATCACCGCCTTCCGGTCCCAGATCGATGATCCAGTCAGAAACTTTGATGATATCGAGGTTGTGTTCGATGATCACAACTGTATTACCTTCATCAACAAGCCGCTGCAGGACATCGATCAGCCGGTGAACATCTGCAGCGTGCAAACCAACTGATGGCTCATCAAGAACATACAGGGTGCTGCCGGTAGAGCGGCGGGAGAGCTCTTTAGAGAGTTTGACCCGCTGTGCTTCCCCGCCGGAAAGTGTGGTGGCGGATTGTCCCAGCCGGATATACCCCAACCCAACATCCTGGAGGGTTTCCAGGCGGCGTGTGATCTTAGGAAAAGCTTTGAAAAATTCTGCTGCTGAATCAATGGTCATATCCAGTACTTCGGCGATGTTCTTACCTTTGAATTGGATCTGCAGCGTTTCCCGATTGTAGCGGGAACCGTGGCAGATATCACAGGGAACATAAACATCCGGCAGGAACTGCATCTCGATCTTCAGCTGTCCTTGTCCGGCGCAGGCTTCGCAACGCCCTCCCTTGACATTGAAGCTGAAGCGGCCTTTCTTATAGCCGCGCATCTTGCTTTCGGGGAGTTCCGCGAACAAATCACGGACAGCATCAAACAAACCCGTATAGGTACCGGGGTTTGAACGTGGTGTGCGGCCAATGGGAGCTTGGTCAATATTAATGATTTTGTCAATCTGTTCAACACCTTCAAGTGAGCCAAACTCCCCCGGGAGGGTGCGTGCGCCGTGCAGCTGGCGCGCCAGGGCTCGATAGAGCGTGTCGATCAGCAGTGAGGATTTACCGGAACCGGAGACGCCCGTGATGCACACGAATCTCCCCAGGGGGATGTCCAGGGTGACATTTTTTAGATTGTTCACACGGGCGCCTTTCATGACCAGGTGTTTGCCGTTCCCATTTCGGCGTGTTTCAGGGATGGGGATAAACATCCGACCTGAAAGGTAAGCCCCTGTTAATGAATCTGGGTGATTGAGGATATCTTCTACAGAGCCTTCGGCGACGACCTCACCACCGTGGTCGCCAGCGCCGGGTCCCATATCCACGATCCAATTTGCCCGGCGGATGGTTTCAGCGTCGTGCTCCACAATGAGCACTGTGTTTCCAAGGTCACGCATGCCCTCCAGGGTGGCCAGCAAACGGTCATTATCCCGTGGGTGCAGACCTATGGATGGCTCGTCCAGCACATACAGGACGCCCATCAGTCGGGAGCCAATCTGGGTTGCCAGGCGGATGCGTTGAGCTTCCCCGCTGGAAAGCGACCCTGCAGAGCGCTGGAGGGTCAGGTAATCCAGACCTACGTTGACCAGGAACCCTAATCGTGCTCGAATCTCTTTAAGAACCCGGGCGGCAATCAAGCGTTCACGCTCTGTAAACGGAGAGGAATCCCCGGACAGGAAGTCTATCCAATCCAAACATCGCCGGACAGGCCACTGGCTGACCTCGATGATATGTTTGCCATCAATCGTTACCGCAAGGGCTTCTTTTCGCAGGCGGTACCCATCGCAGGTTTGGCAGGGGCGGTTGTTCATAAATTCTGCAATCTTAGCTTTGACATAATCTGAATTGGTTTCCCTGTAACGGCGTTCAAGGTTGTTAACGACACCTTCAAAGGTAGCTCGGAAGGAGCTTTTACGGCCGTTGCGCCCGGTAAATTCCACCTCTAACTCCTGATCGCCTGTGCCGTAAAGAATTTTTTCAAGTTTTTTATCTGGGATGGACTCTACCGGTACTTCCAGGTCAATATGATAATGCCTGGCAACCGCTTCCAGCATCTGCCAGTAGTAGCCGCCATCTTCTTTCGGGCCATCCCAAGAGGTATCTTTTATAGCCCCATTAATCAACGAGTTGGAACGATCCGGGATCAAAAGATCGGGGTCAATCTCCAATCGACTGCCAAGTCCCTGGCAGGTGGGGCATGCTCCGTGGGGCGTGTTGAAGGAGAAGGTGCGTGGTTCGATCTCAGTGATGATGCTGCCGTGCACCGGGCAGGCCAGGTATTCCGAGAATTGAATATCGCGGGGTGGGTCCTCTGAGAGGATTTGGACGGTTATGTAGCCGTCACCGAATTTCAGGGCGGTTTCCACTGAATCGGTCAAACGAGACCGGGCTGCCTGTGCCGCTTCATCATCTTCAGGTTCACGCAGGATCAAGCGGTCAACCACCGCTTCGATAGTGTGTTTTTTATAGCGTTCCAGGTTGAAATCTTCTTCCAGGGTATGGGTTTCCCCATCTACCCGCACACGCACGAAACCCGCTTTACGGATCTCGTCGAAGACAGCCTGGTAGGTACCCTTGCGCTCCCGCACCAAAGGGGAGAGGATCTGCATGCGGCTTCCGGATGGTAATTTTTCAATGTCGTCCACGATCTCCTGAGCGGATTGTTTTTGAACGATGCGTCCGCAGATCGGGCAGTGGGGAATACCCACCCGGGCATACAGCAGGCGCAGGTAATCATAGACCTCAGTTACCGTGCCCACGGTTGAGCGGGGATTGTGAGAGGTAGCTTTCTGATCAATCGAGATTGCCGGGGAGAGCCCTTCGATTGTATCCACATCGGGTTTGCTCATCTGACCCAGGAACTGACGGGCGTAGGCGGACAGGGACTCGACATAGCGGCGCTGTCCCTCAGCAAAAATGGTGTCGAAAGCCAGGGAGCTCTTGCCTGAACCTGACAGGCCTGTGATGACCACCAATTTGTCTCGGGGGATCTCGACGGTAATGTTTTTTAGATTGTGTACACGTGCGCCTACCACGCGCAGGTTATCTCGTGCCATCATCATAGGTTCACTCACTCGGTTAATTGTAGCACAAATGTTTCATTTAATTTTTGTTTTTCAAACGCGCAACTTGTCATTATACCCGCGCCGGACGAGAGACGCTTTTCGCTTCAAGGAAAATTCAGGGAAATTGCAGAGACATTCGATATTTCTCTATGCCTATTAAAATGACCTCCGCGATTTTGTGTTTGGATTAAGGAACAGATCGATCGGGGAATCCCGGGGTCTTCCTGAAATTATTGATTTTTAATCCCTGAGTATTTTTAAATTCAGAATTACCTGTGCAAAATTAGAATGTCCTATTTGAGGTCTTTAGAATATGAAGAGGACAGTACGATTGCTATACAAATAACGATAAGTCACTTTCTGTCCTATTCACCATTCACCAATTATCACTCACCAACACAAGTTTCCGTGAATCAAATCAGATCGCCGTTTCTTGATTCACAACGCCTACTAATCAAATCAGTTATATAATAATAAGGTTCAACCACAACGCAAGGAGATATTAATGGAACAAAAAGAGAAAAAACGCGCACAATTTGCCTGGGTGATGTACGACTGGGCGAATTCTGCTTTCGTCACCACCATCACCGCCGCGGTCCTGCCGATATATTATTCCAGTGTGGCAGCGGTCAACCTACCGGCAAATTTACGCACTGCCTATTGGGGATATACCTCTACAATAGCGCTATTGTTGGTGGCATTATTAGGACCTGTATTGGGTGCCATGGCTGACTTCAGCGGTGCAAAGAAAAAATTCCTGACACGATTTGTCTTACTCGGTATCTTCGGCGCAGCGCTGCTGTTCCTTGTCAGGGAAGGTAATTGGCTGATGGCGTCTATCTTCTATATTCTCGGCAACGTCGGTTTTTCCGGTGCGAATGTGTTTTACGACTCCTTGCTGCCGCATATTTCTGAGGAAGATGAGCGAGATCAGCTTTCTTCAAAAGGTTTCGCTTTTGGGTACCTTGGCGGCGGGATCTTGCTGGCAGTTAACCTTGTGATGATCATGACTGCTCCAGATTCAGAAACCACCGCCTTGATGAGCCGAATCAGCTTCCTGATGGTAGCAGCCTGGTGGCTGATCTTCACCGTCCCCCTATGGAAGTGGATCAAAGAGCCTGTACGGCGCATCCTTAAAGGTGAAGAGAACTTCAATCCGATCCAGGCCAGCTTCAGCCGTCTGGCGAATACATTCAGCAAGATCAGAAAATATAAAGAACTGTTTAAATTCATTATCGCTTTTTGGCTCTATAACAATGGCATCGGAACGATCATCACCATGGCCACCATTTACGGCACAGAGCTGGAATTCAGCTCCATGACCACAATTGGAACACTGCTGATGGTGCAGTTTGTGGCTATCCCATTTTCGTTCTTATTTGGCTGGCTGGGGAAGAAAATCGGCACCAAGAAGTCGATCCTGATCAGTTTGGTGATTTACTCAATCATAGCCATTGGCGGCTATTTCATGGTCAAGGAAATCCATTTCTGGATCCTGGGATTTGGCGTGGCGATGGTGCAGGGCGGCAGTCAGGCACTCTCCCGTTCGTTATTCAGCCGCATGCTGCCCAAGAGTCAATCAGCGGAATTTTACAGTTTCTTCAGCGTCAGTGAAAAGGTCGCCGGGAGCTTTGGTCCCTTCCTTTTCGGCATGGTCAGTACCGTTATGGGCGGCAGCCGGCTCTCGATTGTCTCCTTGATCATCTTCTTTATCGTGGGCGGATACCTGTTGAGCCGAGTGAATGAAAATGAGGGCATGCGCGTGGCCAAGGAAGAGGAAGAACGGCTCGTACAGGCTTCTGTGTAGAAGGGGAAGCGTGATATTTAGTGTTTGACTGCAAGTTTAAATGCAAGGTGATGTCCAATTCAATTTTGGGCTCTTAAAATTAAAATCAAAAAGAGGCAGACACTGCCCACATCGGGGGCAAAGGCAGGTCTGTCCCTAATTATTTATAAATTGATGCATTACCTCTAACTGATGAGCTGATGAAATCTCAGTAGATTTTATCATGCAGGTCGCATGTCCAACTCGCGCTGACAGGATCTACTTAAATGTTTTCCACCACAATCCAGTGCACTCCGGCACAATCACACCCTTTTCGGTTTCCCACATAGGCATGGGCGCGTCCCCGAAGAAAAAAGTCGTCAGGTCTTGTGCTTTTGCTTTGTCCTTGAAGCAGTAATCCGTACGGATCCAGGTGGAAGTAAACCCATGGGCTTTCAGGCCAACGAGATAGTCAGCCAGCACCGCAGGTGGATGAGGTGTTTCAAAGCCTGTCCCCAATGATTCAATCAGAATGACTTTACCCCCAGGGCGTAAAACCCGCGCAACGCCAGTAAGGGCTTGAGCCAGGGCTGGTTGCCAATTATTTGGGGAATCAAGGGCAACACCATGGAAGCTCCAGCCAGAGATGATGATGTCAAACGTATTGCTTGAAAACGGCAAAGCCTGGTGAGAGGCCAGGGTCAAATGCCAGTTGTCCAGACCTAATTTTAAAAGGATGTTTTTCCCTCGAGATAACATGAAGCAGGAGAGGTCAGTTGCAATCAGGCTTCTTGTGTAGGGGGCTAAGAAACAGCTGATTCGTCCAGTCCCGGCACCCAGCTCGAGGATGGCTTTATCGCGGAGGGGAGAAATCTTCTGGATGGCTGGCAGCAAGTTTTCCTCATAATCCTCCCGCGCGACCAGGTCCTGATAGGTCTTTGCAAATTGTGAATCCTGGTAGTATTGTGTCGTCATCTCAACCTTCTTTGTCTTCTCGGATGGCGTAGCCGTGCCCAGCCGGGTCCAGCCCATGTGCGATGAGGGCGCCATCTTCAAGTGTGTGGACTTCACCGATATCATGGCCGGCCTTGATTATGACCGCCCTCGCCTGTTCTACATCGTCCACCCAAAAGACAATCTCATGCAGGTCGTCCGGCCTGCTTTCCGCCCCCCCGTGCAGGGCAAGGATGGTATCCCCCATGACAAATTCCACCCACATCTCACCGGAGTGATCTGACAACCCCCTGGTGTACCGGATTGGAAGACCCAGAACATCCCGATAGAAGCGCACCTCGCTGTCCATATCCTGAACGAATAAAATTATCTCTGTTTTGTCTTCGAGACGATTGCCATTTTTTGCTCCAATCCTTTGAATGAGAAGTGAATTAATCCCTAATATGGTTCATCCGGACCAGGCCAACCGAAACGTTTAAAATCCACACGATCATTATCATCGAAGAGAACCCCCTCTTGCTCAAGGATCACCCGCTGCATGGCGTTACCGATCCCATCGCCGTGGATGGAGACCTTGCCTTTGGTATTGATCACGCGCTGCCAGGGCACATCCGGCACAGTTCCCCGTTTGAGTGCCGCCATTGCATAGCCGACCATGCGTGCGGTACACCCGCCCACCAGCTTTGCAATGCGACCATAAGTGGTGACCTGACCGGGTGGTATACGCCGCACCATGGCATAGATCCGGTTGTAGAGGGGCTCTTTTTCAACCAATTTAGATCGCCTCAACCCTTTCGGTGTGCTCTGAGGGAAAAAATAATTGGCAGTGCAGCAGGGGTCCCTCCAAAGGTATACAACCCGTCCGCTCTTTGCACCTTCTCAGGGTAGGTAGGGTCGCGTAAGGCGTCAAACTCATGAAAAAACACTGGTTCCAACCCTGCGCTCACGATCGCATTGGTGATATCGCTGACCGCCCACATCACCTACCTCTTCCAGAATTGTTTTCGGAAGCCAGCGCCCGCCTGCCATAAAACGTTCCACACTGTAAGTGTGCTGGTGTACAGACGTAATCTCATCCCACAATTCGCGATTGCCAACCCTGGATTGTTTGTGGGGGATCGGCGCTTTGTGTATCTTGGGTTTCTCCATCATTGATCTATGAAAGGAATTCACGCAGGTTACTGCTGCGGCTGGGATGACGCAGTTTGCGCAGGGCTTTCGCTTCGATCTGGCGGATGCGTTCACGTGTGACATTGAAGTATTGACTGACCTCTTCGAGGGTATGATCCTTGCCATCCACCAACCCAAAGCGCAGTTCAAGCACCTGCCGCTCGCGTTCGTTCAATACATCCAGCGAGGTGCGCACCTGGTCTGACAGGATAACTTTGGTTGCCGCATCCATGGGTGCAAAGGCATCTCGATCTTCGATAAAATCAGCCAGGGTGCTGTTGTCTTCATCGCCCACAGGCAGTTCCAGTGAAATGGGCTCTTCTGCCGCCTTGAGAATGTTTTCGATCTTATCCGTGGCAGCTTCCCATTCGTTTGCAAGCTGTTGGTCAAGCTCTACCCCTGAAATTCGTGCCTTGCGGATTGCCTCAACGGACTCTTCGTTCATCAAATCAGATTCCAGGGCAATTTCCTCGAAAGTAGGTTCTCGTCCTAATCTTTGCGTGAGATGATGTTGAATGCGGATGACGCGCGAGATGGCTTCGTACATATGCACGGGGATGCGAATGGTGCGCGCGTTTTCAGCGATGTGCCTGCTGACGGACTGGCGGATCCACCAGGTGGCGTAGGTGCTGAACTTATATCCCAGGGTTGGATCAAATTTTTTGACCGCCCGCAGCAGGCCGATGTTGCCTTCCTGGATCATATCTAAGAAGTTACCCCCGCGGTTCAGATAGCGTTTGGCAACGCTGACCACCAGGCGCAGGTTGGCGCGGATCAGGTTCAGGTTTGCTTCATCGTTCAAATCCCGAACGGCTGCGGCGTTTTCTGCCAGGGTTTGTTCATCTGGCAGGTCCTTTTTAAAAAAGGTCAAATTGGGAGGATTGCTGTTCGTTTCAAGGTGTGCCAGGAGGTTTTGTGCCAGGTTCGGCGGCAGAAGGTAAAAGCACAGGTAGATCCTGAAAATCTTCTTGATGATGTCCGGTAGTTTCTTCTCCAGATTCCAGTATGCACCATTAAAGAAAGTACGCAGGTAGGAAGGGTCATTTCCCTGCCAGGATTGCCGTAAGCGGCGTGCATCGGCCAGGGTTTTACTGAAATCCGGCAGGGCCTGGTGTGCTTTTTTTACATCAGTTAGCAGCGTTTTCCAGTTTAAGAGCAGCTCTTTGATGACTTCAATCATGAGAGCCTGACCGGGGTTCTGTGTTGATTCCTGAATGCTGAGGGTTTTATTGTCCAGCAGGTTCTGCGCCTTCATACGTGCTGCGAGCCAGAATTCCTGGTTTGCCTCAAGCAGTTTAATGCGCCCGATCTCGCGCAGATACAGCCTGACCGGGTCATCAGAGGCCGGTTGAATGGCGGGAATCCCTGATGACTCCTCGGCAGAGGAGACCGCTTCCCGTTCAATGCCGGGTATTTGCCTGTCTTCTGGGTCCTGTCGCATCTCATCCTTGGTCATCATATCAATGTATGCTGATCAACCTGCTTTGCCAGGGGCACTTTTGTTGGCATCAAGGTTGACAGTGTTTTACTGTGAGATATCTTTTCCGTGTGCAAAGGACTGGCGCAAAGCGAGGTCCAGCTTTGCACGCATCTGTGCATATTCCTGCGCAATCGTTTTAATGTCCGGTTGGTCGTTTTCATTCTCACCAATTTCATGCCTTTGCTGGAACACCAGTTGATCCAGCCCCTCGTCAATGCGGATTCGCCGAAGCCGGATGAACATCCTCAGTAGTGATTCAAAGATGGGGTCGCTGGGTTGAAAGCGCCAATCCGGGTAGGCTTCCTCCGATGCGGCTCCGAGCATCGCATCCATCATCGACTCCGGCAGGTATTCCTGGAGATAGTCGGTTGGGGTATCCTGCTCCTGTTCCAGGGCTTCCATAATCAGTTTGAAGGTTTCCTTGAAGTCTGTTTGTACAAAGTCCTCTGGGTGGAGGGGTGCCAGTTCATAACTGCGGAGCGCGCGGTCCACGAAGTGCACCAGGGTTGGGTCTGAAAGAAGTGCTTTGATGCAGCTTTCTTCCAGCTTGCGGTGGTCCGTCACGCTCTGGGGAACGGAAGCCAGCTCGGGTTTGGGTCGGTAGGACCTTCGGCGGCGCAGCGTGCCTCCAGAAGAACGACGCACTAATGCACGTTCATCTACTTGCAAGAGGCGTGCCAATCGCTGGCGGTATGCTTCACGTTCAACACTTCCCTTCACATCCTCGATCAGCGGCAGCACCTGGTTGGCGACTTCCTCCTTGGCTTTGGGATCGTCGATATCCGGGCGTGCAGCTAGAGTCTCCATCACGTGGGTTACAACCGGTCGGGCGTTTTCGACCAGGTCAGACCACCTGTCCGGGTCCGCCAGAGCAATTTCATCCGGGTCAAGTTCGTCTGGCAGTGTGGTCACGCGGATATCTGCCTTCAGTCGTCCTTCCACCTGCATCAGCCCCCGGGCATCGAAGACCACCTCACTTTCCCGATCGAGGGTCTGACGGGCGGTCTGAAGGCCGCGCAGGGTGGCTTTTTGTCCGGCGACATCCGGGTCAAGCGCCAGGATGATTTTGCGGGAGTAGCGTTTGATCAGGCGGAACTGGTCTTCCGTCAGGGCTGTACCCATGGGCGAGACGCAGTTTTTGAAACCTGCCTGGTAGGGGCCGATCACATCCAGGTAGCCTTCCACGATAACAACCTGGTCCCGGGAACGGATCTCACGCCTTGCCATATCCAGGCCGTAGAGCAGGCGACCTTTATCAAAGATAGGTGTTTTGGGCGAGTTGAGGTATTTGGGGACGTCCTCTTTGCGCAGCACACGGCCGCCAAATCCCGCCATGCGCCCGCGTGGGTCGCGGATGGGGATCACCAGGCGGTGGCGGAATCGGTCATAGATGCCCTCGTTCTCACGTGGCGACGCCAACCCGGCATTCAGAAGGTCGGTCTCCGATATACCTCGGGACGCCAGGTGGCTGGTGAGTGCGTCCCAGGTGTCGGGTGCATAACCCAGGGCGAAGGCGTCAATGGTCTCATCAGTCAACTTGCGGCTGTACAGGTAATCCAGTGCGCCATTACCGGCTTTGGTATGGCGAAGCTGATGCTGGAAGAAGGTTACCGCCATGCTCAAAACCTCGCGCAGGTGATCGTTCTCCTCCGCTTTTTCCTGCTGCTCGGGGGTGAATTCCTGCAGGGTGACGCCAGCTCGCTCTGCCAGGCGGCGCAGCGTTTCAGGGAAGTCCCAACCCTCCCGCTTCATCACGAAGCTGAAGATGTCCCCGCCCTCGTTGCACTGTCCGAAGCAGCGCCAGGTTTGTGTATCCGGGAAGACCACGAAAGCTGGCGTTTTCGTGTTGGGGTGGAAGGGGCAGAAGCCGGTGTAGTTCTTGCCGGAATGGCGCAGCTTCACCGTCTCGGAGACGATGTCTACGATATCCAGTCTGGCTTTGATTTCGTCAACAGCAGTCATGGTTTTGAATCCATAGTGCAATTATACGGGAGAATGAAGATTCGGGATTGGGAATTGAGCATTGTGAATGGTGAGTTGTGAATAGTGATTGGGGAACAGTCGCAGCGTGTAGGAAAGTTTAACAGATCCATCTACTTGTAAATATGCCGGTATCATAATTTGTAGCTTGTAGC
>CAYTXE010000048.1:0-16821 GCA_964441045.1 uncultured Candidatus Brevefilum sp.
CATATCTGTTTGTCGGTTGGATTGGATACACGGTCTTCATGGACTTGAAGCAAAATCTACACAGAACTAAAAGCGTATCTGTCACTCCGATAACGCTTAGCACTGAAGACAGTGAAGAAATATTTCATATGCCCGAAATCATACTTGGCCGTGATCCTGCTTGTGAATTTCCCCTATCAGATGATGCAATTTCTCTACGACATTGTAAAATAAACTATCATCATAAACAATGGTGGGCTGAAGATCTTAACTCGACAAATGGAACTTATCTCAATAATTCTTTGATCGAAACACCTATCGTTCTAGCCAGCGGTGATGAATTAAAACTGGGTCGAACAAAAATCACGATAACGATCAATTGATGAGCTTGGAGAATAACATGAATGAAATACCTGTACTTGCAGTAATTGGTGGTTCTGGTTTATATAAATTTGAGGATTTGAAGCAAATTAAAACTGTTGAAGTGAATACTCCATTTGGTAAACCAAGCTCTCCCATCACCTTAGGAAGGCTCAAAGGGAAAATGGTCGCTTTTCTCGCTCGACATGGGTTTGGTCATACACTCTCACCCAGCGAAGTTCCTTATCGCGCCAATATTTTCGCATTAAAATCTCTCGGGGTAAAGCGGATTATAAGTGTGAGCGCTTGTGGCTCACTCAGAGAAACCTATTCACCGGGGCATATCATCATTCCAGATCAAATCTTTGATTTCACCCATAAACGGAAACGCAGTTTCTTTGAGAAAGGTCTTGTAGCACACGTCAGTGCTGCTGACCCATTCTGTAAGTCACTTTCAGATATTCTTGAAGAGGCAACCAAAGAAACAACTACACAATATCATCGCGGTGGCACATATATCACCATTGAAGGTCCTCGATTTTCTACTAAGGGTGAATCCAATCTCTACCGTCAGTGGGGGATAGACATCATCGGGATGACAGCTTCTCCAGAAGTTTTTTTGGCCCGTGAAGCAGAAATGTGTTATGCCACCATGGCACACGTCACTGATTATGATGTTTGGCATGTCAGTGAAGAGACTGTTTCAGTTGAAATGGTCGTTAAAACACTTGCTAAGAATATCCATCTTGCCCAGGAAATCATCGCAAAGTTAGTTGTTCGCATTGATCCTGATAATATCTGTGATTGTGAAAGTGCATTAAAGGACGCTCTCATCACCAATCCTGATCATATCGACCCTGATAAAAAGCAGGAATTAAACATTCTGGTTGAGAAATACCTGGATTAATGGTGAAATACTTATTTCCAATTAAAGGGTTGGAATCTGAAAAAGATCGAATACAAAGTCGTTTGATGATCATTGCAGGATTGATCATCATCATCTATGCGTTAATCCTCACCCTTTCACCAACAATTAGAAATCATTCAGAGAATAAAAATTACTTGGGCGGTCATTGGTTAGGTGTGGTTGTCTGGAGTGCAGTTTTTTCCATTCTACATCGACTATCAATCAAAAAGCTAACTCAAAGGGATCCTTACCTCCTGCCTGTCGTTGCCCTATTAAGCGGTATCGGATTGATGACCATCTGGCGGCTTTATCCAAGTCTCGGCCTTCGCCAGACTATTTGGCTTGGCTTAGCTGCGCTATTTGTGATAGCTGGAATTCTTTTTCCTGCATTCTTAGATTCTTTAAGCCGTTATAAGTATCTTTGGTTGATTTCAGGCCTGGTGCTTACAGCCTTGACAATATTTTTGGGTTCCAACCCCAGTGGAAATGGACCCACGCTTTGGCTGAATTTTCTTGGAATCCATTTTCAGCCCTCAGAATTATTAAAGTTGCTCCTGATCGCCTTTTTAGCAGGTTATTTCACAGACCATATATCCATCACTCTTGGCAAATTTGAGGCAGTCTTCCCACATCTCATTGTCATAGGGATTGCGCTGCTTCTATTATTGTTCCAACGAGACTTAGGGACAGCCAGCATCTTTCTATTACTTTATCTCGCTATGTTATATGCTGCCAGTGGGGAGAAAATAATTTTGTGGCTCACACCACTATTGATCTTGATATTGGGACTGGTTGGATACCTCTTCCTTGATATTGTTAAAATTCGCATTGATACATGGCTCAAACCCTTTGCTGACCCAACAGGTGCTTCCTATCAAGTTATTCAATCAATGATTGCTATTGCTGAAGGAAACCTGATTGGAACAGGTGCTGGACTTGGTAGCCCAAACCTGATTCCAGTAGCAGTATCAGACTTTATTTTCTCTGCTATTGCTGAAGAAATGGGTTTTTTGGGCGTGATGGTCATTTCTATATCGATCATAATTTTTCTGTACCGAGGCACAAAAATTGTTATTGCAACTCAGAACTCATTTCATCGCTATCTCGCCCTGGGTTTGATCTACTATTTCGGCATACAGAGTATTTTAATCATCGGAGGGAATATCGGTCTCCTCCCGTTAACTGGCGTAACTCTGCCTTTTATCTCTTATGGTGGATCCTCTCTACTAACTTCATTCATTGCATTCCTTATCTTATGGTCCATAAGTGATCAAATCGACGACAATGTTAAATCGCCTCATATCAATCATCCTCGATTTATATTGACCAGCTGGCTGATGGTGGCTGTGTTGATCATTGAGATTTTCACCACCAGTTTAATTTCATTTTGGTTCAGAACATCACTGGTTGACCGCCCTGAAAATCCACGCTGGGTGATTCATGATCGTTACTCTCCACGTGGAGACATACTGGACCGTAACAATCAGATTATCATCACCAACACGGAACAAGATGGTCATTATGAACGAACAAGCTTCCACATTCCCCTCTACCCTGTCGTTGGCTATACTAATTCCTTATTTGGACAAACCGGTATCGAAGCTTCAATGTTCTCCTATTTGCGAGGATACGAAGGATATTCATTCAAGACACAAATTTGGCACGATCTCATTTACAACCAACCCCCTGCCGGTTTGGATGTGCGGCTAACTCTTGACTTAGATCTGCAAAAAAGAGCGGATGAACTCCTGACAAATGCCATCAATGTGTCCCCGGCCAGCACAGCTATCTTGATGAATGCGAATTCAGGTGAGATCCTGGTTATGGCATCCCATCCTTATTTTGATGCCGATAATCTTGAATCCGATTGGGATAACCTGAAAGAGGATCAGAACGCTCCCCTTATTAACCGCGCAACTCAGGGAAATTACCCTCCGGGTGCTGCTCTGCTTCCATTTGTTGCTGGAGCACAGATCGAGTTAATTCAACAATATCCAGAACCTGCAACCTTGCTTCCACATACAGACCTTGATCTGGATTGTGCGAATTCTGTAGGTACCGAATTGACCTGGCAAAATACAATCTCAAATGGGTGTCGAATTATTCAGTTTGAACTTGGCAAATTGTCTGGAGTCGATTTATTACTGAAAATCTATGAAGATCTTGGCCTCTTTTCTGAACCCAATCTTCCAGTGGAAGTCGCTGAATCAGGTGTTCCACTCATTTCCGAAGAATTAGCTTTCTATTTGGGAGAAGGCTTTAATGTCAGCCCTTTACAAATGGCATTAGCAGCAAGCGCTCTAACTAATGAAGGTGTTCTGCCTGAACCCAGGCTTGTCAATGCATTCCAAGATTCGGAAGGTAATTGGAACACCCTCCCAAGCTTTGTTGAAAGTAAACAAGCAATTCCTCCAGTTATCAGTTCTCAAATGACAAACCTGTTAACATCTCAGGATGCTTCAATTTGGCAAATCACTGCCTTTGGGATAAATGAAGAAGATGAACCTATCACATGGTTCATAGGCGGCACAACCGCAGATTGGCAGGGAGAACCAATCGTTGTTGTGATAGCACTTGAAGCTGAAGCACCGGGATTGGCAGAGTCAATCGGAGAAGCATTGATGGAAGAAGCATCCCTTTTGTCAAATTGAATGAAAAGTATAAAAAAAGGGCTGGATCTCAGCCCTTAAGAATTTAATTCTCCTGGTTTTTATTCACAATCCTGAGGAAGCGTCGTTTTCCCACTTTAATGATTGCACCTGGCTCAATAGATAAATATGGGTCAGAAACCTTCACATCATTAACCTTGATCCCTCCTTGTTTAACCAATCTCCTAACCTCACTACCCGATGTAACCGTTTTACTTTCTCTCAACGCATCCATCAATATCACTTCTTTGTCAACTGGAAATTCAGGGATTTCTTCCGGTGTACTTCCCTGTTGAATTACTGTTTGAAAATGTTTCTTTGCGTCATCAGCCTGTTGCTCACTATAAAATGCTGCTGTAATCTCATGCGCAAGGTCTTTCTTTGCTTCCATTGGAGCTACTTTCCCGTTGGTGACACCCTCTTCAAATTGCCTGATTTTCTCTACCGACCAACGGGTCACCAATCGAGCATAACTTGACATGGCATTATCCGGCACACTCATGACCTTTCCAAACATATCCTCGGGGGAAGTATTGAGTGGAATGTGGTTGCCTAAAGACTTACTCATCTTAACCTCGCCGTCTGTGCCAGGTAATATCCCCAAGATTATCCCCACATTGGGTTTCTTATCATAGTAAGTCATGATCTTTCGAGCAGCAGTCATGATATTGAACATTTGATCAGTCCCACCCACCTGGACATCTGCATCTAATGCGTAGGCATCATACCCCTGCATCAGTGCATAGAAGAACTCATGGAAGTACACCGCCTCATCCTTTTGCCAACGCTGACGAAAATTAAGCCTTGTCATGAATTGCTGAATGGTGAAATTTGAAGCAAGGCGGATCAATTCTGCAAATGTCAGTTTTGAGAGCCACTCATCGTTGAAGCGTATCTCGGTGCTATCACGGTCAAGAATACGAAAAGCTTGTTCTGCATAAGATTCAGCATTTCGTCTTGCTTCTTCTGGAGATAATTGTGTTCTGAGCTTATCTTTGTCAGAGGGATCACCAATCAGGGCTGTAAAAGTGCCGATTACGAAGATCACATGGTGTCCGAGCTCCTGAAACTGACGCAGCTTCCGCATGGTGACGGTATGACCAATGTGTAAATCAGAGGTTCGTGGATCATATCCGCAGTAAACACGTAAAGGACAGCCTGTTTTTTCTGACTCAAGCAACCGTTCCCGTAATTCTTTTGCCATCGATTGATACGTGATTGGATCACCATATTCAACTCCCCGCATCAGGTAAGCTACTTGTTGTTCGATGTTCATGTTCTTCTCTTTCTAATGATTCTAATTCTAAAATTATGGCAAAAATAAAACGCGCCTGCCAGGTAAGACGCGTTCTTTGCAGTGGACAGGTCTTTCGTTCATCCAGATAAGTAATAGTAATAAAATGTCCGCTTCATTACCTTTATATTATAGCGAATAATCTCATTTTGTACACTACATCAAGGATGACTTGACTCTCACCTCAGAAACAAATCCTACAGTTTGAACAGCCACCCGTTTTTCAGTTGAATTAAAATTCGGTGTTTCATAATCCAATTCATTCAGGATCCGTTCTTCTTTTCCTTCATTACCTCGGAATTCTGAAAAAAAGGCTGTTGAGTTAATTTTGAGCCCAACATCATCTGGAAGCGTAATTTTAACGTCTGTGACAAATCCAAAGATTCTAATTAAAGCATCACCTTTCGGAAAGACAGCATCAGTGAAATCCAGCCAGCTTGTTCCGACAATCCACCAAATTTCATGTTGGGTTGCTTCCCAAATGCCCTTCTTTCGAACATCCCCCAGGATAGGCATTTGAACTTTAATTTCTTTCCCTGCTACACGAGGGCGCAAAATCAATAATATGCCTAGTCCAATTAAGAGCAAGGGACCAAAATATCTCCAGGGATTGATATTAAAAAACACATCTATCAACGAGAACAATCCCAACACGATTAAGGTAATCCCAAATACAATCTGCCAGCGTTTCATTATTAAACCCTTTCGACGGTTTCTAATACTTTATGAAACATCTTTTATTGTGATGAAAATGCAAACATGTAAAAATTATTCTGGTTTATAAACATCACCATCAAAATTATAGCAATTAAATATCACTTTAACAACTGAATCAAAGCTGATATAATCAAAATGGTGTAAAAATGTATGAACCTGTACTTGTTCTAAACGCGAATTATCAACCGATCAATATCACTTCGACATTCCGAGCCATCAATATGGTTTTGGCAGAACGAGCGATATTGGTAATGAATGGACGTGGATTCATTCACTCTGTTTCACAGACTTTCCCCTTACCGTCTGTGATCCGCCTGACACGGATGATCAAACGACCTAGAGCCATCGTCAAACTCACCCGGAAAGAAATCTTTCGGAGAGATAATTACACCTGTCAATATTGTGGCCGGCAAATGATCAACCTGACAATTGATCATGTCATTCCACGTCGGTTAGGTGGAAAGACAGATTGGGACAACATTGTTGCAGCCTGTCCACGCTGCAACCACATTAAAGGTGGTATGACCCCTGAAAAATCTGGGATGTACCCAAGGAAATCCCCTCAGCATCCACCAAAAACAGCCACATATCTATTTGGTAAGCACCTAAATCAAAACCAGGAATGGGAAGATTTCCTCGTTGGTTGGTAATCATTAATTGAGTGCAGGGGGATTAGGAAAATTCTATTGTCATCAAATCCCGTGCAGCAACGACTCCTCCCGAAAAACATGTTTTTGCTCGATTGACCAAATCATTCACTTCCGCATCCACCGGATAATGGATCAAATAGAGCTTCCTCACACCTGCTTGTTGGGCGATCTGACCAGCTTGCTCAGGCGAGGAGTGACCTTGTCCTTCACCAGTTGCTTCATGGATCAGAATATCGGCATCCTGTGCCAGATCAATAACAGCATCGCACGGTGCTGTATCGGAAGAATAGCATAAAACACACTTCGGAGTGGCAATCCTTAACCCAATTGCAGGAATCATATGACTAACTGGAGCTGTCCAAACCTTAACATTATCCGTATCAATTATGTTCGTTTGTGTTTTCCCTTGGCTCCTCACAAAATTAACTGGGTAAAAACCCAGCCAGCTTTCCCAATCAAAAAGAGACATCATTTTTTCGATGCGGTCTAAAACTTCATTGAGACCATAAAGATAAAGGGGAGTTTCCCGCCCCATCAACCATAAATCCATAAGCAGCAAAGGCACACCCGAGACGTGGTCAGGGTGAAAATGAGTTACAACTAAATCTGATATGGAAAGGGGATCAACACCAGCTTGCTTCAACCGGACAACTGGATTGCCCACGCAATCAACGAGGATATTTCGGCTTTTAGTCTCTATGATGAAATGCGTGTTTTGTTGATCTTCGTCTGGTACAGCACTTGCGGTTCCGAGAAAGGTTAATTTATTCATATCAATTATCGAACAGCCATAAGGTCAAATTTTCGACTTAAATGTCATCCTCAACCGTGAGGTCCTCTTCATGTGTTGCAGGCTTCTTCTCGTCTTGCGTTTTTGGCAGCTTAGAGTACAAACTTTTCCGATGACGCCAGAGCAGAAAACCACCCGCCAAAGCCGCAACGACGATCATTAGAGTTTGGTTTGCATTGATCCCACCAACAAAGCTATTATCCAAGCGAAGATATTCCATAAAAAAGCGGTATACGGGATAAGAAATTAAGTATGTCAGGAAAACATCACCAGGTTTAAGTTTCTTCGAAAAGCGGTGAGAAAGCCAAAGTAAAAAACCCATATTCGCGAAATTGAACAGGGATTCATACAAAAACAGCGGATGATACGTTGCTACATCCATAAACTCTGGCAATCTGTGCTCTGGATCAATTGTGATCGCCCAGGGAAGATTCGTGGGACTGCCGTAGACTTCCTGGTTGATAAAGTTGCCCCACCGACCGATTGCCTGTCCAAGGGCTACACCAGGCGCAAAAATATCCGCCCATGCGCCAAAGCTGATACCCCGTTTACGCGCATAAAGGTAGAAAGCTAATGCACCACCTGCTACTGCTCCCGGGATTCCAACACCACCCCGCCATATCGCGATCGCGTCCAGGGGATGTGTGAGATAATAGTATGTTGTGATCCCCTGCTCCACCATTGATGCGGGAGGTGTCAGGATATGCCAGATTCTGGCACCAATAATCCCTCCCAACACGATCCAGGTTAAACTATCCAAGACAACATCCGTATTAAATCCCCGTTTTTTTGCTTCAAAATAACTTAGCAAAGTCGCACAAACCACACCAGCCATAATCAGCATTCCGTAATAGCTCAGTGTTACGGGTCCAATTCTAATTCCTTCAACCATTGCCTTATTCCTTTTTCTGAATTTTCTGATTCGTAATTTCCCTAGTTTTTTTACGCACGTGGATAAACCTCTGGAGGGCTGTGAAATTAGCAAGAACTGCAATAATCCACAGCGAAATTCGAGGATATCCCAAAACCACACCCGGGACCAATATGAGATATCGTTCTGCACGAGTTAAGAGACCAATTTTTGCAGAATATCCGAGAGATTCAGCCCGGGCTCGGGTATATGAAACCATGAAAGATCCAATTGCTGCGGAAAAAATCAAAAGGGAATCTAACCAATTCCCAGTTTTTGAGAAGTAAACTAACAATCCGCCAAATATTGCCATTTCTGAGTACCGATCTGTAATTGAATCGACAAAAGCGCCATATTCACTGCTCTCATTTCTCAGGCGTGCCAATACACCATCCAGAGCATCTAATGGTCCCACAATCAATGCAGTTAGACCACCCCAACAGAGGTGTCCAGTCGCAATCAGGATACCAGCGGCCAGATTCCCGATCAAGCCAAAAGCAGTGATCACATTTGGCCGGACGCCTAAGCGATTCAAAAATTCTGCAATACCGTACAGAATATTTTTAAAAATTTTTCGCAATAAATCAGTAAAAGTTTTAGGTTCTTGTTCTTGGAGTTGGTTCATGAAAGTAAGTTTCTCACATGCGCAAGTTTACAAACACACTAGGCGGATAATATTATCTAATCATCATCAAGATTGATCAAAATTTCTCGTTCCCTTCCCCCTCCCTGGGATGGACCAATGATGCCCTTTTCTTCAAGTTGATCAACTAACCTGGCTGCTCTTGGATATCCCACGCGCAACTGGCGTTGGAAATAAGAAGCACTAGCATGACCCTCAGACTTGATCAATGCAATGGCTTCTTCAATCAAAGCTTTATCTTGATCTTGTTCTTCATCCTCCGCGCCAACCCGCTCTTCCCATGGGGGCACATCCGAATCATCATATCGAGTTTGTGCAGGACCTTCTTCATCATCCGTCTGTTTTTGCCACCACTTTATGATACGATTCAGCTCCTTATCGGTCACGATGACACCCTGCGCTCGCAATGGTAAACCAATCTCAGGATGTAAGAAGAGCATGTCTCCTTTTCCAAGCAATGTTTCAGCCCCACCTGTATCCAGCACAACTCTTGAGTCAATCGATGAAGCGACTGTGAAGGAAATTCTGGTTGGGAAATTCGCTTTTATTAATCCCGTGACAACATCCGTACTCGGACGCTGCGTAGCAACAATCAGATGAATACCAATTGCTCGTGCTTTTTGAGCCAATCGAATAATTGCATGCTCAGTTTGATCTGGTGCAGAAACCATTAAATCCGCTAATTCATCAATAAGAATGACAATTTTGGGTAATTTTGCCTTCTTTTGACGTTCCATTTTCTTATTATATGAATCAATATTCCGCGCTCGGGCCTTTTCGAGCAGTTTATAGCGGAAATCCATCTCCGTTGTCGCCCAACGCAAGACCCCCAGGATACGTTCAATTTCCGTCTCAACATTGCCCATCAAGTGCGGTAAGCCGTTGAATCGCATTAATTCCACACGCTTCGGATCAATTATCGCCAATTTCAGATCCTTCGGTGTGTTATTCATCACAAGACATGCTGTAAGTGCAGTGATGCACACACTTTTCCCTGAGCCGGTCGTACCAGCAATGAGCAGGTGGGGCATGGTTGACAGATCAGATACAACAGGACGGCCAGAAACATCTCTCCCTAAAGCCAACGCCAGTGGGGAGTTTACCCGGGAAAATGTTTCTGATTCAACCAGGGGACGAAGTAGAACATCTGAACTTTTAGAATTTGGGATCTCAATCCCAACATAGGATTTCCCTGGAACCGGTGCTTCAATCCGCAGCCGTTCAGCTGATAGTGCCAGTGCCAGATCTCGCTGTAATGAAGAAATCTGGGACACCCGGATCTTATGACGCTCGTCATCAGCTTTATTTACATAACCGGGTTCAACAGCAAATTGCGTCACTGTTGGACCTGTTCTAAACCCAACAACCTTTGCAGGAATGCCAAATTCATCTAAAGTTTTTTCAATCAAACCAGCACTCAAGTTGATTGAGCGCTTATCCGGCTTAAAGGTATCCCCCTTGCCAAGCAAACTTAAAGGGGGTAACGCAGACGAACGTTCCAACGGCTTTGAAGGTTTTTCGTCACCAAGAGCGTGAGTTTCAAAAGATTTCCTGAACTCAGGAGGAAGCCAAACATCAGCCTGACCCTTTTGTTCCGTCTTTTCATTCTTTTCTTCTGGTTCAGTCACCATGCTTGAATTTTCTAATGGATTTCCCTCCTGTAATTCATCCCCAGTGAAAGTTCCCTTATTCAATTGATTATGGACTAATTCTTCCAAACGTTGAAAAATTCGAAAGGACGAAAATAAAGAAACCATGAAAATCAATGCAAGTACAACAAAACCAGCTGTTGGACCAATCGCGGCCCTAAATATTTCTGCAATTCCCCAACCGAGGATCCCACCGGGGTCAAATCCATATTTTGCATTGGCCACTGTTCCGCTGCTTACGATTGAAAGCAGCCCTAAGAATAGAAAGCAAGACAACTCAAAGGCCACAACCCTACCCAATGCAATCCTCTCAGGCGGCTGCTTTCGCCAACGAATGAGCTGCACGCCAATTGTGATCACCACAACGATCAGTAGAAAACGTCCCAATCCTAACCATCGAGCTAAGAACTTAATGAATGGCGTCACAATGGTCCCTGAGGTTACGCCTACAAGTCCCAGCAAAACGATCAGGGCAAATGCGATCAGTAGAATCCCAAGCAAATCCCATCGATAATTCGAAATTCGCTGGAAGAAAGCTGAGATTTTTCCTTTCCAAGGTTGCTTTCCACCAAATAGACGATATTGGTGTTCGTCAGATTTTTTACGTGGAGAACGGTCAGTTTGGCGTGTCATTATTCAGATCAGCAGCTTTCTATTCATAAACCCAAACGGCATTTTTGCGCATCAATGTTGAGAATACAGACCTTTACTGGTTGGCTAAGATATAGAAATTCATCAATGTGCGTGCAGCCTGTTGGAAAATTCATTGAAGAAATGTGGATCAAGCCTTCTAAACCTCCCAAATCAACAAATGCGCAAAATTTAGCGATATTGGTTACAACACCTTTGATGATATCATCTTCCTTGAGATCATGTAAAAGTGCGTTTCGTTTCCCCTTCTTTGCCAGAGCTGCTCGCTCAGAAAACACAATTCGTTCTTTTACGGGGTCGCATTCAATCACTTTTAATGAAACCTTGCGATCAAGATAACTGGACAGATACTGCTCGCGATCATCCTCAGCCAATTCTGAAAGCATGTCAATAAGATGAGAGATCGGGACAAATCCATGGCAATCTTCTGACGCAACCAGGATTCCACCATAATTGTGACTTACCACATTCATTTTGACAATCTCATCATGTGTGAAGAGGTTGCCTGAACTTTTTCCCAATTCATTACTGAGCTTGTATGAGGCCCCTCTAAGGGCTCCATGTCTACAATTGTTTCATTTTGGATCTGATCAACCTCATTTTCAATATAAGGCTCATTTGCCAGTACAGCAGCCCACCAATCCTCATCTGGCTCATCAGGAATAAAGACCGAGTTTACTGTTTCATCCTGAATGTCCATCCTTTGCTTAGCTTTCTCGCTCCGAAATTTAACGCCAGCTGTCATGATTGTTCCCCTTCCCGTGCCGCTAATTCCATACCGAGTATCACCTTGGAGACAGCTTCCAAAGCAACGCGTTGTTTTCGATAAAGGTCTGCTTCTGACATTGCCAACCTGGTTGCAACGTCACGAACCTTTCTTCCTTCCATGAATTTCAGCTCTAATATATTATATAAGATCCATTCCGCAGTAAAACGGCGGGGACCTTCGGGTTTAACATTCTGGATTGCAGCTTTAAGAACAGAGCGTAAAGCATTTGTTGGATTACCATCATATTCCTTTAGTGCAGATTGAACAACTTGAAGACTCAATAAAGGACTCTCAGATAATTTAGGGCCGCCCCAATAATGTGTAAGAGCATCTTTAACCAAGGATACAAAATCCTCCTCTGGAAGCTCAACCTCATCTAATAACACGCCGGTTTTATTATAGCTGGAAGCTGCACGTAATTGCTGGATAAGTGCGACTTGCGGATCGAGATTCTCCATCGATCTAAGAACTTGCTGCTGCATTCTCCAGTCTCTTAGGGCAATACCCACACGATATGCGAGGAGGTTGATCGATTGAAGATGTTCATCTTCCATTTCGCGCGTTTCCTCCCAGGGGAACCCACAGATACCCAACAAGTGTTCCTCATTTTGAGAGTCCTCATACACCAAAGGGATCAATAAATGCCCACTCCACTGAAAAAAATCGTCTTGCATTTTTGTCCCAAATTTCCGTGCCTCAATCAATAATTCATTAGAAGAATCAATTTTCTTGAAGTCTGTATCATCTCCAGCAGTTGTCAATAACTCAAGCCCACCATTATCAATCATAGCAATAAATGCACCCTTGACCTGCAGCAGGTCACATAAGGTTGCAGTGACAATTTCCAGGAACTGTGAAAGGTCCGATCGGGTTAATAAATGGTCTTCTAATGACTGAATCCTGGTGATATCTTGCCGATCACTTCCGTAAAACAGAAGTTCTTCCCAATACGGCGCCAATAAAGTAACAATATATTCCATCACGAGGATGATCCCTACCATAAAAATTGGTACAAAAGCACTATAAGGTTCATCCCAAATCATCCCCAGCCTGCGAATAATGGTTGTGACAGCCAATACGATGGAAGCAGTAAAGGGTCCGCGCATAAACCACTTAAATAAACGGCTTTTTACCAACCGATCTGGCCAGGTAACACCAAAAAATGCGACAGCATAAGTCATGATAACTAAGAAACCACCAACTAACAGACTGCTGATGCTGACAAGGATCCAAAACACAATCGGCGTTTTTGCAAAAAACCCTGAACCAAAAAGCAGATACGGATATGTCCCGATAGCAGCAACAGTTGCACCTGATAGGAGGTAGATCATACGTCTTCGGCTGGTTTTCGTTACAGTGCGTTGATACGCACGGAAAAGGATTGACCCAGCCACAGCCATCACAACCACATAATACACAGCAAACAAACTGGTAGAGAAAGTGCGCTCAAGATGTGGAGCTGGTAAAGAGGATTCCACATAGGGACCAACAAGAATATTAAGCAGCGCTAATACAAGTAAGACAAAGGAAAACACATACGTGAGTCGTACGAGCCATAACCGTCGGCCACGACTTGGACGACCTGTAAGCGTTAACAGTGAATCGGCAAAATGTAAATAGGTGGCGGGGAGAAAAATAATCCCGAGCCATTTCAACCTGAGCATCAGTTCAATGATTACTGTTTGATTGCTTACTCCCCCAATGGTCTCTCCCGTATACACGATAGTCACGCAAAGCAAGATCAAAATAAAGGCTCTTACCACCCCTTCGCGTAAGTTATACGCCATGACATAAAGCAACAATGAGATTGAAGTAATGGCGACGCCAGCCGACAAGATTTGGCTGATTGTTCTAAGTGCGCTTTCCCAAGAAATTCCCAAAATCATAAGATCAGTGCCTTGTTACCGCGCGAAACGGCTGAAGAATAGGGCTAATTCCTGGTTTGGGAAGAAGTGATCTCTGAATCCACAAAAAGTAAACCCGAGTTTATTAGCCATTTTAATCGCAGGGTCATTCTTGGATTGCATCTCTAACACTAAGGTATTAAAGTGACGATAGGTCAATAAATCCATTGCCGTAAACAACAACCCACTCGCAATTCCCTGACGTCGCATTGGTGCTGAGATAACTAAATCAGAAACCCGGGCGATATTTGATTCCTTTTGAGTCTCAATTTTCAGATAACCTACAGGACGATCGGCTAATTCCGCAATTAAAAAGGCTTCTGCCTGGTCAATGTAATTGAAGATCGCCGCCTTATTTCTTGGATATGAAACGAAAACACGCCGAGGCAGCTGTGTTCGCCGGAATTCTACTTGGGCATTCTCTGAGCTCACATCCAGGCTCATCTGCCAAACATATTCACTGTAATATCCATGTTCAAATACTGACAAAGTTTCAATATCATTGGGGTTTGCAGAACGTATTTTAATTTCAGGCATGTATTAACTACTCCTCAGTGATAACCTCAACCGTTATTATACAGGGGGTTAATTCATCCCCAATATTATTTAAGGGTACCAATTGAAGTAAATAAATCCCTGGCTGTAATGAGCTTGTGTACCAATACCCCAGATTCTCATCCAGTTTCAATTGGTTCCCTGCCGCAATTGTAATCCAGTCAACTACTCCTATAGTTGAATATTCATACTTGTACGAACCAAAATCTTCGATATTTACCGTACCTGTGATCTCTACAGTACCGCTCACTTCATCTCCATCTCCCGGCGAAGTAATCTCAAGGATCCCTTCCGGGCACTCAGATATCAGCGATGCCTGTCCAATCGTTGGGGACGGCATCATGTCTGCAGCCCGGGCCTCCTCTGGTGAAAGGGTTGTTGTAGGAGTGATAAATGGATCAATCGTGGGTGTAGCAACGGTGGAATAAGTTGGTAATTGTGGTCCAATAACGGTTATAAGCATGAATTCACCAATAAACAAAAGAATCAACAGGATCAACCCGGTTGAAGCCGAAGCCAACTTCCTCTTTGCGATATGACGTTCAAGGCCAAAAACCGCAGTTTGCCATTCATGTAAACCCAAAACAAATTTCCGTAAATAGATCAGAAGCCCCAACCCCAGAAGGAAGAATATCCCAATACTGTATGTGATCAGTCCACGGAGGATATTATTAATAAATTCATCCATACGGGTATTCCCCGATTAATAACACGTTTGAAAAGGTCACAAATTACAGCTTAGACAAAAAACCAAGGATGAGTTTCGTCAGCTTGGGAACCAATATTTTCCCTGCTTCCAAGACCTCTTCATGCGTGGTGATCGTCGAACCATCAAGGTTGGCCTTATTGCTGATGCCTGAAACGCCAAGAACGCGCATACCACCATGTCGAGCGACGATCACTTCTGGGGCTGTAGACATCCCAACTGCATCTGCACCAATTGTATGCAAAAAGCGCAGTTCCGCTGGGGTTTCAAAAGAAGGTCCAGCCAAAGCAGCATAAACACCCTCCTGGTAAGGCAAATCAATTTCTTGGCATGCTTGCCTGGCCAAATCTAAAAGCACTCTATCGTAAGGCTGGCTCATATCGGGAAAACGAACACCGAACTCATCCAAATTGGGACCTTTGAGGGGATTGGCACCACTGATGCCAATTAAATTCAGGTGATCATTAATCAGCATTAGGTCTCCAGGAAGAAAATCTGGATTGATCGCACCCGCAGCATTCGTTACAATCATCTTATCGCACCCTAGCCGCTGCATAACCCGAACTGATAAAGTGGTTTGCCCCATGCTGTACCCCTCATAATAATGCGTGCGCCCCTGCAGGATAAAAACCTTAACCCCTTTGAGTTCACCGATCACCAACCTGCCTTTATGCCCTTCAACAGTTGATTGCGGCCAGCAAGGAATTTCTTCATTCGGGATGATCACAGCATCTTTGATGCGATCAGCAACCCCGCCCAAACCAGTTCCCAGTATCATCCCCACTTCTGGCTGAAGATCAATTCGCGCCCGGATTGCATTGGCTGCCCGATCAATATCTTTAATTGTCATATATTCACTCATAAAGTCCTCATATTTCTCCAGTGGTCACGTTAATATTATAACACTCGTTCTTTCCAATTGGATTTCCAAGGCTGTATGAGTCAAATTCTGTGAAATTGATGATAAAAATTGAGAAAAATGACAGGATATCAGTTTCCTGGTTTTTTACCAAAAAGTGTTGGATGAGAGATAAAAAAAATTTCTTCACTAATTCGGAAGAAAGGATGGAGGATACATGAGCCATCAGGATGAACCTAAAGTCAAGCATGAAAGAAGAAAACGAAAATCCATTTTGGGATCACTCTTCGCTCGAGAAGAACCTGATAAAGACTATCTTCCCGAATTACAGTCTCAATGGGGAAAAATGAACTCATCTGAACGTGTGAAATTTGTTATTGGAGCGATTCTAGGTCTGGCACTTTTTATCGGTGCTCTGGTTGGAACTTTTCTCTTGCTTTCAGCCATCTTCCATTAATTTTGATAATTACAAAAGATAACGAAATAACAAATATCCTCCAAAGAACAAAAATATTTACATGGTATTTAAATGCAAAGACAGAATCTATTTTAAATAAATAACAGATATAAAAACGAATAGGTGAATTTTATTTTTTTCAAGGATCCGACATACGCGGAAATCCTAATTACTTTTAACTTCAATAATGCTCTGTAATTTGCGGCCGCTGCCCAAGAATGGCATTTACTTTTTTCAAATCTTTAGGAATATTAATCTATTGCGGACATTTCTCAATACACACACCGCAATTCACGCACAATGAGGCGCTGCCGTTGGGGTACTCTTTATCCAGCCTATCTTTAGAATCTACAAGTTTTCGGTATCCTCGGCG
>CAYTXE010000049.1:0-16247 GCA_964441045.1 uncultured Candidatus Brevefilum sp.
TGTGAGGTGTGAAGGGTGATTAGAGAATGGTAAGGTGCGGCGAATTATTGAACTTACCATTATCATATGATGAAAAATTTGTTAGTCATCCAGGATTAGAACGTAAGAGGCGATAACAATCGTTATAATTAGGTTGTGGCTTGTCAGCGGGAACAAGCCCCTGTACAATAACCAAACAACTGCTCGAATCACCCTGAGGGAGATATGCCAGTCAACTTGCTTGAGATTCAGAAAAAACTCAATACTTTTAGTGCCCAGGCCGCAGCGCGCAAACAGAAACTTGCCAACCGCCAGCGTGAAGTCTCCAACCTGATCGAAGGCTACGCAGACCGCCTGGATGATCTTCGCGAACAGGTGGACCGTGCCGCTTCAATGATCCCTCATTTGCGTTGCGCAGTACCACTGAATGAGGCACTTAACACCGTTATTCCCATGCCTGGTCTCCCAAAGCAATTCACCGTAGTGGCAGCAGATGGTTCCCAGATCAATCCCAGCCGCCATGCCCAGGTAGAATTTTGTGTGATCAATGTGGGCGTGGTCAAGATGGTACGCGGTTCTGGTTTAACCCCCGAGATCCAGACACACAGCCAGCTTTTGGATTATGACTCTATCTTCCTTCCCAGTGGTGGGATGATCTCGGAAGGGATGGTTGCCCTCAAACGGGACTTGAGTGAGCGTGAAGCACTGGCAGAAATAGAGGGGGACCTGCAGCACCCTGCAATTTCGATGACAGACGGCCCATTGGAGCTGTATCGGGAGCCGCAAGAGACATCTGAATTTGCGAAGACGCTTGATCGATACCTGGATGTGCTGGTAAGCTTGCGCGACCAGGGATTGATCACCCTGGGATATGTGGACAAACCGGGTAGTGACTTGATTGGTCGGCTGTTGGAATTGGTGGAAATGAACGAAGATGATCTATCTGCCTATAGCCAGCGCAGGCGGCGGTTCGCAGGCGTCAGCGATCGTCAATTAATGTCCGGGTTGCTGTTGAACCCGGGAGATCGTTCAGCACTGTTCGCCATTTATTCACAGACCGCCCTGCGTTTCAAGGGGGATCTTGGGCTGCATTTTTTCTATTTAAATGTTGGAAAGCCCGGAAAACCACATTTGGCGAGGGTGGAGGTACCCGGTTGGGTCGCTGGTGACAGCATGTTGGTCGGGTTGATCCAGGCTGTACTGCTTGAACAAGCCAGCATTATGGGAACACGGCCGTATCCATACATCCTCCACCGCGCACATGAGGAGGCAGTTGTAACCTTACCCGAGCATCAGCATGTCGAGGAGATGATCGTGACTGAGTTTCAGCGCCGTGGGATTCCCATTGATGAAAAATCATACAAACAATATCATAAAGACCTAGATTCAACGAAAACGAGGTATCAGGCATGAGCGGGATAGCTATTGGAAGGTTATTGCGATCGGGAACGACTGGTTTTGTGGTTGGCTGCCGTGTGAACCAGCTGGATGCTCCCAGCTTTGGCGCACTGGTAAGGGTTCCTTTAGCGCCAGATTACCAGGTGTATGGCCTGATCTATGATATCCATATTGAAGATGATGGCCTGGTTCGGCAGTTGATCACAGCCCAGGATGTGCCTGAGGAAGTCTTGCGGGACAACCGTGAAAACCGCAACGTTCCGGTGGAAATTGCCGTCCTTACAGTGGGATATCAACATGGGGGGCAGATTTTTCATCTGCTGCCGCCGCGCCCCCCGCTGAGTCTGGATGCCATCTACCTTTGCAGCACAGAAGAGATCGTGTATTTCACCGGTACTGGTCGCTTTGGTTATATTCGTCACATATTGCGGGACCAGGATAAGCCCGTTGAGGAACTCCTGGCAGCGCACTTGATGTCTGCGCGTGCAGCCCAGGAAGAGGCAGGGAACGGTGATTGGTTCGAGGATGCCTTACAGGAATTGATCACTTTGATGCGGGATGACTATCAGGGTTTGATGAATGTCCTCAGCGCATCCAGTGAAATTTATAAAATCAACACATAACCAGAAATAGTGGAAAAAAATATGACCGAACAAATAGATCATGCCTCAGGAAGTAATTTGGGTGAAATAGGTTACATCGTCGGTGGTGGGTTGAAAGCTAACCTGCAAGCACGCTTGAGTGTTCCAGCACAGACAGTACAGGAAGGCGCTTTTGTCGTGATTGAGAGCGGGGGATGGTTATTTTACGGCCTGGTCACCGACTTACAATTAGGTTCAACTGACCCGCGCTTTGCCGATGAACAAACTGGAACCCGCCTCCCACCGCAGCTTGCGAAGTTGCTGCACGGGCAGACACTTTATACCAATCTGGAGATCCTGACCGCCTTGATGATGGAACAGGGGCCGGAACCGGGATCGACAGAATATGATGCCTGGTTTCAGAAAGTATTAGATGAAAAAGTACACCCCGAGCCGGTAAAAACTGTCCCGCAGCACCACGCTGCTGTACGACTGGCGCGAGAGGGAGATATCGCTGAGATCTTTGGCAAGGAAGGCAAGGGTGCTTTCTTTCGGATTGGTGATACGTTAGAGGGTAGTCACCCGGTGTGCGTGGATCTGGATAAATTGGTCCAACGTTCTGCCGGGATCTTCGGCGCCACGGGCACAGGCAAATCCTTCCTGACCCGGGTAATCCTATCTGGTCTTATCCAGCGTGATAAGACGGCTGTATTGATCTTCGATATGCACAATGAATACGGCCCGGATGACACCGCTTCAGACACCGGAATGCGGGTGCCCGGGTTGAAGAATAAATTTCGCTCCAAAGTGCGCATGGTTGGGTTAGGTCGGGGTGCAACGATCCGGGGTGAGCAGCCAGATTACACACTGGAAATTGCTGAATCGGATATCACGCTGGAAGATGTGATGATGCTCGCTCAGGAATTGAACTTACGTGAAACAACACCGACCACACTCGAAGCCCTGCGGGTCAGTTTTGGCCATGAGAGCTGGTTCCATAAATTTAAGCATATGCGGGTGAATGCCTACCTGTATGATGAAGATGGTAAGCGTTACCCTGCTCCTGACAGTGTAGCGGCCTGGGCGGAAGGCGCAGGTGTTCATTCTGGTTCGGCAGAAGCGCTCCATTCCAAGCTGCGTCGCTTGTTCAATGCACCTTATATCGTTGAAGAACCTGCCGCAAATGCCCTGCAGCAAATGATTGACAACCTTGACAATGGTCAGCATGTGGTGCTCTCCTTTGGGAAACACGAAACAGATTTAGATTATTTATTCGTCTCAAACTTGCTCACACGCCGCATCCGGGATGTTTGGGAAAGGAGAACCAATAATTTCCGCAGTGGGCGCCAGGGTGCTGGCGAACCACGTCCCCTGGTCATTGTTGTGGAAGAAGCCCACAAACTCCTCAACCGGGATATGGCATCCCAAACGACCTTCAGCACCATTGCTCGTGAGATGCGCAAATATTATGTGACCCTGTTGATCATTGATCAGCGTCCGTCACAAATATATGATGAGGTTATGTCTCAATTGGGAACACGGATTACGGGTTGGCTGGGAGATTCGGATGATATTCGTGCCGTACTGACCGGTCTGGCAGGGCGTGAAGCCCTGCGTGGTATGCTGGCGCATTTGCAACCCAAGGAGGAAGTGCTCATGTTGGGTTGGGGTGTGCCCATGCCGATCGTGGTACGCTCACGACGATATGATGACGCCTTTTGGGATGAACTTCTGGGCAGGCAATCGAAGCGCAGCAATAATGAAATCCTCGATGAATTAGGTTATTGATATGATCCCAGTTAAGCTTAAGATTGAAGGTTTTCTATCTTATCGTCAGCCGGTTGAATTAGATTTCACCGGTTTTGATTTAGCTTGTATTTCCGGGCCAAATGGTGCCGGTAAAAGTTCTTTGCTGGATGCCATCACCTGGGTATTATTTGGCCAGGCGCGCCAGCGTGATGAGTCGGTGATCAATAATCATCCTGCTGTGAAAGCGGCTACGGTGACCCTGGATTTTGATTATGAGGGCAACCGCTATCGTGTTCAGCGTACCAACCCTCGTGGGAAGACCTCCACGGTGGAGTTTTTTATTCTCTCCCATGTGGCGGATGAGGATGGGCGATGGAAACCCCTCACGGAGCGCACCTTGCGGGAGACGGATCAAAAGATCCAGGATACCTTGCGGATGGACTTCGACACCTTCACCAACGCCTCCTTTTTCCTGCAGGGCAGGGCGGATCAATTTGCGACTGCCCGGCCGGGGGAGCGCAAGCGCATCCTCAGTAATATTCTTGGGTTAGAGGTCTGGGAGACCTACCGCGACGCAGCCCGTCAACGGCGCACCCAAAAGGAAAAGGAAGTTCGTGAGCTGGATGGCAGGTTGAATGAGATCCAGAGTGAACTGGATGAAGAACAGGAGCGCAAGGCACATCTGGCAGAATTGCAAAAAAGGCTGGCGGATTTAGAAAAACAACGGATTTCCAGGGCAAAAAACCTTGAGAATGTCAAACGTTTGCATGCTACACTGAAAGAACAGCGCAAGATCGTGGCAACATTTGGTTTACAGCTTGATGATGCTCAGGGTCAGTATGATCGTATTCTCTCTACTCTGGAACAACGGCAAGAGGAAAAGCTAGGCTATGATGCTATCCTGGCAGAAGCTGAAGCTATTCGAAAATCATATCAAGATTGGCAAAAAATGCGCATAGATCTGGGGGCGATGGAGGAAGTAGCTGCAGCCTACCATCAGCATGAAGCTTTGCGGCAAGAGCCCCTCCGAACTATTCAGACGGAAGAAGCCCGATTGAAACAGGAAAAGCGGGGATTGGAAACACAAAAGTTAGCCTTGGAAAATGCAATATCAGAGGTGGAAAGCTTGAAAGCGCAGTTAAAAGCTGCTGAGGAAGTTATTCAAGCGGCAAAAGCGCGGCTGGATAGGCGCGGTGCTTTGGAGGAGGAAATCAGGCAGCTGCAGGTGGGACAGGCAGAAGCAAAAGCTGAAAATCCCCGTTTGCGAGATGAGATGGCGGAACTTAAAGATCGCATTGACAAACTTCAAGTTGCTGAAGGTGTCGAATGTCCATTATGCGGCCAGCCGCTTTCTGCCAATGAACGCCAGGCATTAATTGGATCTTTAAGCGAAAAAGGAAAGAGTCTCGGCGATCGCTTTCGGGAGAATAAACAGCTCCTGGAGGACTTTGAGGGGAAGCTTCAAAAGATGGGCGCAGAATTAGCGGATCTGAAAGTCGCTGATACAGCGCTGCGGAACGCGACCCGCCAGTCGGATCAAATTAAGAATCAACTCAAGCTACTGGAAGAGCAGGAGCAAAAATGGCATAAAACAGGGGCAGCACGTTTGGCGGAGATCACCACGATATTGGTAGAAGAGAACTTTGCACTTGAAGCCAGGCAGCGACTTGAGGTGATCAGCGCTGAATTAGAAGCATTGGGCTATGATATGATCGTTCATGAAAAGCTTCGCCGGGCTGAACAGGCTGGCCGTGAGGCTGAGGTGGCCTTTAGGAAACTGGAACAAGCTAAGGCTGCCCTGGCCCCGCTTACAAGAGGCATTGAGGACCTGGAAACTCAGAAGGCTGAGAGGGAAAAAGAGCTGGAGGGATTAACCACTGCACATGATGACGCCGTAGTAAAGCTTGCTGTAGCTGAAGCCAATTTGCCCGATCTCTCTGAAGCGGAATCAGATCTGTATGATATCCAGGAACAAGAAAATATCTTAAGGCAGGACGTTGGTGGTGCTGTACAAAAGGTTGCAGTCTTAGAGAGCTTCAAAGTGCGCAAGACTGAGTATTTAACTGAACGCGACCAGGCGACCCAGCGCATTGCTGACCTGAAACAACTCGAGCATGCCTTTGGTAAAGATGGTGTACCGGCGCTCCTGATCGAACAGGCGCTGCCCGAGATTGCTGAGACTACCAATGAGCTGCTCTCTCGCCTGACCAACGGGCGTATGTCCTTTAACTTTCGGACTCAGCGGGAGTACAAGGACACCAGCCGCGAAGATAAGAAAGAAACCCTGGATATGGTCATCAGTGATACGGTAGGTATCAGGGATTATGAAATGTTCTCCGGAGGGGAAGCTTTTCGAATTAATTTCTCCATCCGCTTAGCCTTATCGGAAGTGCTGGCGCGTCGGGCAGGTGCCCGTTTGCAGACCCTTGTGATTGATGAGGGCTTTGGCAGCCAGGACGCCCAGGGTCGCCAACGCCTTGTGGAGGCGATTAACCTGGTGCGGGATGATTTTGAGAAGGTTCTGGTCATTACACACCTGGAAGAATTAAAAGAAGTCTTCCCCACCCGAATTGAGGTGGAGAAGACCCCGGAGGGATCTCAGCTGAGCGTGGTGTAAATTATTTTTCACACTGGAAGTGTCACCTAAATGGTCTGCCGCAGATACCGTCTTGAAAGTCAAGAGGAGAAATCGAACTGAGCGCCATAATGAGGATCAAACGGCATTTGGTCACGTAGGGTTGTGCAGTAACCTGTGTGACGAATATATAAAAGTTCCCCGAGATCTTTTAAAACCCGGGGAACTTCATTAGGGGGATTTAGGTCCGCCTGTTATTTCAATTTTAGCAAAAATCCGATCAAATGTGAATGGCTTTGCCCAGGCTTTGCTCAGCAGCTTCCATGATCGCTTCTGACAGGGTGGGGTGGGCGTGTACATTGCGGCCAATTTCGTGGGTGGTCAGTTCAAAACGCTGCGCCAGGGTCAATTCTGGTAGAAGCTCCGACACCTCCGGACCAACCATCTGCGCTCCGAGGATCTCGCCGTATTTCTTGTCACTGACGATTTTTACGAATCCCTGGTAGTCCCCCAATCCCAGAGCCTTACCATTGGCTTGGAAGGGGAATTTGCTAACGACCACATCATACCCTTTTTCTTTAGCTTGCGCTTCCGTGTAGCCAAAGGAGGCCGTTTGCGGGAAGCTGTAGGTGGCGCGGGGCATCATGTCGTAATCCAGGGTGAAGGTTTCTACACCGGCGATATTCTCTGCAGCGACGATACCCATGGCGGAGGCCACATGCGCTAAGAGCAGCTTGCCTGTCACATCACCGATAGCAAAAATGCCGTCGACATTGGTCGCCATGCGCTCATCGATCTCGATGTAGCCGCGTCTATCGATATTAACGCCAATCTCTTTAAGGCCCAATCCTTTGCTGTTGGGTCGGAAGCCAATTGCCACCAGAGTCAATTCAGCTTCAACTACTTCTTCGCCATCTTCGGTTTCAACAGTCACTTTGGTGCGATTGTCGGTGGTTTCCACACCCTTAACCTTGGATTTTGTCATAATTTTGATGCCGCGCTTTTTGTAAGCTTTTTGAACTTCCTTACCTACCTCTGGATCTTCCAGTGGCAGCAGGCTGTCTAGCATCTCAATGATCGTGATCTTCACACCGTAAGCGCTCCAGATGGTGGCAAATTCCACACCGATCGCACCCCCGCCAATGATGACAGCGGATTCGGGCAGTTTATCGAGAAGGATGGCGGTTTCGAATTCAACAACTTTTTCCCCGTCCAGTTCAACGCCTGGGACCGTGAAGGGATGAGACCCGGAGGCGATGATGATATTCTTGGCTTTTAGCGTTTCTGCTTCACCCTCTTTTGGTGTCACTTCGACAGTGTCTTTTGCAGTAAGTTTGGCAGTTCCCATATAAACATCGATGTTGTGTTTTTTCATCAGGAATCCCACACCCCGCACCAGCCGGTCTGAGACCTTACGGCTGCGTTTATAGGCCACACTGTAATCCAATTGAAGGTTTTCAAGACTGAAACCAAATTCTTTTCCCCGCTCCCGCAGTGTGTGGGCGACATCCGCATTCTTGATCAGAGCTTTGGAAGGGATACAGCCTATGTTCAAACATACACCACCCAGGAAACGTTTTTCCACGATAGCGGTTTTTAAACCGAGTTGAGCGCTGCGGATTGCGGCGACATACCCACCCGGGCCTGCGCCGATGACAACAACATCATATTCATTCATTAGGAAAGTCTCTCTTTCATTAAATAATCGATTTAAGATGTAAGTTAATTGAATCGATTCAATTCAATTCAGTCTTGTATTATACCGGGATCGGCATATTGTGAATTGAGGAGAATCCGACTATTTGAGTTATCTAAATGAACTTAGAGTACTGTAAAGACTAACTTGATGCCGTTATCCTGTATAATAAGAATGGAATATCCTGATATGAGAAATGTTGAAAGTGGGCATTTCTCTTATTTTAGTTTCAACTTGTTTTCATCAGGAACCTATACCTTTTTGGAACAATGGCAGATACTGATTTTTCTCAGCAGATTTTAGAAGAATTAATATTGGCTGTGAGTGCAACAGCCGTTATTGTGATGCGTATAAATGATCCTGCAACAAAGATTACGGCAGGAACGCTGAGCCAATCAGGTTTCCATGATCTGGGGAAGGCCCTGGTGCGTTATTGGCCTGAATCCCTGGGTCAGAATGTAAACCGATATGCAGGACTCTCCTTCGATGGTTATTTTCAAAAGTTGTTTGTCAAACGTCTTTCCGATGGCCAGCATTGGCTGGGTTTGTTGTTTCCCCAAAGCACATCTTTCCAACGTATTCGTCAGGATATGATGATTTTTATTGAAAGTCTACAGGGAAAAAACTCGCTTGGATCAGATTTCGATCAGCGCTTGGAATATTTCTTGCAACATACAGATCAACTCACTCCAGGACTTCGCCAGGAAAACCCATCTGGTCAAGGTCAAGCAGGCTGGATCAGGATTAATAAAATGATTGAAGAATCTGAGGACACGCAAGTGCCAGAGAAAATGATACATATACAGGAAAATATTGCTAAAGAAGTGTATCAAGCACCTCAAACACCAAAATCCATAAACACAATCGTGGAAGATGTTGCTAACGCACACTCACTTGATGATGACTGGACGGATGTTGATGTTATAAGGGATGAGATCTCCTGGAAGACGAATGATTATTGGTGGTCGCGTGCTGTTGAAAGCGCTCAAGAGGAGAAAACCAGATCCAAAAGCCATGAAACTTTACCCGATGAGGATAGCCCGTTGCAGGAGGGGAAAATCGATGCCGTGCAGACGGCGCATGAAACATCTCAGTATAGTGAAGACTTGGTGAGCATTTTTCAGGAAGATTTTGAATTACGTGATGCGATGGCTGGTTTTAATGAGTGGGTTAAACCACAAGAAGTGGATGATGAACAAGCTGCACCAGATTCAGGTGGGGGATTGGAACAAATGACTTCATTAGCGGATGTTGATGAAGTAAGCGCCCCCACGAAAGATGTGGTCTCTGATATTACGTTCTGCTTGGTACCATACATGGATGAACACTTTCTGCTTGAAAAGCTGGCTGAAAATTTACGCAGTTGGTTTCCTGTGATCTGTGATCAATACAGCTGGGAACTGGAGTGGCTTTCAGTGCGTCCGAAATCCCTTAAATGGACACTGTGTGATTTCCCAGAATCACTGATTGGCGATATGTTCCAAATCATTCACCAAAAAACCTCTGAGAGGATCTTTCAAGTATTTCCGGAATTGCAGGAAGGGAATCCTTCTGGCGATTTCTGGGCACCCGGTTATTTCGTGAATTCGCAGGAAAGTCAAGTGGTTATTTAGTGTGGAAGAAATTATGGAGAAATTACCATGAAAAAAATTGGTTCTTCTGTGTTTAATATTATTACGATTTGTACCATAATTCTTGGTGTGACTTTGGCTTTGATCTCAGGAGCCCAAAATTTCTTTTTGCTATTCTTAGGTTTGGGACTGATTGTCTTCGCGATCGTAGCATTAGTCATTAATAAGCAAGCGCGTTATTTATTCTTTCCCTTTATCATCCTGCTGGTGATAGGACTTTCTATATTTAACGCGATTGATTTTCAAGCAAACTCATTTACTATTGACTTTATCAATAATGAGGGTTACACAGCCTATCTTTATTATGATAGCCCTTCTGATCTACTGTTTGAGCAATCAATTACAGAGATTGAGGTGGCATCTAATCTTAAATTAAACGAGGCTGATTGGCTTATGTTTGGTTTTGAGCCGCAGCCTATCTTGAAAGGTTCTGATTTCATTCTCATTGACTATATTAGTGATCAAGACTCAATTCAGGCAACCTGGTTATGGTCTGATGAGACAGATAACGCAGAGATGGAAGTTTCAGACACTCCTGAGGAAAATGTTACTGTTCAGGGTGATGCAACTGAAAGCGAAACAACGCCCAGCAATCAAGATGTCAACTTGATGACCATCATTTTGGAAACCGAATCAGACTCAAATATTTTAGCCAATGGTGTTTCTGTCAATGGGGAAGAATTTGTTCCAGACCGTACTCAAGACAATTTATATTATTTCACATCCAACAAACCAATTGAGCAGATTAACCAGATGCAAATTGTTGAGACACGACTTCCCTCGACGAAGAATATTAGCTCATTACAACCAAAGGTAAAGGCCATCTATTTGGTCGAATCAAAGCCAAAGCCAATCATCATCGAGCGCATCAATCTATATAAGTATCTGGGAAGTGTCAAACTCTATATACCGTTCTATGCTTTGAAAGCTGATGAAATTCAAGAAAAATTTAATATCATAAATGGTGAAATTATCATACAAGAAGATGCGCTGTACATTGTTCCTGCCGGGGTAAGGCCAATCTTGCAACTTAAGCAATCCCCTGCTTTAAGTTCATTAGCCGGACTTGGGAACATTGTCCCTTATGTCTTGGTTGGAAATATTGGTCTGATAATTTTATTCTTAGGTGCATTTATTGGTGTTAGCCTAAGTTTAGATAAGTTTCCAGACCTCCAGAGGGATTGGCTTGGGAATTTAAAGAATTATTCCCTTCGAGTTTTTGATATTCATTTCTTGAATCAAGATTTGAAAGGGATTACACCTCTTAAGTTGATATTAATGGTATTCCTCTTCCTTACATGGATAATAATTTTCCTGCCTATCGAACCTTGGGGAGGAACGATATTAAAGCCAATAATCTTAATCATCAATGTGGTCTTATTTGTTTACATTTTCAAAGGGGTTATCTTCTCGAATGAATGACTCCTTTGGGAGAAGAATTAGACATGCTTTGCATCATTACCCCTTGAGAAATAGCGCTGTTTAAACTGATTATTTTATCTATAAGTGTTCATAACAACCGTATGATGATTCATGCGGATTTATCAAACATTCATTTGTCACCTGAGATGATCAATCTCGTAAATTGACCTAAACAAAACTCATCTGTATTATTCTATGAGGATTAGTCTTATCATAACTAACAAATTCCTTGCCACATTATAAATATTATGACATATTTATTTTTGTCAGACGTCTGGGTGCCCCCCTCATCCAGGCGTTTGGCACTTTAAAGGGTTGAATATTGTTTTACAGGTGGATAAACAGTCCATTTACCCTTTTTCTGCAATGAAGTTAGAATAAACAAGTTCGACGCGAATATTTTGTGTCACATAAATGGAGTTGTGAGATGACCGTTTTTGAGGTGCGTCAATGCACCAATCCAGCGTGCGGGTTGCGATTACCAGTAGATCTGGACATCCACTGTGGGAAGTTCTGTCCCAGGTGTGGCGCACACATGGATTGTGGTGAGCCCTTCCAAGGGTACACGATATCCAAATTCGAAATGGATTTGAATCACCATGATATAGTTGTTATTCTTGATAATATTCGCAGCCAACAAAATGTGGGCTCGATTTTCAGAACTGCAGAAGGGGCGGGAATTAAGCACCTTTACCTGTGTGGGATCACGCCAACACCTGCAGGGAATCCTGCTGTAGGGAAAACAGCATTGGGTTCTGAACGGCTTGTCCCCTGGTCGTGTCATCTAAATGCGGTGGATTTAGCAAGGCAGCTTATGGAAGACGGTTATTGTTTATTAGCCCTGGAACGCACCCCTGAAGCAGTATCCATTTTCGAATTTAAGGCTGATGAAGAAACTGTACATAAACCTTTTGCTTTGATCCTGGGTAATGAGCGTGCCGGAGTTGATCCCGGATTGATAGAAATGTGCGAAGCCGTCCTTGCGCTTCCAATGGCGGGGCAGAAAGCATCCCTCAATGTGGCAGTTGCGTTTGGTGTGGTGGTTTATTGGCTGGCGTTTGCGTGACACAGAATACCTTAGAATGGTTGTTAACCAGTTTAGTATAAGGAAGTATCAATGATCGAAACCAAGAACCTTACGAAAATATTTAAAATTAAGAAAGGTGACGATATCCAAGCTGTTGTCGGGCTCACGCTGTCTATTACTGAAGGGGAAGTATTTGGCTTTTTGGGTCCGAACGGCGCCGGGAAGACAACCACCGTGCGTATGTTGACCAGCCTGATCGGTGCAACATCCGGGTCAGCCCTGGTTAATGGCTTTGTTGTCGGTGAGGAGGATCAAGAGATTCGCCGTTCAGTGGGCATCCTGACAGAAAGCCCGGGATTATATGAACAGCTCAGCGCAAGTAAGAATCTCGAGATTTACGCCAATTTATATGATGTTGAAGATGTGGATAAACAGGTTGGTAAGTATTTAAAGCTGCTTGGCCTATGGTCACGGCGAGATGACCCCGTGGGGAGTTTTTCAAAAGGCATGCGCCAGAAATTATCCATTGCACGATCGCTGCTGCATGAACCCCGATTGCTGTTCTTGGATGAGCCGACGACCAATTTGGATCCTGAATCTGCTCGACTGGTACGGTTATTCATTGAAGACTTACGCAGTCAAGGCCGTACGATTTTTATGTGTACGCACAACCTGAATGAGGCTGACCAGCTTTGTGACCGGATTGGGATTATTAAAACCCATTTGATCACAGTAGATACCCCCACGAACCTGCGCCGAAAAATATATGGCAGGAAGGTGGTTTTTCATTTGCGGGAAATCAATCCAGGCTGGACCTCACGCATCTCATCTCTGGCAGGTGTTCAGGAAGTTGAATGTGTGGATCAAAAACTCGTTGTCGCATTAGAGGATCCCGAAAGGATAAACCCGCAAATCATCCGCTTCCTGGTTGAAGAGGGTGCAGACCTGCAATTTGTCGGGGAGCTGCGCCATTCGCTGGAGGATATTTATCTGCAGGCCATGAACGACTCAGAGGATAAGGTGGAGAGCTTATGAAACACATTCTAACGATTATTGACAAAGAGTGGTCAGAGGTCTTTCGAAACAAGATGGTATTGTTCACGACGATCTTCATTCCACTGATATTCACAGTTTTACCTCTGGTGATGCTGTTGATTACTAATCAGGCGATGGGTGATATTTCATCAACAAGTACGGCAGATGTGCCGATTGAATTTCTTGCAGTTTGTGGATCAGAAATGACAGGCGGGGAATGTATGCAGATCTATATTATCAACCAATTCTTGCTCCTATTTCTGATGATACCAGTGATCGTCCCTGTTACGATCGCAGCATATAGCATTGTAGGCGAAAAAACAACACACAGCCTGGAACCCTTGTTAGCAACACCCTTGACGACCATGGAACTTTTGGCAGGGAAAAGCCTTGCCGCTGCCATTCCCGCGATCATTGTGGGATGGCTTTCATTTGGGTTATTTCTCCTTGGATTGCCGATACTTGGTGTCAGTCGTGCTGTGATAAGTTATATCATCGGTCCGACATGGCTGCTGGCTATTTTGATCGGAGGACCGCTGATGGCAATTGCGTCAGTGAATTTCGCGATTTATCTTTCATCACGTGTAAATGATCCTCGCGTGGCGGAGCAAATCTCTGCATTGCTGATTGTCCCCATCCTGGGGCTGATGTTCGCTCAGATTGCAGGCGTAATTGTGATCAACATTATTGTCATGTTAAGTTTTATCGGTGGGATGATTCTATTTGATATTGGTATGATCTATTTAGGTTCCACGATCTTTCAACGTGAGTCCATTCTTACCCGGTGGAAGTGATTATGAAGAAAGCAATGAAAAACAAATCTCTGTATTTCTGGATGATCCTGTCGGTTTTGTTGTTTTCCTTAACCTTATCAGTTTACGGACAGGGGACTGAGTATACTGTGGGTTTACGAAGAGATTTTGGTTATGGTGGTGGAATTAATATTCGTGGGACTTTTACTATCAGCCTGGTCGGACAAGAGGACCAGGTTGAATCGGTCACTTTCATACTGGATGATGCCCCCATGATTGTTATTCAGGAACCCCCTTATAAGGTTCAATTTCACACAGATGATTACGGCTATGGCGATCATTTCCTGTCGGCGAAAGTTACCCTCAAAGGTGGAAGTGTCGAGGAGACGCCAGCGATACAATATAATTTTGTCAGTCCCGAAGCAGAACGAGAACAGGTTGTCACTATCCTGATTACAATTGGGAGTGCCATCCTTGTTACCTTCATTATCTTCGGGATTGTCCAGGCAATATTCATGAAGGGTAGACCCCGGCGTGGTAAACAACCTGTTGAAGGACAACAATATGGGCTGTTAGGTGGAACGGTTTGTCCAAAGTGCGGTTCTCCATTTCCCCGTCACATTTGGGGATTGAAATTAGTTGTTGGCAGGCTGGATCGTTGCGAATATTGTAGAAAATGGGTTATGACCACACGTGCCACCCCGGATGCCCTAAGGGAAGCAGAATCTGCATTTACATCCAACCTGACAAAGGTGGATGATCAAGTCCCCTTTACAGAATCAAAAGACGATTTAGATCAGACACGATATATTGACCAAATATAGTTTCTAAATTCAATCAAATGATTTTGAAATGCCCTTGAGGGTGTTTTATTGTCCCTTTAACAACCCGCGTGGTAGAATTATAAATGACATATTGGAGGTAGTATGGAAAAAAGGGTTGCAACATTTAAGGTTAAAAAAGGGCTGGCTCAGATGCTCAAAGGTGGTGTGATCATGGATGTGGTCACAGTCGAACATGCCAGGATTGCAGCAGACGCTGGTGCTGTTGCTGTCATGGCTTTGGAGCGAATTCCAGCCGATATTCGCGCTCATGGTGGTGTTGCCCGTATGAGCGACCCTGAACTAATCCTGCAGATCATGGATGCTGTATCCATCCCGGTGATGGCGAAATGCCGTATTGGTCATTTTGTAGAAGCCCAAATTCTGGAGTCCCTGGGTGTGGATTACATTGACGAGTCTGAAGTTTTGACTCCTGCTGATGAGGAACATCACATCAACAAGCATGATTTCAAGGTCCCATTTGTTTGCGGCTGCCGCAACCTGGGTGAAGCCCTGCGTCGAATTGGTGAAGGCGCGGCCATGATCCGCACAAAAGGTGAAGCCGGAACGGGGGATGTTGTGGAAGCTGTTCGGCATGCTCGCAGCGTTTTTGGTGAGATTCGAAGGCTGCAAAATATGCCCGAGGAAGAGCTGATGTCTTTTGCAAAGCAGATTGGCGCACCATTTGAGCTTGTCAAGGAAACACGAGAATTGGGACGGCTGCCGGTTGTGAACTTCGCCGCAGGTGGAATTGCCACCCCAGCAGATGCAGGCTTGATGATGCAGCTGGGTGTCGATGGTGTCTTTGTGGGATCCGGTATTTTTAAATCGGGAAATCCTGTCAAACGCGCCAATGCCATTGTAAAAGCTACGACCCATTACAACAATCCTGAGATATTAGCTGAGGTCAGCCGAAACCTGGGTGAAGCGATGGTTGGTCGTCAGGTCACGGATATTCCAGAGGCGGAATTGATCGCCAACCGCGGCTGGTAAGCCGTCACATGAGGTAAATGCCTGTGAAAATTGGCATACTTGCCCTGCAAGGCGATTTCTTTGAGCATTACAAGGTACTTCAATCCATTGGTGTCACATCACATTTGGTCAAGCTGCCTGGTGACCTCACCGGCTTGAGTGGTTTGATCATACCGGGTGGTGAATCGACCACGATAGGAAAATTGGCAACTGAGTTTGGCTTGATGACACCTTTGCGGCAATTTGGACGAGAACACGCCATCTGGGGCACCTGTGCAGGTGCCATTTTTATTTCTAAAGACGCCATGGATAATCTACCTCTTCTCAACTTAATGGATATTCAAGTGAAACGCAATGCTTTTGGGCGTCAAGTTGATAGTTTTGAGACAGACTTACCGATCCCCTTTCTTAAGGGTGGGAAGGAAAATCTATTTCATGCTGTGTTTATCCGTGCCCCAATTATCAAATCTGTCTATGGAAATGCACAGGCATTATTGAAGTTGCCGGATGGGCGCATTGTTGCCGCTCGTCAGGGAAAACTTCTGGCAACATCCTTCCATCCGGAGTTGACTGATGACCCTCGCATTCACCAATATTTTGTGGAGATAG
>CAYTXE010000050.1:0-16191 GCA_964441045.1 uncultured Candidatus Brevefilum sp.
TAGCTTTCGAATAAGCTATTTACCGTTTCCCTCAATTGGTTCAACCGTGCCTTTATCCAGCGATCCGCCAAAGTCCATTCAGGCTCATTTTCTGGTTCCGAGGGCAAAGCCCCAAGGTTGCCAATCAAGTATCGTCCAGCATTCCAAAGTTTATTCGCGAAATTTCGGTTGGCTTCCACCTTCTTAATGGAAAGGTTCATGTCTTTTCCAGGAGTTGAACCCACCAATAAAGTAAAACGCAGCGCATCTGTTCCGAGCTCATCCATCACGGTGAGAGGATCAATCGCGTTGTTTTTGGTCTTGCTCATTTTCTGTCCATTTTCATCGCGTATCAAACCATGCAAATAAACGGTGTGGAATGGTACATGGCCGGTAAATTCCAAACCGTCCATAATCATGCGGGCCACCCAAAAAAACAAAATGTCATACGCAGTTTCCAGCACGGAGGTTGGATAAAAATATTCCAGATCAGGAGTTTTTTCAGGCCATCCCAGGGTTGAAAAAGGCCACAATCCCGAAGAGAACCAGGTATCCAATGTGTCTGGATCCTGCTGGAGATTAATTCCTCCACAATGCTGACAGGCAGCTGGGTCCTCACGTGCCACAGTCATCTCACCACAATCGCTGCAATACCACACCGGGATCCGGTGCCCCCACCAAAGCTGCCTGCTGATGCACCAATCCTCGATATTCTCCATCCAGTTGTAATAGACTTTCTTAAATCGCTCAGGGACGATCTCAACTTGACCATTTCGTACAGCCTTTAGAGCAGCCTTTGCCATTTCGTCGATATTCACGAACCACTGTATGGAAATCATAGGCTCCACAATCTCTCCGCCCCTTTGGGAGCGCGGCACATTGAGAATATAGGGCTCTTCACGGATCACTAATCCAGATGCTTCCATGTCCGCCCATAATTTTTCGCGGCACACAAAACGATCCAGACCCTGGTAAAGGCCACCGTTTTCATTAATCGTGGCATCTTTATTGAGTACATTGATGAACTTGAGCTTATGACGCAAGCCAATTTCATAGTCATTCGGGTCATGCGAGGGGGTTATCTTCAAAGCGCCAGTTCCAAATTCTCTGTCTACATACTCATCTGAGATCACAGGGATTTCCCGCCCCAACATGGGTACAATAGCCATTTTACCTACCAGTCCCTTATATCTATCATCCTCCGGATGCACTGCCACGGCTGTATCACCCAGTATCGTTTCGGGTCTTGTCGTTGCCACGGGGATAAAATCATCACTGTCAGCGATCATGTACTTGAAATAATACAGCTTGCCCTGCTCCTGAGAATACTCCACCTCCAGGTCAGAAATAGCAGTCATCAAACCTGGCGACCAGTTGATCATACGCGGCCCGCGATAGATCCAGCCCTTCTCGTAGAGCGTTACAAAAGCTTCCCGAACAGCTATGGATAACCCTTCATCTAATGTGAAACGTTCACGTGTCCAATCGCAGGAAGCACCAAGGCGCCTGATCTGCTTGGTAATGATGCCCCCGTATTCTTCTTTCCAGGCCCACATTTGCCCCAGGAATTTTTCACGACCTAATTCTTCCCGGCTTGTTCCCTCTTCCCTTAGCTTATTTTCGACCTGGAGCTGTGTTGCAATCCCAGCATGATCCACACCCGGCACCCATAACGTAGGTTCGCCCTTCATACGGTGATACCGGATCATTAAGTCTTGCAATGAGACAAACATGGCATGACCAAGGTGCAATTTTCCGGTAACATTCGCCGGGGGAATAGAGATCACAAAAGGTTTGATCGTCGGATCAAAGCCCGGTTTATTGGGATCGTTGGAGGGTTCAAAATACCCTGCATCCCACCATTGTTTGTACAGCCGTCCTTCTGTTTCATTGAAATCATAAGTCTTAGGTAACTGTTTCGCCATTGGACCTTACCTCCATTCGACCATTAAAAATAAATACCTTTCGTCGAAGAGGGCGAAAGGGTATCTTCCGTGGTACCACCTCAATTCGCTGCTTGACGCAGCGCACTCCAGCCGGACCATCATCCGGTCACGCGCTAACGGGCGCTCCCGTGCCGTTCTACTCACCCAGATGGGTTTTCTTCAGCAATATCCCTGCGGTGACTTCTCTCACTACCATATCTGTGGACGCTTTCAGCCTGTGGCGTTCCTTCTCTTTCAGTAGGTGATGAGTTACTCTTCCGCGGCTCCTACAATTATATTATATATAATAGACCTTCAATATTCAATAGCAAATCTGAGTTCACTTATCGACCCATCGAGACGACCTGGTCATCCCAGCGGTGCCATTTAGAAAATTTATCCTGGATGATCTTCTTACCGTCTCCTGGTGATTCTAATCCAAGAAGTGCCAGATCCGCATCCACCATGATCCTGACCAATTCATGGAACTTTACCTTCGGCTCCCACTCCAGCTCCTTCTTAGCCTTGCTTGCATTTGCTTCCAGAAAATCAACCTCTGTTGGACGGTAGTAACGCGTGTCAATGCGCACATAATCATGCCAATCCATGTTGACATAACCAAAGGCTTCATCCAAAAAGTCTTTGATTTTATGTGCTTCCCCTGTCCCTACCACATAATCATCAGGGCTGTCCTGCTGCAGCATACGATGCATGACTTCTACATACTCAGGGGCGTATCCCCAGTCTCGGCGAGACTCGAGATTACCAAGGTAAAGGTGTTTCTGGTTGCCTGCTTTGATGTTCGCCAAAGCACGCGTGATCTTCCGGGTTACAAATGTCTCCCCTCGGCGAGGGGACTCATGGTTGAAGAGTATGCCATTGACAGCAAACATCCCATAGCCTTCACGGTAATTATTTGCCATCCAATAAGCATATAACTTGGCTGCTGCATACGGGCTGCGAGGTCGGAAAGGTGTATTTTCATCTTGCGGAGGTTTCGAATCACCATACAACTCACTGGAGGATGCCTGGTAAAAACGAGATTTCATGCCCGCTTTCCGTATTGCTTCCAGGATGCGAGTCGTACCAAGGCCAGTGACATCGCCAGTATATTCTGGCATATCAAAACTTACCCGTACATGGCTCTGTGCTGCAAGGTGATAAACTTCGTCTGGTTTCACGTTATAGAGCACATCCAATAATGTGTCTCCTGCAGTTACATCACCATAATGCAAAAATAATTTAACCTTGTTGCCATTACCATGGGGGTCACGATAAATGTGATCGATCCGGAGGGTGTTAAACGTGCTGGAACGACGGATCAGACCATGTACTTCATAGCCTTCATTTAATAACAATTCAGCCAGATATGAACCGTCCTGACCAGTGATACCGGTTATCAATGCTGTTTTCAAGCTAAACCTCCAACTTTAGTTTCCACAAAATTCGACTTGCAAGTATATCCCGTTGAGGTATACCTGTCAAATTTTTCTAACCTAAAAGTAAATTCAAGTGCGTTGACAAGCGCTTCATTTAATGTCATGATAATGCCGTCTTAAGTATATCGGAAAAAATCATGCAAAGGCACAAATTTCCCTTTTTTCGGTGGATTGCAATTATCATCATCGTGATAACAATTGTACTCGCCACGATCCAGCTCATCAGCTACAGCCGCGTTCGCAACAACTTCCCATTAGGACTGCAAGTTGATCGAGTCCCCATTGGCGGATTGACCTATGAGCAAGCAGCGGAACGACTTTACACCGTCTTTCGATCACCCATTGAGGTCCTGTACGCAGGCAATAGAATTCAAATCAGGCCGGCTGTGTTGGGTTTTGAGCCTAAAGTCGAGAGCATGTTAGCAGTGGCAGACAATCAACGTGTGACAGAACCCTTCTGGGATGGATATTGGAATTTCTTGTGGAATAGAAAAATTGCATCTATCAACATCCCCCTCAATGCCGATTATGACGAATCACGTATCCGAGAATATCTCCGCTTGGAGATTGCCCCCCGCTACGACACACCACCTTCATCTTCAAAACCCATACCTGGGTCTACTCAATTTTCTGCTGGTGAACCAGGTACAGAACTCGACTATGACCGTGCCACATTGCAAATAATTGATGCGCTTGAATCTGCCACAGTTCGATCGGTTAACCTTGCCCTGGATCAAAGTGCTATCCCAAGACCTTCAATGGCTGACATGGAAATTATGATGAAACAAATCATCGATGGTTCAGGATTTGATGGCATCGCAGAAATCTATTTACAGGATTTAGGTACAAATCGGAATTTATCCTTTGCTTACCAAAAGGGTAAGGAAGATATTCAACCAGGTATTGCCTTTTCAGCATGGAGCACGGTCAAGATCCCTTTAATGGTCACCGCTTTTCGATATATCGATGAACCCTGGCCGGAAGAGTACCTGATATTGATGGAAGAGATGATCGAGCAATCTGAGAATACCAGCACAGATGAGCTGGCGAGAAAGGTGATTGATTTTAATCTTGCCCCCATGATCGTCACAGAAGATTTGCAGCGGCTTGGATTGGAAAACACTTTTTGGGGAGGCTACTTCTACTTTGGTGCACCATTATTACAACGCTATGAGACACCTGCAAACCAGCGTCAAGATATCAATACAGATCCAGACATCTATGTCCAGACCACACCCGCTGATCTTGGTATTCTGATGGAGGATATTTATCGTTGTGCTGAGCAAGGGGGTGGAGCACTTATCGCTGCCTTCCCTGGTGAAATCACACAAACCGAGTGTAAGTTGATGGTCACCTATATGACACGCAACCAAATTGCTGTCCTGATCCAGGCCGGCGTCCCTTCCGGCACAACTGTTGCGCATAAACACGGTTGGGCAAACGAAGAAGATGGGTTGATTCATACCATCGGCGACAGTGCGCTGGTTTATTCACCAGGGGGAAATTATGTCCTGACCATCTTCATACACCATCCTGTTCAGGCTGTCTTTGACCCTGTCAATGCATTGTTCGCAGAATTAAGTGAAGCTACTTTTAATTTCTTCAACAACATAGGTACTCAATAACAAAAAACCGGCTCTGTCAATGAGCCGGTCATATTTTCCCCAAACCTGATGATTAACCTATGAAGACTTCAACCTCTTCATCACCTTCTTCATTTACATGAACATAGAAGGGTTCTTCAGGGCTAAGGTTATTCAGGATCTCTGAGAAGTTTTCAATGGGCTGATCTCGTAAACCTGGGATACTCTTTCCAAAAGTATTAAGAAACCAGCGTGTAAGAGAGACTGGCATCGGTAAACTAATAGCAATCCGTTGGGGTCGTTCCCCTGGCTTCTGTTTAATCCGTACATGCAGCCATACACTGCGGCTTGTCTGGAAGCTTACAGCAACAATAAAAATCCCCATGATGAACGGGATCCACGCCAACCAGAATCCAACCCCAAATCCATTCGCTGAAAAAGCTGAATATAACCACAATGCACCAAGAGTCATGATCAACAAACCAATACCAAAGGGCACGAACCATAATCGCTTCAAACGATTCATCCGGTGTAACTCTTCTTCAGGAATCTGGGGAATTGAAGAAGCTTTCACTCCTCCTGGTATAACAATCGATTCTTCATTCTCTTGAGGTGAAATATCAATATTCTCTTCCAGCCCTGCTGTTCCCCCATCCATGGCATTGATCAATCGCAGCGCTTCTTCTGCCGAAATCCGCCCCTGTTCCACCATATCGAATATTTTTCTTTCGACTTCATCTGTCATGCATATCCTCACTTCTCTAAAGCGTTGAATAGTTTCTCAGCTTCATCGACAGTAATTTGTTTATCTTGAAGCATTTTAAGGATCATCAAGCGTTCCTCATTTGATGCTCCTTTCCTTCCTGCAGGTCGGGAAACAGGAGGCATAGGTGGTTCTGGGCGCTCAGGTGATGGATGATCCATGTTAGCCTCCAAATCCACACTAATTTTTGGGAAGCGAAATTTTCCAAGCCGATCCTGCATTTCATCTAGCCGTATTTGAGCTGCCCTGACCTTGACTTCAGCTTTCCGAGTGGCAAATTCGACCCGGTCACGAATCATTTCTGAAAATGGGGATTCCTCAAAAACAAAGAATTCTGAAAGATCACCCACAACATCTTCTTCCAGATCAGATATTCCAGTCAAAGATATTTCACCTCCGCCAGCCATTTCAACTTTCCTGTCAGTGTTCCCCATTTGATAATCGTAGTATTCCTCCCCAATCGTCAGGTCATCATCTCCAACAGCGACTCTAATTTGATGCACCCCTGAATGCATTGAAAATGCTGATCCTTCAAAATCATCCCCAATTTCCAGATTGATGCTGCCACCAGCTCTAAAAGATAAATCCTTTTTAGCCATCTTAAAGTTCTTAATAGAGATAGCCCCTCCCGCCCGGATATCTTCCCCAACGGTCACATCCTTGGCAATGAAAGAGCCGCCCATGCGGCTGATGCGCATCACACCACCAATGTTCTGTGCTTTTATGGTACCGCCAGCTTTTTCCAATGAGAGATCCCCTTGGATATTTTTACTAAAGCAGCTCCCCCCGATCTTTTCGCAAGTAAATGAACCAACATCCTCCAAAACAAGGTTGCCGCCTACTTTCTCAACAGTGACTGCGCCAGCTGCTTGTCGCACTGAGAAATTGCCCCCAACTTTTTCAACCGCTGCTTCCTTTATCTCTTTCAGCAATAGATTTCCTAAAGCTTTTTCAATTTCTATCTTATTCTGAATATTTCGAATTTCAATCGATCCCATGCCGCGCTCGATAGTAATTGAAGATAATATCGGAAGGGCTATGCTGCATGACGAATTTACTGTGATATAAACATGACCATTTTCTTCAACCATCGTAGCAAGCTGAGGAGCATCGATATCACAGGCGACTTCATTTTGATCATGGCCTTCCATGATGATGCCGCCATAAGCTTTAATGTGGACAACTGGATGATTACTTGTTAGATTAATTTTCTGGGTCATGTTCCACTCCTTATCAACAATAAGAAAATAACTGCCTGTCTGCAATCATTAAAAGAAATGATATCATAATATTAAATTTTGTCAAGCATCACCTTAATTATATTTATTTTTATAAGGTATGAATATTATTAATTCTAACAATAACATCAAAATTAATGAAATACATCTCTCGTAAGACAAATTTTTTATGGTTAACTCATTGTTAATATTTTAGATATTGATTCATGATAAAATATTGCATCTGTTAGTTTTGGCAGGAGTAGAAAATTGTTTATTTGATAAATCTCTTAAAAAACCCTCCCATGGTATTATGCAAGAATGACATTAATGGTGCATAATAGTGTATATTGCAGATTACGTTTAACGAATTCTGGGGTTTTTTATCTAACCTCTAATCCCTCAAATATATCTATAGATAAGGAGGTGTATTTAAACAGACCATAAAGATGTTCGAAGGAAAAGTGTATCGATTTTCAAAATATAAGTAGAATTAGGAGAAGAAATTATGAAAAAGAAAATATTGTTTAGCTTATTAGCAGTGTTGGTCATCTCTAGCATCCTTCTGGCTGCCTGCCAACCTGAAGCTGAGCCAGCCGTTGAACCTGAAGCTGAAGAAGTTGAAGAAGCTGAGGAAGTAGAGGAAGCCGAGGAAGCCGAGGAAGCTGAAGAACCTGAGGAAGCTGAAGAACCAGCGGAGCCAGAGTACCTTTGGACCAAGGAACTCCGCCAGGCAATTGCTGCATCGATCGACCGTGAGGTTATCGTTGATCGTGTGTTTGAAGGTCGCAACATCCCTGCTTATCACATGGTTCCAGCAGGTTATCCTTATGCCACGGAGCCATTCCTTGATAAATATGGCACACGTGATCTTGACATGGCCATTCAGTTGCTGGAAGGTCAGGGTTATACCGAGGATAGTCCGTTTGTGTTTGACCTTTGGTTCCCCCCTGAGCACTACGGTACCACCACAGCTGATGTTATGCAGGTGATCAAGGAACAGCTCGAGGAAACCGGATTGATCGAAGTGAAACTCAACAGCATGAACTGGGCTGAATACGTTGACGGATTCGTCGCGGGTGACCTGCCATTCTTCATCCTGGGTTGGTTCCCCGATTTTGCTGACCCGGAGAACTGGTTATCACCATTTTCCTCCTGTCTGCAATCACCGGATAATGGTGTGAACTACTGCAATGCGGATATGGATGCATTGCTGCAATCAGCCGCTGCCTCCTCTGATCCTGCAGAAAGAACAACACTCTATAAACAGATCGGTGAGCTATATGCTGAAGAAATCCCCACCATCCCATTGTTCTGGGAACCCGAGTTTGTTTCCTATAAACCAGGTGTGGAAGGCGTGATAGTCGGTGCACCATTTGAATTCAATTACCATGTTTTAAGCTTTTCGGCGGATGCAACACCGGCTTCCGGCAGTACCGATACGATCATCATTGGTACAACGGATGAGGTCAACAGCCTCGATGCAAGTGATGCTTATGCAACCCATGACTGGGAGATCATCAAGAACACAGGTATGGCCCTGCTGTCTTATGTTCCCGGCACTTCAGAGCTCGTACCCGGTGCCGCAGCTGAGATGCCTGTTGTCAGCAATGAAGGAAAGACCTATACATATACACTCAAGGAAGGTCTGAAATTTGCAGACGGCACTCCTGTAACAGCTCAAACTTATGTTGACTCCTGGGATAGACTGAATACACTCGAGGGACAGGTTTCCGGTCTGGTACAGCTCTATGTTGAAAGTGTCGAAGCTGTTGATGACCTAACCGTTGCCTACAACCTGAAAGATTCCTTCGGTTTCTTCCCGGCATTGTCTGCTACGGCACCATTCGTCGTCACCAATCCTGCAACATTCGTCGAAGATGAGATCGTTCAGTACCCAGATATCGTGGATGGGATCGGTGCATACCGGATGTTATCCCATACCCCCGGCGAACAAATGGTTCTGGAAGCCAACCCCGAATATTTGGGTGAAGCTCCTGCTATTCCAAACGTGATCATTAAGTACTTCGCAGATCCAACCACCATGTCTAACGCAATCGAATCAGGCGAGATTGATGTTGCCTGGCGGACACTTGGACCCGTGGAAGCTATTCGTTTGATGGATGTTGAAGGTGTCATAGTCGATAAGGTTGAAGCCCCAGCATTACGCTACATGGTTTTCAATCACACATTCACTATTCAGGAGTAAAAGAAAAATACCTGATTGGATTTGAAACTCAAATTGGTAAGCATCATTACCTTATCAATTTGAAGCCTAAATAAATGATTATTATGAGCTGGGGGCACGGGAGACCTTGCCCCCAGTTGCTCATTATGTTTTAGTGAGAGTGGGATTATGTCCAATTCATTACGTAGATTTTTAATCACTCGTCTGTTATTAACCATTCCCATGGTGCTGATCCTGGTAACAATGATATTTTTTATCATGCGAGTTTTACCAGGCGACCCCATCCGGTCCCAGCTTGGACCACGTGTGAGCGAAGAACAAGCTGATGCGCTCCGCGAACGTCTCGGCTTGAACCGTCCCCTTTATATCCAATACTTCGATTTCCTGTGGGACATGGTCACCTTGGATTTTGGAACCGCATTAACACAGGGGGAACGGCCCATCAAGGATGAGCTTAGCGAGAGGTTGCCGGCAACCATTGAATTAACCATTCCAGCAATAACAATGACGGCTATCGTAGGAATTCTCTCCGGGGCATTTGCGGCAAAAAACCGTAAAAAACCTGTTGATTACAGCATTCGTTTGTTAAGCATTGTGATTTATTCCATACCAATTTTTTTTATGGGACTCATTTTTCAAATTGTTTTTTCAGTCAGGATTCCGATTCTCCCCCTCTCGGGGCGAATGGATACTTTATTATTAACACAATTCGAATCAACAACCAATTTCTATGTTCTGGATGCCATTTTGACTCGTAATTGGCCTGCCTTATGGTCGGCAGTGACCCATCTCGTGATGCCTTCGATCACATTGGGGTTAGCACTTTCAGGTGTGTTTGTCCGATTGACCCGCGTGAATATGATAGAAATGCTTCAAGCCGATTTCATCACTGCAGGAAGAGCAAGGGGTATCCCGGAAAAACGATTGGTTTACAAGCATGCATTACGTAATACATTCATTCCAATATTGACAATGCTCGGGTTGCAATTTGCTATCCTATTGGCGGGGGCAGTATTAACAGAGACAACCTTCTCCTGGCCTGGCGTCGGACGCTATTTAGTGGATCGCATACAATTGCGAGATTATACAGCAGTCCAGGCAACCATTGGCGTTTTTGCCTTATTTGTGGCCTTTATCAGCTTGTTAATGGATATCCTGTATGCCTTTATTGACCCTCGTATTCGGTACTGATAGAATTTGCCCTTTTCGGAGATAATCTCTATGGAAAAAACGAAAATGAACAACGATATGACATCACCTGCAGAAGAAGTTCCAGAATGGCTTCTGGATCTTGACAAGGTGGGATTTGTTCGCAGGTTATTCCTGGCGCGAAAATGGTATGGTGGGGATTGGTGGTTTGTGGCTATCAGTGCTGTCCTATTAATTTTCATCATCATTGTGGGTATTTTCCCACAATGGTTTGCGCCTTATGATCCAAGAGCTGAAGTTGGCCCTTCCCTACTTGCGCCTGGTGAAATACCACCATCCTTTCTGTTGCTTACACCATTGGATAGCGGTGATATCCGGTTTGTGGATATTGCCCAAAAATCAAATAATATTGGTTTTATCGTGGGAAGTGCGGCTAGCCAGGCGATGCGCGAAGCTGTCGATGCCTTGAACGAATCGGCTCCTGAAGGTATTCGTTATCAACCACGCCAAAAACGTTATGAAACACTTGATGAAGGACTCCAAACTCTAGCCAATGGCGAAATTGATGGGTTTATTACTTCACCTGAGGAATTGGGAGAGAGTCTTCAAAATTACCCCTCCCTCCAAGTTGCAAACACATTGCGGGAAGAGGGCAAAAAGGGTTTCCTCTTTGGTACAAATCAGATTGGTCAGGATGTTCTCAGCCGGATCATTTGGGGCACACGGATTGCATTGATTGTGGGGTTGAGTTCTGCAGTTGTTTCATTCTTAATTGGTGTGCCGTTAGGCCTAATTAGTGGCTTTGTGGGAGGTCCATTCGATAGGGTTCTAACGCTGCTCATGGATAGCCTATATTCTTTCCCTGGGTTGATCCTCGCAATATCAATTGCGGCTGTATTAGGTGCAGGAATTGGAAATATTATCGTATCCATCGCCGTCCTATATATTCCAACCTATTACCGCATTGTAAGGGGGCAAACCCTTTCGGTCAAGAAAGAACTATATGTTGAAGCTGCCCGTAGTTTGGGGACAAAATGGAAAGACATCTTGAAGAAATATATTTTTCCAAATGTTATTCCTTCGGTTGTGATCATTTTTTCAGTGAATGTGGGTGACGCGATATTAACAGAAGCAGGATTGAGCTTCCTTGGTTTCGGGCTGCCGCCTGACACACCAGACTGGGGAATTGACCTTGCACGCGGCCAGGATTATGTGCGCCGAGCCTGGTGGTTGATCACTTACCCGGGATTAATGGTGACTTTGGTGACACTTTCATTTAGTATGCTTGGAGAAAGCTTGTCTGAGATATTAAATCCGCGTCTCACGGAGCAATAAACTTATGTCTGAAAAAGAAGAATTAATGAATATTCGGGACCTGTCAGTCGAATATAAAACAAGACTAGGACAGGTCAGCGCTGTAGATCATGTCTCCTTTGATATTCATAAAGGCGAAATTCTGGGATTGGTCGGCGAAAGCGGTTGTGGTAAGAGCACCATGGGTAAAGCCTTAATGCGCATGATACAACCCCCTGGTAAAATCACCAGCGGACAGATCATTTTTAATGGTGAAGACATCATGACTTATGACCAGAACCAAATGCGAGGTTTTCGTGGTAACAAGGTCAGTATGATCTTCCAGGATCCCATGACATCATTAAACCCAGTTCAAAGAGTCGACGAACACGTCATCGAAGCCATTCAGGTTCACGAACCTAAAACTAAGGCAGACGCTGCCCTTGGAAGAGCTGAAACACTGATCCAGAAACTTGGTATTCAAAAGCGGCGAATGAACAGTTATCCTCACCAGCTCTCCGGCGGGATGCGTCAAAGGGTCATGGTTGGCCTGGGATTGGTTTTAAATGCGAATTTGATCATCGCAGATGAAGCAACGACTTCCCTGGATGTGATTGTTGAAGCTAAGCTGGCTGATCAGCTTCGTGACATTCGAGAAGAATTCGGTGTATCTTTGCTGGTCATTACGCATAACATTGCCCTCGTTGCAGAATTATCCGATAGGGTCGCAGTCATGTATGCTGGACACGTTGTTGAGATTGGGGATGTTGAACCAATCTTTGACGATCCCCTCCACCCTTATACAAAAGGCCTGCTTGATTCAATTCCAACCATCAAGCTGAATGAAAAAGAAGAATTGTATAAAATGCCCGGGGAACCCCCCAACTTAACCCATCCCCCCAGTGGGTGTCGTTTTCATCCCCGATGTCCCTTTGCTATGCCAATCTGTTCAAATCAGGAACCATCCCTAAAAGAAGTTTCTCCTGGACGATTAGTGAAATGTTGGTTATTTAGTGAACATGCTATAAAAGCATATCCAAGCGTTGAGGTTTCATCATGACAAAGACAAAGAATATCCAAAAAGAAGAACATGGTAAATACCTGGTCGAAGTAAAAAATTTGAAAAAGTGGTTTCCTGTTCAAACCAATTTTATTGATCAATTATTAGTCAAAGAGCGAGAATACGTTCGAGCTGTTGATGGTGTCTCTTTCAATATTCGTAGAGGTGAGGTACTTGGCTTAGCAGGAGAAAGCGGGAGCGGGAAGACCACCATAGGCAGGGTCACGATTGGCCTTGCAAAGAAAACGGATGGCGAAGTGATCTTTGATGGGATTAATCTCTCATCTCTTTCTGCAGAGGAACTGCGCAAACTGCGGCGTCGTATGCAGGTCATCTTCCAGGATCCCTTGGCCTCTTTGAATCCCCGCATGTCCCTTGGGAATGCGATTAGACAGGGCCTTGAAATCCATTATCCAGAAACAGCAGATCAACACAGAGACATTGCTATGGATATCATGGAAAAAGTGGGGTTGAGCCCTGCAAAATTTTACTACAACAAGTATGCCCATCAGATTTCCGGTGGTCAACGTCAGCGGGTTGTTATCGCCCGTGCGCTGGTCACAAAACCTGACCTGGTGCTTGCGGACGAACCGATCGCTATGGCAGACGTGAGTGTAAGAGCCCTCTTGCTGGATTTAATGATCCGGTTGAAAGAAGAATTTAACCTTACTTATTTGTTCATCACACATGATTTAGCCACGGCCAAATACATTTGCGACCGAATTGGAATCCTCTATTTAGGCGAGATTGTTGAGATAAGCGATCTGCGTGAAGTCTACGCGCACCCCCTCCATCCTTATACCAACGCTCTCTTGGCTGCAGTTCCTGTCCCCAATCCACATGAACGCCGAAAAGAACCGATGCCAAAGGGCGAGATACCCAATCCCATCCATCCCCCATCTGGCTGCCGATATCATCCTCGATGCCCTTACGTAAAAAGCATATGTTCACAAGAAGTTCCTAAACTACGCGAATTAAGACCTGGGCATCTTGTCGCATGCCATTTTGCAGAGCAATTTCTAGAATGATTGGGTGAAAATAGAGGACCCCACAACTCTTATATCGATAAATTCGACGAATTATTTCCTGCTTGGTTTCAAACTTTTAGTGCAACAACACTATTGAAGACCCGATGATTTTAAGTCTTATCTTCTGTTCACAGAATATGAAATCCTGGGGGTCTTTTGTTTCACAAATTTCTTAGTTACGATAATTTACCAGATGTCTGGTGATTCCCCATTCTTGAATGACTGAAATACTTATCATGACTTGTAATTTTTTGAATCCTTGAGTAATGAAACCAATTTTTCATGATTTGGGATTGACAGGATTGAACATATCTGCTCACTCAGCTTCCAAACTGGACCCTCAGCTTGCTGCATGATGTTTTTATATTGAGGATAGCGTTCATATAGTGCTGCTAGTCGCTGACTGAACAGTACAAGCTGATCCCCCTCCGCCAGCTTATCACAAAAATACACTAACTTGACCTCCCAACTGCGGTTGTCAGCATTCGGATTCAGGATCGTGGACATGATATGTTCCCGTATTATTACAGCGACTTCAGGGTACCCCTTTTCTTCAATAAACGCTGCGGCTTTCTTTCCGTGAGCACCTGATAATCTCAACGTTTCAATCTTATCCAGGTCGTGCAGCAACCCCCCGCGATGGGTCAGAATGGAGTTGATCGTCATCCCCTTATTCCGCATCATCACCGCCAGCGTATAGGCTGCCTGGCTCACTGTAATCGAGTGTTTCTTTACATTTTCTGGCACATCCCATTCATCCCACCAGGTCAAACATTGTGCAAGTGTGGGGATGTGCAGGGAGGATGAAGCCAATATTAATTTGTCAAAATGTCGGATATCCAGGTCCTGCACAGGCATCGTTTCAGGTGCCATTTCTCCCCTGGGGTTGTACCAGATCGTTTTAACCCCCTGCGCTGAAACAATTTTCAAATCAGAATAGCAGTCGGACAGGAAGGTTATCAGTGTGTGATTGGAAGAACCATCAGCTTGCAGATCAGCCCAAGAGATCTCACCTCGTTTTCCATCCAAAAGTTTCAGGTGCAAATTGCCTGGCAAATTTCTACTTCTGAATAGTTTCTCAGAACCTTGCTGGCCTGATAGTTCACGGATGGCTTTCTGATACAGGTCTTCGGATATAAATAATATCTCCACATCACCCTGCATCAGGTAGGCTCATTCCAGAATCAGATTTTTGCTTGAAGACAGCTGGGATCAAAGGCAGTGCCAAGAGGTTGATACCAGCCAGGAGGATAAACGTCCATGGATATCCGAAAGAATCCACCATCACGCCAGTCACCGCCAGCCCAATACCCGTTCCAATGTTGGCAACCGCCATCAATATCGAAAACATGGATGCGGCAATCCTTGGGTCTGTTCGAGCCATGGAGGTGGCAAAATAAACTGTCTCATAGAATCCAAACGCAAACCCAAAGATCAATGCTATCGCGAATGCTATCCTGGCATCAGGTACGATAAGGAACAGCAGAATGGAAATGAACGAGATAATCATCGCATACCAGACGGACCTGCGGTGACCAAGTTTATCCGTCCCCTTCCCTCCCAGAACCCCACCAATAATAATGCCCAACCCCCAGACCGCTGAATAAAGGCCAGCGATGAAAGCCGTAATCATAAACCGTTCTTCAAAAAAGGGATTCATGATCTCAGCCACTGAATTAATAATGAAGGAATAGAGCGCGCCAAGAATAGCAAGGCTGAAGATCTCTTTACGTCCCAGGGCTTTGAAGGCTGACCATTCAAATGCAAGACGTTCTCTTTCACGCGATTCCCGGATATAGAAAGACAGGATCAAAACAAGCGCGCTAATAGCAGCCAACGACCAAAAAGCTACGCGCCAGGAGAGGAAATTTGCCAGGAAACCAAAGAAAATGCTGATCACTGTCACACCCAGGGCACGCCCCCCCACCATCAAGCCCTGGATGGTCCCCTGCTCATCTTCAGGCGTCGTATCTAACGCCAACCCGTCCGTGACGGTGTCATACAGCGCCATACCGGTCATCAAAATAAAACCCAGCAGCGCATACAGGACAAAATTTTGCCCGGGATCGATCAACGGGACCAGTACCAATGCGATCACCTGAACAAAGACGCCGATCAGGATATATGGTTTTCGGTAGCCACCGCCCAGCAGGTTGACCCGGTCGGAGAGTATCCCCAGAAAGATTTTAAGCACGAAGGGCAGCATTCCGATCAGCCCAATCAAGCCCACACCTTTCATGCTGACCCCAAATGAGATTAAATAGATCCCATTAAACCCCATAAAAAAGCTCATAATGGCTCCCTGAATGAAATATAAAAGTCCAAAGATGGTGTAGCGGTAGGATTTACTCATTGGATCCTCTCAGATAGATATATTCGTTAACTAGTTCCTGAGTATTAATCTAATCAAGCACCGGGTCAAATCAATTACAGAGGAAGTTGAAAAAATAAATTATTATCATGGTTTCCTATTCGTTTATGATCGCATGCAAAATTAAGTATTTTCAACATCTCATTATAAATTTTCGCGGTATAATAATCCCTGCTCGCCCCCGTAGCTCAATGGA
>CAYTXE010000051.1:0-16114 GCA_964441045.1 uncultured Candidatus Brevefilum sp.
GCTCATAATTACTCCTGTTATGTTGGTTCCCTCACGGTGCCCAGGGACGCAAATGGATTGTTTCAAAGGGTTGAATTGAATAATCGAGCTGGATTTCTGCTTCAGTGAGCATCTTATCAAAAGCTGCTTCTAAAGCAGGATTCGTGCCACGGATTATGAAGAGTACATCTGCTGCCCACTGGATGTAATTGCGCCGGCGTTCTAAGGTCCAATCCTTGGGTGGGGAGTTCAGGATATCACAGCAGTTTACGAGCTTATCCCCCCATTTGATGATCCTTGCAGGATACGTTTTGTCTGGGGCGTGAAGGACTTGCAGGCGCTTGCGCTCAGACTTTTCCAGGGATTTGTCATCAGAGACTTCACGCACAATCTCCAGTACTGTATTGCCGAAGGATTCAATTATTTCGGCATCTCTAGTTTTGGTATCCTCAATGGTGTCGTGGAGAATGGCAGCAACCAGGATGTTTGTGTTTGTTATACCGCCGATTTGCCAGATGACCTGGGCGACCTGTAAGGGATGGGTGACATATGGAGAACCTTGTTCGTCCTTGCGGATGTGATCCTTGTGTTTGTTCGCTGCAAAAATGCAAGCCTTAAAAATTTTTGTTAGGTCCGGAGTCTGAGCATCCATTGAATTTAAGTCCTGGCTGGTTTATGAAGTTGTGAATGCAAAAGGTGCAGCAGATGCTGCACCTGATTATTCCGGTGTTGGATTAATCTCGTAAACGGATCTCGATGATGGCGCCGTTGGCAATCTTACGCATCTCGAATTGTGTCCCGTGACCTTTGACAAGTTGAGACAACTGGCGGAAGCCGTAAGTCCGGGGGTCGAAACCTGGGTCAATGCGGCGTAGTGATGTTCCTACTTCAGAAAGCCGTGTCCAACCATCATCATCAGGGCCAACCATATCCATAGCCTGGCTGATAAGTTCCACCATTTCCCGCTCTTGTGTGCTCATGTGGTTGGTCTTCTGGCGCTCATTGCTCCCACCTCGCTTTCTGCGGCTGAGGTTCTCTGTGTAAATGAAAACATTACAGGCGCTCACGAAGGCGCGCGGTGTCTTCTTTTCACCGATACCCACTACCAGCAAACCGCTCTCGCGCAGACGGGTTGCCAGGCGTGTGTAATCACTATCGCTGGAGACCAGGCAGAAACCACCAACCTGGTCGGAGTGCAACAGGTCCATAGCATCAATGATCATGGCGCTGTCTGTGGCGTTCTTGCCGACAGTGTAGCGAAACTGCTGGATAGGTTGGAAAGCATGTATGTTGAGTGTGTCTTTCCAGGAATTCATATTGGGGGTTGTCCAATCGCCATAAACCCGGCGAATGGTAGCATTACCATATTTCCCTGCTTCAACCAAAATCTGTTCGATCAGGCTGGCCTGGGCATTGTCACCATCAATAAGAATGGCAATACGTCGTTCTGAGTCTTCACTGTGTTCTTGTTGAATTTGATTTGTTCTAGCCATGTTTGCATTATACCCAACATTGCATGGTCAAGTCTAATAAAGAGGGGTGAAATGGATGTAAGGATGGTTACATGTCAAGCGGGGTCAACAACTTTACAGAAGGGCTGTCCTGGTCAAGATATGACGTTCGTAAAGGCAGTCAACTGTTTAAGTTATTTTTCGATTGAATCAAGATTCCTTTTCTACTTCAGGAATGAATTCCAATGATACTGAGTTGATGCAGTACCGTAATCCTGTCTGTTTGGGACCATCGCTGAACACATGGACTAAATGCGTGTCACATCGTGTACAGACAATCTCCGTGCGGCGCATAACGAGGCTGTTATCTTGCTTATAATCGATATGTTCTTCATTGATGGGCTTGAGAAAACTGGGCCAACCTGTACCGGATGTGAACTTGTGACTGGAGGAGAACAATGGCAGATCACAGCACACACAATGGTAAGTTCCACCTTGTTTGTGATCATGAAACATACCACAGAACGGGGGTTCAGTTACTTTTCGTCGGGTTACTTCGTATTGTTCCTGGGTAAGTTGTGAGCGCCATTCTTCATCGGTTTTGACGATTTTTTCAACCATGGTCAACTCTGTTCATTTATTGGATGTTATCTTACCAAAAATTGGAAAAATAATATAAAAATTAGCATATTATCTTTTGCTTGGATTATTTTCAGCTTATTTCCCCTTTTGACCAGTATAAAATGTTGAGTGAAAACAAAGAATTAATCAGTTGTCACGGACATTTCAGATTATATGACGAAACCACATGTCTTTAAGGTGTTCAGGGCGATCAACATATACCTTTCTGAAGTGGGATGTACACGGTCAACCGTCCAGTAGGTGGCTGGTTTTGAGAGCATAGCCCAATCAAAGGCTGGTTGCAAGTGGATCACTGACAGGTTAAATGCTTCACCAAGGTCATCGATCGAAGCCTGATATTCACCTAATTTTTTTCGGAAAGGGTCTTCATGATCCTTCTCTGCGAGGAAAGGTGAGACCAGCCGGATTTGTGTTCCTGACAACCCGGAGATTGTGTCATTGATCAACTGGAAATAAGTTCGTGTAAACTCTGGCAACTCGACAGCTTCTTTTAAGTCACCCTCAAAATGACGCCAGACATCATTCACACCAATGAAAATGAATAACCAATCTGGCGCAATTTTAATCACATCTGATTGCCAGCGCGCAGCTAAGTTTGTAATCCGATCGCCACTTATACCTTTATTTATGACTTTCAACTGCAATTCGGGATAGCCGGCTTGAAGCAGGCGGTGAATCTCGCGGAAGTAACCCCATTCCAAGGGAGCATGTTCTGTTGTTCGGGGATCACAATTTGTGATGCTGTCACCAATGAATTCGATGACCCGTCCGGGTTTAAAATGCAATGTCAAGTTCCCTCGCTTTCATTTTTCCGATTATCTTGGAACAGCTGTGCATTTCCTGGTTCATAGAAGAAGAGGATTCGACGGAAATTTTGCTGAAGTACAAAGTTAATTATCCCATGAATTTTCTTTAGATAAGAAGGTTTTCCATTTTGAGGAGTTTAAATTTATTCAAAGGCTGCGATTAACGATATAAAGTTTTTTCTTAGTCATTGGATGGAAATTCAGAGTTGATCCCTCGATCGAAATGAAAAGGATAAAACCAAAAAGACGGGATCGGATATATGAAATGGATTTGGAAGAATCCAAACTTCACATTATCGAAATTAATACGGTTATAATTAGGCGCATTGAGGTGCAGCGTTCGCAACCACCTCTATGCCGCACATGATATGGAGTAGGATTTGAATATTGGTTTGAAAAAGTCACTGAATTTAATAACCACTAAATTAGCAAATAATGGGAAATACGCTGCAATTGATCAAGGTGTGATTTCTTTATCGAATTTTGGGGCTTCGATTTTGTTAGCAGCGCTGGTGACTCCTACAGAATTAGGCACTTATGTTCTTGGTTTTTTAGCACTTTATTTTATCCGCGCCATTCAAAACGGAATCATCATTCAACCATTGAACACCTACGGCGCGGGAAAAGAACAAGATGCGTATAGTGCTTATTTTTCTGCTGCTGCTGTCCATCAGGTAATCCTGTCAACATTAAGCGCAGCAGGCGCAGCATTACTGGGCTGGATCCTCACACGTTTAGGTAATGACACTTTGGGGCCAACCATATTTATCTTATGGTTCAGCGTTTTCACCTGGCAGCTGCAGGAATTCTTTCGGCGCGGGTTTTATACGCGCGGCGAAGTGCATAGAGCTGTGTGGATCAGCGTTACGTCCAATGTAGTTCGACTTGGAATGATTGTATTGATCTCACGAAAGGGTCAAATTTCTGGTTTAACCGGATTGAACGCGATTGGATGGGGTGCCTTTTTCGCAACACTGGTGGGTGTTTGGCTGTCAAGGCACAATTTCAGCAAGGAGCTTCTCAATCCGTTGGCTACCTGGCGTGAGAATTGGCGGTTTGGCCGCTGGATTTTGGGAGCAAGCTTGGCAGATTGGGTTGTAGTTGATCTCTACCCGATCCTTATGGCAGGTATGATCAGCTTTGCCGCTACAGGCGTTTATCAAACACTTCAGAACCTGGTCGCACCTATTCATGTGCTTTTACGTGCCATTGATACATTTTTGACACCGATTATGGCTAAGGCTTTTGATTCATCGGGTATTAATAAAGTTAGTCGCATGCTCAGGTGGGTGTTTCTTTTCGCTGGAATCCCGATAATCGGTTTGTTAATTCTTGTTTCGATTTTTACACCCCAATTACTTTACCTTCTCAAAGGGGAGACCTATCTTCCTTATTCAAATGGGATTTACTTGATGGGAGTATTCTACTTTTTCCTGTATATCAATCGCCCACTGCAGATGGCATTTCGAGCAGTTCGTCAGGGAAAACAAGTCTTCTTTGCAAATATCCTGGCCATGGCCAGCATGCTCATTTTTGGTACCTGGTTTATCAGACACTGGGGGCTTTATGGTGCGATCGGTGGTCAAACACTCAATGCCATTATCATCAGCCTGTTTTTACTCAGCGCCTGGCACAAATTTACACATTCAAGGATTAATGTAGAACCTTCAGCTTGACTCGGGTTTAGAAAAATTCAACAGTTTCCGGATGGTCATTTCTGGATTGATATCAGACTGCCACCTCAGGGCGAAAACCAGGTAAAAGGCTGCCAGGGCGAGCTTGATGTCTAACCAGAAATTGGCATGTTCTATATAGATCAGATCCCAGGCCAGTTTTTCTTTCGGTGAAATGTCATAATTATCAACAACCTGCGCTAACCCGGCCAGGCCTGGCCTAACCAAGTGCCTGCGAGCATATTCAGGCAGCTGCTGCAAATAACCATGTACAAGGACAGTACGCTGGGGTCGGGGACCCACATAACTCATGTCACCCAGCAAAATATTGATCAACTGTGGGAGTTCATCCAGGGCTGTTTTCCGGAGTAATTTTCCAAAGAAAAGGACACGTTCATCATTCTCATACCCTGAAATTGGTCCGGTTTCCTTTTCTGCGTCGATGATCATAGAACGAAATTTAAATTGCTTGAAGTTGACACCACCACGTCCCACTGAATTTTTAACAAAGAAAATTGGACCTGGATCTTCCCACCAGATCAAGAAACTCACCAACAGCCATAGTGGTGCTGCGATCAAAAGTGAGATCAGGGTTATCAAGATATCCAGAAGTCTTTTTTTTGGTGAATTTTTGATTGGTGATCCCATGTGGCCTTGATGCCAGGTAAGCACTTCCTGCTCGATCTTTGGCGAAGGAGGTGCATTATTTTCCCACCACCCTAATTCACGACTTGAAGCGAGGAAACTCCCCCCAAAACTGCTGAGGATGATCAGTAAAAAAGTACCCCAGGACCAGCTGGCAGCCTGGAGGATTGCTGCTAGGAATAAGCAAAGGGTTCCGATACTGACAGTGGATAGGAACGCAGTGCGATAGAGTATTCTATTCTTGCGAATCAAAATTTTGAGAGAGTAAGCTAATGTGAAGCTGAGTGCGCAATGAATGATGATTTCAAGAAGGTTCGTGACGAATCTTGAATGCTGGAAATCCAACATCGAAAAACCACTCAGCCGTATCCAAACCAAAAAGGTGACAAGTAAGGCAGCTAACAAAACCCACATGACCTGTCTTCTTCTACTCGTTTTATTTCTTGATTTCATACTGCGAGCTTACCCAAATTTCTGGTTATTAATCAAATCTTACTGGATGTCAGCCTTAATGAAGGCATCAAGGGTTAGATTTACAGACGGTTAATTATACCGTTATCAACAAGCAATCACCTCGATCTTTATCCGGTTCCTTTACTGATTTTTCGAAATGCACAATAAAGGCAAGGTATAATCCAATATCGTGGTTAAAAAACATATCCTGACCGGAGAAACTCTTTAGAATTAAAAAAACGCTTATGAAAAAACCAGTCCTAATTGCAGTTATCATTATATTGACCCTTGGCACCATTGCCGGGGTAGTTTTTATCTCTCGAAAGTGGCATAAACCCCTGGGGACCTCACTTGAATTACCAACACCTACCGCCACAAAAGAACAGATGACATCGACTCCTGAGAAAATCATCGCCAATACTGAGGTCGGCAATACACCCACGATGGAAAGTAATGCGCCAACTTTAACACCATCCCCAACAGAAGCTCAACCTGTATGCGGCGGTCCACCTTTGATGTATATCCTTGGGATCGGGGCTGATAATGATTTCAGTGATTACAACTATGGCCTGGCAGATGTGATACGAATCGCACGTGTTGATTTTATCACGCCGAAAATCACCGTTTTGACCATCCCGAGAGACTTATGGGTTGAATTCCCAGACCTCATTGAAAAATATGCTGATACGGTCACACACGGAAAATTGAACCAGGCGTATCTCTATGGTGGCCCAGGGATGGGATATTATGCTGGCCCCGGTGGGGGACCGGGATTATTAGCTCGAACCATTGCCCATAATTATGGCCTGTATGTTGACCATTATGGCGCGGTAAATATGGTTGCTTTTGAGAAGATAGTTGATGCCCTGGGTGGGATTGATATTTATCTTGACCAGGATTGGGATGGACGGCCCGTGGATGAAAACACAGAGGATATGGGTTATTTTAGCGCAGGTCAGCGCCATATGACTGGGAATGAAGCACTTCGTTTTGCACGCATCCGAAAAAAATACAGTGAAGTTACTCGCACCGATAACCAGACCCTGGTGATTTGTGCTTTAGAAGAGAAACTACTTCGACCAAGTGTGATCGGGTCAATCCCTGGACTGATTGAGTCACTCATCGGCGAAATTCAGACGGACCTGACTCCTGCTCAAATCAGCCAATTGGTTTGCGTTCTGACAAAATTGGAAAAGGAAAATCTTCAATTCATTCGCTTCCCCGATGAGATGATGATACAGGGAAGGGAGTATGATCCAAACCTGCGTGATACGACCTTTGTTTGGGATATCCCCAAGGAAGATATCCAGGACTTCTTTAGAGATTTTACGAATGATGCCATTCCCCCGGATAGTGAGGGTGGAATGACATGCCCTTAACTCGATAATTTCCCAATTTTAACCAGTTAATTTCACCACTTTTTTGATTTGTTGAAAAACAGATAGTGATGAATGCCATATTGACTCAATGATGATTTTGGATTAATATTACTATCGAAAATATGCAGAGAAATATATATATCTTATTCTTAATATGAAAGATTACAAACGCAAAGCTGAAATTTTCCAAATACTTTCTCACCCAGTACGATTACAGCTCCTGGATGAATTGCGAAAGCGTGAAGCCTGTGTATGTCATTTACAGGCAGTCACCGGCCGTCCGCAAGCTTATGTTTCCCAGCAGCTGCAGCTCCTAAGGGCTGCCGATTTAGTGGTGGATGAAAAAGAAGGACAGAACGTGTTTTATTATTTAAAGAGCGACTTTGTCAAGGTCTTACTTTTCGAAGCCTTGGGTCCAGCTGGGCAACCAAGCCATCCCCTTGCTTGCACCTGTCCTTTCTGTTCTCAAGAGAAATAATGTATAAAAATTTTTTGGCTAATATATGCAAAAATATCTATATAAGGAGTTGTTCTGAAAATTACTGCAATCTTACTCAATTTACTACAATCTGGCTTAGGGGGATTGGCTGCCTACCTGGCAGCGCATGTATTCCTGTGTTTGCTGCCTGCATTTTTCATCGCTGGAGCGCTGGCTGCCCTAATGCCAAAGGAGGCGATCACACGGTATCTCGGACGGAGTGCACCGAAATGGATCTCGTATCCTGCCTCTGCTTTAGGTGGATTCTTTCTCGCAGTCTGTTCCTGCACAATTATGCCGTTATTTGCCAGTATTTATAAGAAAGGGGCTGGTTTAGGCCCAGCGATCACCTTCCTTTTCGTAGGTCCAGCGGTGAATATTCTGGCGATATCTTTTACAGGTGTGCAAATCGGTTTAGATATTGCGCTTGCCCGTATTATCCTATCGATGATTTTCGGGATCCTGATTGGCTTACTTATGGCCTGGTTTTTCAGGAAGGATGATGCTGCCCATGCTGAGGAGGCTGCAAATAACAAACTATTCAATGAAAAAGCCAGCATTCCTTTACCTGTTCTGATTTTCTTTCTGTTATTATTGGGTACCTTACTGGCAGGAACGCTGCAAATCGGCCTTTTCAGAATGGTTTTTTATGAATTTACTCTTCCAGGTGCATGGGCGGTTCAGTTACAGACCTGGTTGGATACACTGATCCCAAAGAATCCCGCATTGGGAATTGAAGGCGTTAGCATTCATGGTCTCTTTATCATCACATTACTGATAGCAATTGCGCTGACTGCTATTAAAGGTTTTAGGAATATCTATGAGGGATTTAATTCCTGGACTTATGTCACACTTGGATTGATCACTCTGACGCTTGTTATTGCATCCTTTTCAATTGGAGTAAGCGATGTTGATTTAATAATTGGAATAAATGGGCGTGTTGTTGCAGAAGTCATTTTGCTAACCGCCATTTGGAGAATGGCAGCTACTTCTCTGAGCGCACAGGCGCGTCAAGAATGGCTTTGGGAGACCTGGCGTTTTGTGAAACAGATCATTCCACTACTCCTGGTTGGTGTGTTTGTTGCCTCCATCGCAAGAGCGCTGATTCCACCGGTTTGGATCCAATCCTTAGCCGGCAGAAATACATTCTGGGCAAACCTGGCTGGCGTGCTGTTTGGAGTATTCATGTACTTCCCAACATTGGTGGAAGTGCCTGTAGCACAAACGTTCCTTTCATTAGGCATGCACAGAGGACCTTTACTGGCTTACTTGCTGGCAGATCCAGAACTTAGTCTGCAATCAATTTTGATCACAAACAAAGTGATCGGAAAAAAGAAAACAGCTCTGTATGTTCTACTTGTGAGTGTGTTCAGTACTTTGTCTGGATTGATATTTGGTTGGTTTATTCAATAAATTGTAAGGAGTTTAGGAAATGGAAATTAAAATCTTGGGTAGTGGTTGTCATAAATGTAAGCGTTTGGAGGAAGTGACAAGAGGTGTTGTGGAAGAATTGAGGATTGAGGCTACAATTACCAAAGTCAAGTCGATGGCTGAGATCATGATGTTTGATGTAATGGCAACTCCTGCACTTGTGGTTGATGAAAAAGTGCTCTGTTCAGGACGCATTCCTGATCGTGACGAAATTAGAATATGGTTTGAAGGACTCTCAGAATAATAAATTATTGGTGTTGATTCCTTGAGAAAGGGGATTTGTTTTGTGAATAAAAAAACTAAATGGGATGAATGATTCATAAATTCAGCACCATCAAATTCCTATGGTAAAATTTTCCCATTGGAGACACCTGAAGAATAGGGAACGATGAAAAAAGACAGCAAGAAAACAATTATGATTATCGCCTTGGTTTCGATCCTCATATGTGGCTGTCCGGGGTGTGTATTATTAATCAATGGGATAGCTAATTTTGAAACTGCGGTGGGGAATATTCAAAATTCTGAGGACATATGGGAGGTTTTAGCTGCCAGCCTCATCCAGGGTGGCTGGATGGTCTGCGTGAGTGCATTACTGATTCTTGTTCCGTTTGTTTTGGTGATCTTTGCCGTTGTGAAACGCAGTCAAAAAGAGGATCTGGAGAATCTGGAACCCACGGGTGTTTCTAAGGAGGACCCCCTCCCACCAACAAGCTAATCTTGAACGAAGTGAAAATTAAGAGGGGAAACCCAGGCACTGATACTGCGCCTGGGTTTCAGTTATCTTTTAATTTGAGGATTATGATGGGGATGATTTACCATCACCAATCCCTCGTGGAACCCATTTATCTTTGTTTTCCCGCAAACGATGTACACCACTGCCGCGTTGGTGAAGCTGGTCGAAACCTTCAGGTTTGAGGAACATTTCTTCCCCTTCCAATAGACCAAACACGCCGCTTTGTCCGGGTTCTAAGATTTCTTTTTTAAATGGGGCAACCAAGGCTGGGTCGATTGGCTGATAGTCCATGGGTTCCTCATAGGTGGTGATATAGCCCTCGTAATTACGGAGGACGACCTTATGGTCGGAATAACTCAGGATATAGTTGGGGTTGAGGGGAATTTTTCCACCTCCGCCAGGTGCGTCTACAACATAGGTGGGAACAGCAAATCCGGAGGTATGGCCTCGTAAAGCCTCAATAATTTCGATCCCCTTACCTATGGGGGTCCTGAAATGACCTGCACCCTGGACGAGATCACACTGATACAGGTAATAAGGTCTTACCCGCATCTGTACCAGGCCGTGTACGAGCTTGCGCTGGATGTATGGGTCATCATTGACCCCTGCAAGCAGAACAGATTGATTTCCAAGGGGGATGCCGGCTCTGGAGAGTTTATCACATGCTTCTGCCAACTCTGATGTGATTTCATTAGGATGATTGACATGGATATTTAACCACAAGGGATGGAATTGCTGTAACAAATCACAAAGATCGTCTGTCACTCGTTGAGGCATGAAGACAGGCACTCGCGAACCAATCCGAATGATCTCGATATGGGGGATCTCCCGTAAGGCAGTTAATAACCTGGCAAGTACTTTGGGAGAAAGTATGAGCGGGTCGCCGCCTGAAAGGAGCACGTCCCGAACCTGGGGTGTGTGACGAATGTAATCCAGCTGCGCTTCGAAATCCTTGGAGGAAAAAGACTTTGTAGGATCGCCCACGATGCGTGAACGGGTGCAGTAGCGGCAGTAGCTGGCACATTGATTGGTGACCAACATCAAAACCCGGTCAGGGTAACGGTGCACCAGGCCTGGCACAGGGGAATGGGCATCCTCTGCCAGCGAATCTTCCATTTCACCGGTGAAGGGGATGATCTCACCGGCGGTAGGAATGATCTGCATTCGGATGGGATCATTTGGATTGTTTGGATCAATCAAAGAGGCGAAATAAGGTGTAATATCCACTCTAAAAAGTCCCCGTTGGCTGAGGGCTTTACGTTCGCTGTCAGTCAGGGTAAGGATCTGCTCAAAATCTTCAACAGAGTTAAGACGATGGCTGAGCTGCCAACGCCAATCGTTCCATCTTTCGTCGGGAACATCAGCAAAGGCTGACGCACGTTTAGAGGGAAATATTTGCATTTAAACCTCCTTGTGTTGTTTATGGTTTATAAAATTCTATTTAATAAGTGAATTTCCAGATTATCACCTGAAAAATTGTATTAAGATCCTGATGAGACCGTTTGTAGTTTGCTGAGGAAGTATTTGCGATCGTCAGGATCGGAAATTTTCGACCCTGTATCCCTGGCCAGTGTCATATATTTGGCAACTGCCGCATGGTCATCTGAAAGATTACAAGCCATGGCCATGGCTTCGTAGGCAAAGGCCAGATCGAAATCCTTGAGATCATTATCCAATGTAACTTGTAGGCAGCGTTCAGCATGGTATAGACAGGGTTCTGCACGCTTCAGCAGGGCATAGACACGACTGATCTGCCATTCACCGCGTGCGATATTCACAGGGCCGCCAGCAAATTCCCAATGGTAGCGCGAGGCATGAGCAGCATGGATCATACGATCAATCTCTTGTTGGTCCTTGTCTTCCTTATCGATGAGATCCCACGTCTTATTAAATAGTTCAATACCTAATTTCTTATGAAGCTCTTTCTTTTCTTTATCATTCATTAAAATATCCATTTTTATTTTATTATTATTCGTTGAACATTGCACCGACGCTGCGACCTTCATTCGCTCGGCGAATTACCTCTCCGAGCATGCTGCCAATGGAAAGGATGACCAGCCGATCGCCAAACAATGCTCTCTTTTGGGGATCGATGAAGATCGTGTTGGTGGTTACAAACCGTTTAACTGGAAGGTCAGCCAGGCGCTCTGCAGCATTTTGTGACAGCACAGGGTGGATAAAGATCATATAGATATTACGTGCGCCATGTTCTTTGAGAATTTCCACCGCATGCACCATCGATCCACCCGTGCTGATCTCATCATCTACAAGGATCACATCATGATCCTGGACATCCCCAATGACAGTCATTGATCGGGGGTTTTTAATGTCGGTTGTGCGTTTTTTCTCAATAAATGCCAGTCCGGTATGTAGAAGGTCGGCATAAACTCGTCCCTTTTTAGCAAAGCCCAGGTCTGCGGTGACGACCACAGGATCCTTCAGGGAAGGGGCAATTTCTAAAAGGTAATCGTCAATAACATGGAATGTTCTCAAGACATCACCGGGAATAGAGAAGAAACCCTGTATTTGTCCTGCATGGAGGTCAAAGGTCATATATCGATCCGCTCCAGCGATCTGAATCATTTCTGCGACCAGTTTAGCGGTGATGGGGACACGAGGCTGATCCTTTTTATCCGAACGGCCATAACAGAGATAGGGCACGACAGCCGTGATCCGTCCGGCTGAGTCGAGTTTCAGTGTCTGAATCAAGATTAGAAGCTCCATCAGGTTACGGTGAACAGGTGCAGGTGTGGATTGGATCACATAACAATCCTGCCCGCGTACACTCTTGTGCAACCTGACAAATAAGTTCTCGTTTGGGAATTCGATGATATCCCTGCCGCAAAGGGGTTTACCGAGATAATTTGCAATCTCATTGGCTAATTCTGGAGAGGCGGTCCCTGCGAACAGTTTGACATTTCCATATAACAAGTCATGCCGCATGTGGGGTGTTGTCATTGGTATTATTCCTTTTTATCCTTTAGCTGGGGAAAATTTTCTGGCGGTTGCCATTCGTCTTTGATGACACTCATTAGGTCAACGTCATAATATTGACCATGTTGGAAATGTGTTTGGCGGAATTTGCCTTCAAGCTGGAATCCAGCCTTTTCATAGGCTCTAATACCCCGTTTGTTTTTTGATATCACTTGCAACCAGATGCGATGTAAATTCAAGGTACTAAATCCGTGTTGAAGCAGCAAACGCATGGTTTCCGTACCGTAACCATGGTCCCAAAAACGTTTTTCACCGATCATGATGCCGACTTCTGAAGAGCGATTGCGCCAATCAATATCGTGGAACTGGCAATTACCAATGATTCGGAATACGTCTGTCTGGTCCGGGTCCCTGACCTCAATTACAAGGATATGCTCTGCAGGGGGCTTTCCCATCATTTCTTCGTACCATTTTTCTTCTTCTATGCGTGAGATAGGTGTAGCAAAAAAAAGGTTCTCGGTTACCTCTGGGTCATTGATCCAGCGAAGGAATGTTGGGATATCTTCCCTTTCTGCTGCCCGAAGGCGGATCCGTTTTCCATATAGCTGTGACATCAAAGACTTCCTTATAAGGTAACGATAAATCTTAAGGGGTCAATCGCGTTGGTCCCCGAAAGATGAAAACTGCTTCGCGAATATTGGCAAGGTTCAGCAGGATCATCATGTAGCGGCTGAGGCCAAAGCCGAATCCGCCATGAGGGGGTGTACCGTAACGGAAATAGTTGAGGTAATTTTGAATCGGCTCAAGCGTCAATCCTTTCGTTAGAGCCTGGGTCTTCAGCTGTTCATAGCGGTGTTCCCTTTGTGCACCCGTTGCTACCTCCAGACCTTTTCCAAGCAGGTCAAAGCTGCGTGTCAGCGAAGGGTCTTCCGGTTTCAGCATATGGTAGAAAGGCCTGGCTTCAAAAGGCCAATCCGTCACAAATACATAATCGTGTCCCTGTGTTTCCTTGAAGTGAGTGCCTATAGCTCGTTCTGCGCCTGGGTCAAGATCGTACTTTTTTTCTGGGGGAAGGTTATAACCAATTTCATTGAGCAGCTTGTGGGCTTCTGCCATCGTTATCCGTGGGAATGGTACTTTTGGCACTTCTAACTTCAAACCAAAGGTGTTATCAATGGCCTGTTTGTGTTTTTCACTCACTTTTTCGTAAGTAAAGGCCAGCCAGCGTTCCATGAAAGCCATCACATCCTCATGCGTGTCGATCCAGGACATTTCCATGTCAACACCCGTGAACTCCGTCATATGACGAGAGGTAAAAGAAGGGTCAGCTCGGAAAACCGGACCAATTTCAAAAACCCTTTCATACCCCGCTGCCATCGCCATCTGTTTGTAAAATTGAGGGGATTGAGCCAGGTAGGCAGTGGTTTCAAAATATGGGATTGTAAAAAGTTCTGCACCGCTCTCGCTAGGCGTGCCCATTATTTTGGGGGAATGGATTTCGACAAAGTCGTTATTCAACCAGTATTCGCGCATTGCCTGTTCTGCAGTGGTTTGAACCTCAAAGATCAGCTGGTTGATATCGCGCCGCAAATCCATATAGCGCCAATCCAGGCGGAAATCCTGGTCTGGTAAATATTCGCCAAAGGGTTCGAAGGGTAGGGGGATATCCGCCGCGCCTTCTACGACCAGATCTTCAAGCTGGATCTCGATCCCCCCTAACTTGACGATATCGTTTTTTACTACTTTGCCCTCGAGTTTAAGAGCGGATTCTGTGCCCAAAGATGATATGATTTCAGCCAGTTCCAGGTTGCCTTTTTTATAATGTGCGACCTGGACGAGGCCGGTGCGATCTCGGATAATTACAAACTGCATGTTTTTTTGGTCACGCAGTGTATGCAGCCAACCCTTTATGGTGACCTTCTCGTCTATATGTTTATGTAGATCTTTGATGAGGGTTCGTTCCATTTTCTGGTACTCCTAATGTTCTAAATGATCTGCGATGAGTTGTGTACTGATGGGTGAATCCTTAATGTTTCCAAAAAGGGACTCAACCGCTTCAAGCGGAGGATGCTTTCTCTGGATAACTTCTTCTAAAACTGCGTCAAATTGACCCTTATCCAATTGCTGCTGCCACTGATTTACCAACCGGATTTGGATTAATTCTTCCAATTCTCGTCTAAGGCGGTCAGATTCCTTCTGCTGCCAAAGACCTGATTCCAGTAGATATTTCTTATGGCGCTGTATGTTGGTGATCAATGCATCAATCCCCTTACCTTCGGTTGCGGTGACCTGCAGGATAGGGAGTTCCCAGTTTTTATTTTGCTGTCTTGATGTATTCTTTGGTTCATTATTGGTTGTTTGCCGCATATGTTTCATGGCGATTGTTTGATTGCGCCCGAGTGCCATATCCAACATGGACTGCAGAGCACGGACGGTAATTGCCGCACCTGGGCGATCTGCTTTGTTAACCACGATGATGTTGGCAATTTCGATAATACCAGCTTTGATAGCCTGGATGTCATCTCCCAGACCTGGTGCTTCGACCAATACCACGGTATGACTGAGGCGCGAGATATCCACTTCTGTTTGTCCCGCACCAACCGTCTCTATCAAGATTGGGTCGTATCCCGCGGCATCCAGAAGGGTGACAAAGGCTGCTGTTTGATGTGCCAACCCACCGAGAGCTCCCCGTGATGCCATTGACCTGATGAATATTCCTTTGTCTCCAGCCAAATCCTGCATGCGGATGCGGTCACCAAGCAGAGCGCCCCCGGTGAAGGGGCTTGTGGGATCGACCGCAATGATAGCAACTTTGGGTGGTTCCTTATTAGAGCTAGAATGTCTGAGCGCCTTAGCCAACTGGTTGACAAGGGTGCTTTTACCTGTACCGGTGGCACCGGTTATGCCGATCAAATGGGCTTGACCGGTATACGGGAATAATGCAGATTGAATGACACGGCTTTGAGGTGTGTTGTTTTCGACTGCAGTCAAGGCTCGGGAGAGGGCTAACCTGTCTCCCTCTCGAATGGCGATGGGCTCTATCTTAGGCATGGTCAATCGTTTTACAGGGAAACTGCCCGGATAATTTCTTCAGAAACGGTTTGTGTATCTGTGCCTGGACCGTAAACAGCATAGACCCCTTTTTCTAAAAGCGGAGGGATATCATCCTTAGGGATGATCCCACCAACAAAGACTTTGACATCATTCATCCCGTTTTCATGCAGCTTTTTCAAAACTGCTGGCACTAGGACATTGTGAGCACCAGATAAAATAGATAATCCAACAACATCCACATCTTCCTGGAGGGCTGCTTCAGCGATCATCTCAGGTGTTTGGCGCAATCCTGTATAAATCACTTCCATCCCTGCATCTCTTAATGCCCTGGCGATTACTTTTGCACCGCGGTCATGCCCGTCAAGCCCGGGTTTTGCTATCAGCACGCGTATTCTTCTATCTATCATTCACTTCTCCATGTCGTTCAGACCCAATTTTGATTATACCGCGTTCAGA
>CAYTXE010000052.1:0-15685 GCA_964441045.1 uncultured Candidatus Brevefilum sp.
TGTGCTGATGATGGTCGGGCTGCAGGGTTCCGGTAAGACCACCACGGCAGCCAAACTTGCCAAGCGACTGCGCGGACAGGGTGAACGTGTCCTGCTGGTTGCAGGTGACCCCTATCGTCCTGCTGCGGTAAAACAGTTACAGATTCTTGGGGACCAAATTGATGTGCCAGTGTTCTATGAGGATGGATTGACACCGCCAAAACTGGTTGAAGAAGCCTATCAAACAGCCCGAAAGGGCGGGATGAGTGTCGTCATCCTTGATACGGCAGGGCGTTCTCAGTTGGATGAAACGTTGATGGATGAACTTAATGCCATTGCGAAAAACGTCCCCATCTCGGAGATTTTACTCGTGGTGGACGCCATGATCGGTCAGGAAGCGCTCAATGTCGCGGAGGGTTTCCGCAAGGATTTGCCTGTATCTGGCCTGTTAATGACCAAGATTGATGGCGATGCCCGTGGTGGTGCAGCCATCTCGATACGGGAAGTGACCGGGATCCCAATAAAATTCCTGGGAGTTGGTGAGTCACTTGATGCAATTGAGGAGTATAATCCACAGAGGTTAGCTTCACGCATTCTGGGAATGGGTGATGTACTGGGTTTGATCGAAAAAGCGGAAGCTGCTTTTGATCAGGAAGATGCCGAGCAGCAGGCTAACAAGCTTTTACGGGGTGAATTCTCTCTTGAGGATTTCGCCAAACAATTGAAACAGATGCGAAAAATGGGGCCGCTTGGGCAGATCATGGAAATGTTCCCCGGGCAGATGGGGCAAGCTGCCCGACAAGTGGACCCCCAGGACGCTGAAGATCAATTGAAACAGATTGAGGCGGTCATTAACTCTATGACGGTTCAGGAACGCCGCAATCCGAAATTGTTAAACGCCAGCCGGCGACGCAGAATAGCAAAGGGATCTGGTTTAGAAGTGCAAAAGGTCAACCAGGTCATGAAACGTTTTCGCGAAGCCCAGCGGCTGATAAAAACATTACAAAAATCAGGCGGCAAAGGATTAGGTCGCATGATGGGATAGCTGGATGAAAAGAGAGGCAGGCGTTCCCTTCAACGCACTCTCACGCCTTTATTATCGTCCGGCTTAATAAAAGAAAAGACTTAGAAAATAACAGGAGAATTATTTCGATGGTACGAATTCGTTTACGCCGGGTAGGATCCCGGAACCAGGCAAGTTATCGTGTTGTAATAGCTGACAAAGAAAGCCCAAGGGATGGTCGCTTTATCGAAACTGTTGGCCATTATAACCCTCGCACAGAACCGTCCACTATTGTCTTGAAGGATGATCGGATTTATTATTGGCTGAGCGTTGGTGCACAACCATCTGAAGCTGTGGATGGATTATTCAAGCAAACCAAGTTATGGGATCGCTATGAACGGTTCAAGGCAGGCGAGGAAGTAACAACTCTTGTTGAAGAGGCTGAAGAGGTTTATTCGACTCGGGTGACAGATCCGCGCACTAACCCATAAAAAACACGATTATAGTACAGTGAGGTAAAAAATGAATGGTGATAACCTGAAAGGGTTGGTTGAGTTCATTGTTCAATCATTGGTTGATCAACCCACCAATGTGAATATTAAGGAATTCAAACGAGGGAATTCGGTTCAATTAGATTTGCAAGTGGCCAAGGAGGATATGGGTCGCGTAATTGGCAAAGGCGGACGTGTTGCCAACTCAATCCGGACGCTGCTTAAGGTTGCTGCTGCCCGTGAAGGCAACCGGGTCAATCTCGATATTGTTGAGCCGCATTAATCACAATTTGATTTAATATGCCTCAAGAAGATAGCCTTGACACAGGCTCGCATGCATCCCGCGAGCCTGCCTTTCTAATAATGGGGAAATTACGACGTGCCCATGGCATTCTTGGTGAAATCCCCTTGGAACTCCACACAAAGATGCTGGAACTGCTCAATGCCGGTAATATTGTCTATATTGGAGAAGATTATAAACCTTACACGATCGAAAAGACACGATGGAAGCAGCCTTTCCTTTTATTGAAATTTAAGGGAATTTCAGACAGGACCGTTGTTTCTCAATTGACCAATCAATTACTCTATATCAAAGCCACTCAATTAAAACCTTTACCAAAAGGTGAATTTTACTATCACGATATAATTGGATTGGATGTCTATGAAGACAGTGGGCGTTTTCTTGGTGTTTTAGAAGAGATCCTCGAGACAGGTGCGAATGATGTGTACTTGGTCAGGGATGACACAGGGGAAGAGACGCTGATTCCAGCAACCATGGATATGATCCAGAGCGTTGATCTGGAAGAGGGAAGAATGATTGTATCCAGGATGGAATGGTACGGTGAGGGGGATTAATGTCGGATGAAAAGAAATATTGGATAGGCTTTAACCTTGTAAGGGGGATTGGAGCTGTCCGATTTCAGCAGATATTATCTTTTTTTGGTGACCTTTCGATAGCCTGGAATGCTCCAGCTGAGGCTTTTCGCGAAGCAGGTTTACCTGAACGTCCCTTGCGAAATTTGATCAATCTGCGCGACCAAATAGATCTTGATCAAGTTTTTGTATCAATCCAGGAAAAAGGTGTGCAGGTTCTAACCTTGGAGGATGTGGGGTATCCCCGTTTATTGCAGGAGATTGAGCAACCTCCTCCTGTGCTTTATGTCAAAGGCCAATTAACTCCTGAAGATGAACTTTCAATAGCTATCGTAGGGACTCGCCGATTGACCGCTTATGGACAGCAGGTCACCCGGGACACGAGTATTTTCCTGGCAGGTCATGGGATGACGATTGTCAGTGGGTTGGCACGTGGTGTGGATTGATTAGCGCATCAACACGCGCTCAACACAGGTGGACGCACGATTGCTGTATTGGGCAGTGGTGTAGATGTGATATACCCACCTGAGCACCGTAAGTTAGCCGAGGCGATTTGTCAACACGGCGCAGTAATCAGTAATTATCCTATGGGGACGAAACCAGAAGGCATCAATTTCCCACCGAGGAACAGGATCATTTCCGGGTTGTCATTGGCAACAATTGTTGTGGAGGCAGGCGAGAGGAGCGGTGCATTAATCACGGCTGAATTTGCGGTGGAGCAGGGCAGGGAGGTGTTTGCTGTACCTGGTAATGTCCTTTCACCTGCCAGTCGGGGCACCAATCGATTAATTCAAAAGGGTGCCTGTCCTATGATTTCACCTCAAGACGTATTAGATGTATTGGATTTATCCAGGGTTGAAGCCACAAAGGCCGCTCGAAAGGTATTACCCGCAGATACGACGGAAGCGAAAATACTACAGATCATGGATTATGAACCGATCCATATTGATGAGATTTGTAATGAAACTGGATTGGCGATTGAAAAAGTTTCCGCTGCACTTACAATGATGGAATTAAAAGGTTTGATTCAGCATGTCGGTGGGATGCGTTATGCCAGTGTACATGAGACACCCAGGCTATAAGGAGAGGATGATGTTTGATAATTACTTTGCAGTGATCATGGCTGGGGGTAGCGGAACCAGGCTTTGGCCGCTTTCGAGAACGGATCGGCCAAAACAATCCCTTATCATTTCTGGAAAGCGAACATTGTTCCAGCATACTGTTGATCGATTGGAAGGTTTATTCCCGCATGAACGCATCCTGGTTGTTACCGTGGCAGAACAGGTTGAATTGCTCAGGGAGGAATACCCCGAAATCCCGTTAGAAAACTTTGTCATAGAACCACTGCCCAGGGGCACTGCTTCTGTTGCCGCGTTGGCTGCTACTGCGATTAAGCATCGTGCCCCTGATGGCGTTATGGCGATACTGACTGCAGACCATTTGATCAAGAATGATGCTCATCTACGGCAATTGCTCAAAGCAGCATATTCCGCCGCCCAGGAAAATTACCTTGTTACATTGGGAATCACTCCAGATTATCCTGCAACGGGTTTTGGATATATCCAAAAGGGAGCAAAAGTTGGGGAATTTCAAAGTTTGAGTGCCTTCCAGGTCAAGAAATTCAAAGAGAAACCAGACCTTCAACGAGCACAAATGATGATTTCAGACCATCAGCACGTGTGGAATTCTGGGATGTTCATCTGGAAGGTGCAAACCATTTGGGATGAATTAAAGCGCCAGATGCCTGACCTGTTCATGAAAATGAAAGAGATTGGCGAAGTATGGGAATCATCCAAACACGATGCAACACTCAAGCGGATTTGGCCTTCCATTCATCCCCAGACGATCGATTATGGCATTATGGAACATGCACTGAAAGTGGCCGTGATCCCTTCTTTTGATCTCGGCTGGCACGATGTTGGCAGCTGGGAGTCTCTATTTGATGCCCTGGAACCTGACAAGGCGGGTAATATCTTAATGGGGGGTGAATCAGTTGCATTTGACACACAGGGTACACTCATTTGTGAAGAATCGGCAGATCGTTTGATTGTGACAATTGGCGTTGACGACCTGGTTATTATTGATACTGGAAAAGCGGTACTCGTTTGCAACCGAAAGCAAGCTCAACGAGTACGTGAAGTCGTTAGTTATTTGAAAGAAAGCGGTCGCGATCGTTATTTGTAGGAGTGAATTATTTTGGAAGCATATTGTGTAAAGTGTCGAGAAAAAACTATTATTAAAGATCCTCAGGCTGATTATAATGCTGTAGGTGCTCCTGTCACAAAAGGGACATGCTCTGTTTGTGGTACAAAAGTGTATCGAATGGGGCGAACGGAAGCACACGAAGGACTTCCCAAACCAGAGGTAACTCGGAAGAAGAAGAATCAGCGCAAGGGTAAGCTGGTGATCGTTGAATCACCTGCAAAGGCAAAGACAGTCAGTCGTTTCCTTGGAAAAGGATACACAGTGCGTGCCTCTGTTGGTCATGTAAGGGATCTCTTGCGATCGAAATTATCCGTTGATATAGAAAATGAATTCCAACCTCGCTACCGTGTACCGAATGAAAAACGAGAAGTTGTTAAAGAACTCAAATCCCTGGCGAATAAGGCAGAACAGATCTATTTAGCCACCGACCCGGACCGGGAAGGTGAGGCGATAGCCTGGCATCTGATGGAAGCAGCGGATATCGAAGAGGGTCGCACCAATCGCGTTGTTTTTCATGAGATCACAAAAGAGGCTGTGGCACATGCTTTTGCAGAACCACGTGGAATTGATATGGATCTTGTGAATGCTCAACAGGCGCGCAGAATCCTGGATCGTTTGGTGGGCTACGGTATCAGCCCAATCCTTTGGAAAAAGGTGCGCAATCGTCTTTCCGCGGGTCGAGTTCAGTCGGTTGCGGTTCGATTGATTGTTGAAAGAGAACGTGAGATTGAAGCCTTTGAACCCGTTGAATACTGGTCCATTGAGGCTGATTTCCTGCCCGAAGGAGGAAGTGTCCCATACCGGGCGAAACTCACAAAGATTGACGATGTGGATCCAAACCTGTCCAATTCCGATGTCACTGATGTGATTATTAATGATATGCACACATCGAGCTATATTGTCCGTTCAATTAAACATGGAAAACGACGTCGAAAGCCGTCTGCGCCATTCATAACCAGCACGCTTCAGCAGGATGCCTCGCGTAAGCTGGGTTTCACGGCGCGTAAGACGATGCGAATTGCCCAACAGTTATATGAAGGTATGGAACTTGATGGTCAGGGGACAGCCGGTTTGATCACCTACATGCGTACCGATTCCACGAACATATCTGAAATTGCTTTGAAAGAAGTTCGTGCCTTTGTAAAGAGGCGTTATGGAGAAGGTTACCTGCCTGCAAAGGCACCTAAATATAAGACACGTACTCGTTCTGCTCAAGAAGCTCATGAAGCCGTCCGCCCAACCTCTGTATTGAGAGAGCCAAAATCGATCAAAAAGTATCTCTCAAGGGATCAATTCCGCCTTTACCAATTGATTTGGCAGCGTTTTGTCGCTTCTCAAATGAAGCCCGCTCTTTATAAAACCCTGGCAATCCAGATTCAGGGAAATGGTAAAGACCATGTCTACTTATTGCGAGCTTCAGGGAGTCAACTGGAATTCCCCGGGTTTCTGACAGTCTATGAGGAAGGGAAAGATGAAGACCAGAAGGAAGAGCAAGAGGGTGACAGCACACGCATTCCAATCGATGATATTAAGGAGAAACAGACGCAGATATTGAAGGAGCTGCTTCCCAATCAACATTTCACACAACCACCACCACGCTTTACCGAAGCTTCGTTGGTGCAGCTGCTTGAAGGGAATGGGATTGGAAGGCCTTCAACTTATGCGGCGATCCTATCGACAATACAGAATCGGGGATATGTTGTGCGTGTTGGCAGCCGTCTCGAACCCACTGAAACAGGTTTCCTGGTCAACGACCTGGTTGTGGAATACTTTCCAAGGATTGTTGATATCAATTTCACCTCGCAATTGGAGGAAGAACTTGACGAAATCGCCTCTGGAGATCAAGCCTGGGTTGAAGTGATAAGTAATTTTTATGGTCCTTTCTCTGAAAGGTTAGCGCATGCTGAAGAAGTGATGCCTGAGAAAAAGGTGGAGCTTGAAAAGGTGGGGCGGAACTGTCCGAAGTGCGGTCATGATTTGATCATCCGTTGGGGTCGCTTTGGAAAGTTCATCAGCTGCAGCAACTTCCCGGAATGCCGGTATACGGAACCATATCTGGAGAAGATTGGTATGACCTGCCCGAAGTGCAAAGAGGGGGATGTCGTTCGTCGTAAAACCCGCAAGGGCCGTACATTCTATGGGTGTTCCAGATACCCCGATTGTGACTTTACATCCTGGAAACAACCAGTACCAAAACCTTGTCCGAATTGTGGTGGGACCCTGGTGATGACAAATAAGCATCATTTACAATGTTTGTCGTGTGAGAAAACTTTCTTGCAGGATGAAATCCTCCGGAATACTTAATTGGCATAAAGCTTGCAATTAATTCTCTAAGTATTGATATTGCAGAAATTCTGCAACTAATCTACAATAGTAAAAACGTTAATTTTAATATTAATATGATGGGAGTTGATGATGAAATTGGAGAAAATCAAGGCTTCTTTGACAGATTTCAGGGTTAGCATTCCAGTTGGGGTGGTATTGGGTCTGATCCTGGGATTGATTATTGGATGGGGGATTTGGCCTGTTCAATGGACGGATTTGGCACCATATCACCTACGGCAAGATCTTCGGGAAGATTACCTGCGCATGTCAATCTTTTCAACCACTTCGATTGGCGATGCCTCAATTGCGACCAAAGCCTGGTCTGAATTGGAGGATACTGCGGAGGAAACTCTGGATGCAGTAAGGGTGGATCCTAAGTATCTTAAACCTGAGCAAATCACCAGTTTTATGGCAATCGTCGGAGTAGGGGCACCTGAAGCAACACCAACCATTGCATTAAGTGAGGTCTTGGAGGAAGATACAGAGGGCGGAGGTCCTAAGTGGCTTCTTCTCGGTGGATTATGCTTGGGTTTGCTTCTTGTCGCAGGTGGTGTCTTCTATTTCCTGGTGATCCGGACAAGGGCTTCCAAAGAATCTGCTTCCGAATCCCTGGGCAGCGAGGTTGTCTCAAGGATAAAGGAAACCTTTGGACGTGAAGATATGGCAGTCCCAGCAGATATCCCAGAAGAGCCAGCACAACAAGTTCAGGAAGTACCAGCAGAACCTGTTGCACAGTTCATGACAACCTATGTAATTGGTGATGACCTGTATGATGATTCATTCAGTATTGATGCAGCGACTGGAGAATTCTTAGGCGAATGCGGTGTTGGTATTTCGGAAATGATCGGCGTTGGTGAACCGAAACATGTCGCAGCTTTTGAGGTGTGGTTGTTTGATAAAAATGACATTCAAACGGTAACCAAAGTCATCATGAGTGCCCATGCACATGAGGATGATAAGATCCGTATGCGCCTGGAATCAAAGGGAGAACCCATCCTGGCAGAACCTGGAAAACGTGTGCTTTTGGAAACAGCCACATTACAACTTGAGGCAAGGATTGTGGATATGGCTTATGGTGAGGGACCTGCTCCGGACCAAAGCTTTTTCGAAAGGCTAACGCTGGAATTGGCCGTTTGGCCAAAAGAAAGAGCGAATTAATAACTGATTGTTTTCGTCAACTCAACGATAATAAAGACCCCTGGTTCATATTCAGCCGGGGGTCTCTTTTTAATTATGTTTGAGGGGATTATGAAATTGTCAGGATCTCAAATTGAATTTTGCCTCCATCCGGGAGGTCAACCTCAACTAAATCACCAACCTTATGCCCCAACAGGGCTTTTCCAATAGGTGATTCGTGGGAAATTTTTCCATCACGTGGATTGGTTTCTTTACTGCCAACCAGATGATAGGTTTCCGGTTCGCAATTTGTTTCCTTAATGGTGATTTTTGCCCCGATGGAAACCTCAGAATAATTATCTTGTGCTACGATCACTTCTGAATTTCGCAGGATTGACTCAATTTCCTGAATACGGCCTTCCAGGAATCCCTGGTCTTCTTTCGCTTTATGATAATCTGCGTTCTCTGAAAGATCACCCATTGAGATGGCGTGCTTCAACCGTTCCGAAAGGTCTATTCGTCCCTTTGTTGTTAAGTCGTGTAATTCCTTTACCAGCTTATCTTTGCCTTCTGGAGTCAGGTAATGTATATCATTCATCTTCTTTCCTCAATAGAATCTTTAATTTACTGACCCATAGCGGTCAGGGTAGTATGGTGGGGTCAAACAGTTTTTGATATTCTTCAATCGCGAAGCGGTCAGTCATCCCGGCGATGTAGAAACATATGGTTTCTTCAAGACCTCTCTCATCAATGGCCTGCTGGTATTGGGTTGGCAGGATTGAGGGATCATTAAGATATGCCTTAAATAAACGATTGATGGTGTTTTCAGCCTTAACAGCCATGCGTACCACGCGGTAATGATTGTAGAGATTTTTAAAAAGAAAATCTTTTAACTCCCGATTGCGGCGATGCATGTCTTCACTGAAGCCGACCACGTTATAGGGCAGCTTTTGGAGTTCTTCAACGGTGCGAATACCGCTTCTGCGGATCATCCGGTCAATGGACTGAATCAGGTCGGTTACTTCAATCCCGATTAAGCGGCGGATCAAGCGATGCCGTGAGAGATCATCAAGCATATCTGATCGGCGCCGACCGACACTTTCATTAATGACTTCCCAAAGTGAAACGCCTGCCAGCATTTCGGGTGTGATCAAACCAGAACGTAAACCGTCATCAAGGTCGTGAGCTGTATAAGCCAATTCATCCGCAGCATTGGTGATCTGTGCTTCAAGATGACCCCTTAGATCTGGGGCAAATTCGCTCGCATCAGAAACATCATATTCTGTTTCATGTTTGACGATACCTTCAAGTACCTCCCAGGTCAGGTTCAAACCTGGAAATTCTGGATACCGATTTTCGATTTCAGTTACGATGCGAAAGGAGTGGTGATTGTGATTGAAGCCACCATAATCCATCATCAACCGAGATAATGCTAATTCACCTGAATGCCCAAAAGGGGGGTGCCCGAGGTCATGCGCCAAACAGATTGTTTCCACCAGATCTTCATTGGCACCAAGCGCACGGGCAATGCTCCGTCCTATTTGGGCAACTTCCAGTGTATGGGTCAGGCGTGTGCGGTAATAATCGCCTTCATAATTGATGAATACCTGGGTTTTATATTCAAGCCGCCGAAAGGCACTGGTGTGGAGGATGCGGTCACGGTCACGCTGATATACCGTGCGATATTCCGGCTCGTCCTCAGGGTGCTTGCGACCTTTGCTGTTGATGCTGTGATTGGCGTAAGGTGCCAGGTTTTGATCTTCTAATTCTTCAAGCTGTTGACGTGTGAATATCATGCTAATAATCTCCGATGTGATAATCGAAAACAGATTATACCGGATTTACCAGGGGTTACATGATGCGGCATTGCATATTGCATTTTCTTTATATCGTCAAATTTATGATGAAATCAGAGTGCCGAGATGATGACCAGTCAGAGCTTTTTGGAGATTGCATTCCTCCTGACCAGAGAAGATCTGCACCTGCAGAGTCGGAATTTCCTCAACGAGGGAGACCATCTGCTGAACTTTGGACGACATCCCACCGGTCACATCAGCAGTATTGGTGCCTGACAAAGCAGGCAGAATTTCCTCAATGGATGCGGGAGTGATGTGAGAAAAGATTTCCTGCGGCTTTTCAGGATCTCGGTAGACCCCCTGTTCCAGCCCAGCAAGTAAGATCCGACCAGGATGTAAAAACCCTGCAAGGTGCTGAAAGAGTGTCTCGGTGGAGAGGATCGTACCGCCAAGTTCGGTGTCAAAAACCACGTCTCCCTGGACGAGGGGGATGACACCATGTGAAAGCGCTGTTTCTAAGGCAGAGATATCCCAGCTTTGAATTTGTTTTCCTGCTGCAATCACGCCAGAGGAAGGTGGAAAAGCCATGATGGGCAGACCTGCCTCAGAGAGGTGCTGGTATATGATTTGATTCAGCTCCCTTGCAGCTCTCCAGACCTCGACGAATCCAAACCAATACGCTGTATTCTCACCACCTGTTTGGGTCTTGTACCGCTCAGCGACAGCATGACCAAAGGAGCCAGAGCCGTGTCCAATTAGCAGCTGCATGGTCTGATTGTCTCTTAATGCTTGCACAATTTCAGTTGCCAGACGTTGAATCGTCTCTATGCGTGGTGTCAGAGGACGTGTTTTATCAGTGATCAAAGACCCACCCAGTTTCAGGAAGAACAGGTTAGATTGGTTCATGTTTCCTCGCTTACATTTAATCTCGTGGAAATTGTGCTTTGTGCACCAGCCTTGACCAGTGCTTCTTCGATTGATTTGAGCTTATCTTGGGGTGCCAAGGTGATGACGGTGCCGCCGCGTCCGCCACCTGAGAGTTTCGCCCCAAAAGCACCAGCAGTCCTGGCTGCATCTACCAGGTGGTCCAGTTGTTGACTGCTGACGTTCAATGCATTAAGCAGCTGCTGGTTCTCGTTCATCAGCTTACCTAATGTTTTGATATCTCCCACCTTCAGGGCATGACGGGCATTTTGCGTGAGATGACCAATCTTATCAAAAATTGGTTCGCAATATTTGGGATCCGAATCAAATAGGGCACTTACAGATAAAACCGTTTCTCGTGTGGATGTTTTTTCACCAGTATCAGCAATTATCCAATGTGTGGGATGACTGATTTGAATGAATTCAATGGGTTTCCCGCGTAAATAATAGACAGGTTTTCCATAGGTGATGACATTATTATCGATCCCGGAAGGCTTGCCGTGATGAATTTTTTCGACCTCATATGCGAGGTCTGAAATTTCAGCACTGGGTAAAGGTTTTCCCAGAAAAGCAGATAGTGCTCGAATGATGGCAATAGATACCGCTGCGCTTGAACCCATGCCAGCTGAAATTGGGATATTGGACGAGATTTGGAGAGTGAAAGGGGGGATGTGCATCGCTGCAACAGCCTCAAAGGTGAGCCTTACAGCAGTTCCAAGTGGGTGATCTTCAGCAAGGTTTGTGAGAGATGTGTCAAGTTGGATATCTACTGCTTGAATTTGAACCTGCCCGGTTTTTCCTGTGAGAATTGGTATGATACGAGCAGTTGCGTTCACTTTTGTCACTGGAATCGCTATGGCTGGTTGGCCATACACAACAGCATGTTCGCCAAACAGGATGATCTTGCCAGGTGCTTTCCCGAAAACTATCGCCATGCACACTCCAGGTTAAAGTAGATAAAGGATCAGGATCACAGTCAAACCCCAAAGACCAATCGTAGCTTGCATGGGATGGTCGGTTAACACGATCTCCTCAGGCGCCCCGCCAATGTGTTCAATACGGATCAAAAAAAGGTAGCGAAAAAGACCGTATATGACAAAGGGGATTGTCAACATCATACTTTGGCTGCCGGGCATAATCTCGGCAGAAAAAGTGTACAGGCAGTAGGTCATTAGTGTAACGCTGAGGACGATTGTCAATAATTGGTCGAGAAAATCCAATGTATACCCATCGAGAACACGGCGATGAGCCCCAGCGTTGGTTTCAAGCAGCTGGATTTCTGCTCGACGCTTTCCCAGGCCGATGAACAGCGCCAGGAAGGTTGTTGCGACAAACAGCCAGGGTGAAAAGCGTTGTGTTTCAATAATGACCACACTAGCTGCCACTCTTAGGACAAAACCAGCTGCGAGGATCATCACATCGATCAGAGGCACGTGTTTGAGCCACAGGGAATAAACCAGCATGAGGAGCAGGTAGCCGCTGAGGATCAACCCGAGGCCCAGGTCCATGATGAAGGCCGGGGGGAATACCAACAGGGAAAGGATTACTGCAGCGATGATAGCAGTTCTTTTTGAAAGCTTTCCTGATGCCAGGGGGCGCTCTTGTTTTACTGGATGCTGCCGATCTGTTTCGATATCTGCTATATCATTGATGATATACACCAGACTGGATGTCAGGCAAAAAAGAATGAAAGCGAGGAAGGTAACAAGGAAGGAATCCCGGGTGAATAATTGCCCATCAAACACCAGGGCAGCAAACAGGAATACGTTCTTTGTCCACTGCCTTGGGCGCATTGTTTTGAAGATATAGCAGAGTTTTTTCATATAGATCAATCTTATCACAGATCGATTTAGGAAGATAAAGATGATTGGAATCTTATAGATTATACTGATGAGTGAAGAATCTAATTCTATAGATAAATTGATCAATCATTTCGAGCCATTTCGGAATAAAATTAACGTATGAATAAAAAACGCATTGATATCTTACTTGTAGAACGCGGGCTAGCGGAGAGCCGCAACCGTGCCCAACGCCTGGTGATGGCGGGTGAGGTGCGGGTGGATGGCGAGATGGTTCACAAGTCTTCAACACAGGTTGCATTGGATGCGCATATCGAAGTCAAACAAAAGCCAAAGTATGTCTCACGTGGGGGAAAGAAACTGGCGGCAGCGATTGAAGCTTTTTGTGTAAATGTTAAAGGAAAAGTTTGTGCGGATGTGGGTGCATCTACAGGGGGATTCACGGATTGCCTGCTGCAGAACGGTGCTGTAAAAGTCTATGCAATTGACGTCGGCTATGGTGTATTGCATTGGAAACTACGCCAGGATCCACGGGTGATTGTGATGGAGCGGATCAATGCCCGTTATCTCGATGCCTTACCTGAGTCAATTGATCTCGTCACAATAGATGCTTCTTTTATTTCACTCGCTTTGATCTTGCCTGCTGTTAAGAGTTGGTTTGAGGGTGCTGACGGGCAGACCATTGCCCTGATAAAACCCCAATTTGAGGCTGGGCGCAAAGCCGCTGCGGTGCATGCCGGCGTGATCAAAGATGAGGCCGTGCATGAACTTGTTCTGAAGGAAACATTAATGAGTGCACATGCGCTCGGGTTCTGGCCGATGGGGTTGATCCCATCCCCCATCCGGGGGCCAAAGGGAAACGTGGAATTTCTTGTCAACCTTTTATTGGGTCAACAGGATGAACCCTTTAAACTGGATTGGATGGTTGAAAAGGCTCTAAATGAAATGCTGGATTAATTATTGATTGATTCAACTCTAGGATACTTTTTGGGAAAATAAAAACCTGAGATTTAGCTTTCCATACCATATTCTTTAATGGCTGAAGCAAACTCTTTTTTCAGGGATTTTTCGTTCAACCCCATTTTTAATGAATACTTGTGTTTACTCTTATAATGCCTTGATTTTCTGTTTCATATTCTAAGATACGACGATAATCTAAACTCATTGTTAGTCCGAATCGTTCGTAAATATTTTCGATAGTTGATTGAGGATCGGCGATCAGGTCTTTGTACCGCACAATCACGTATTCATATCTTGATAGATTTTTAAGATAGTGGTGGATGTAAAGGGACCAATGTATTGTTTGTTCTCTCATGACATCAGGACCGGGTTGTGGAAGTCTACTTCTGGCTCACCGCAGGTTTGCCTGTGATTATTGAACATGTTTACAGATGATGGGATTACTTGAAGGGGAGAACGCACTAAATTAATGAAATTAGCATCCGGAAAATTTTAAAGGAAGGTGCGGACTTTTGGTGAGAATGAGGGACTTTTTGAATTATATCGTTTTCCTTTCTTGGTAAAAAGGTGACCTAATCACAATGGCTTACCTCATTGCAGGAAATCTTAGTTTTGGTTTACCAACAAAAACAGCGAGGAGCCGTATTCTAATTATTTATTCAGATGAAAACTAAAAGAAAATCAGAGTCAAAGATCACCATTCTTTAAAATTATTTTATTGGACCCGAGTACAATGCTAAAGTATTTTTTATTGCCAATATTACAAACAACATTATCATGATTGAATGTTTTAATCTTGGTGAGGTTTTATATTCCTTGAAAGCATCTGCAACAATTAATATTAACGGTAAAAGGATTTGCGATGAATATAATATCGCTTCTTGTGGATTAAAGTAAATGTAAAAAAGAACCATAATCAATATCCACACAAACGTACTAGATAATAAACGTTGATTGTCACTTTTTTTGCTCAAGACAAAATAAATTCCAAAACAAACAATACTGAAAATGAATAGAAATAATAAAATACCTATTGGTGATTGTAAGAAAGCGATTAAATCTTTCAATCCCAATTGATTTGGCAGATGACTTACAGGACTTAGTATCGAAAAAAAGAAAAAATTAATTATAACGGTCATGATTTTTTCTGGATCGATAAAATTTGCTAATGATACATGTTTTTCGGAATAAGCTGTAAAAAAATGTATGAATTCCATTCTATATAAAAGATAATAAGATGAAAAAATTATGATCAATCCAATAGCCAAATTAGAGACTGCTAATAAAATCCAATCCCTGAATTTAGAATTGAAAAATGATAAAACCAGGTGGATTATTATTAGTGAAAACAGAGGTGGATTATAAAGTGCAGCAATCGCAGAAATGATGGATAGGATTGTACAAGTTCGCCAGTTTAATTGGCTTTGAAAGTAAACCAATATAAATAAATAAATAAGGATAAATAGATTAGATAATGAGTAAGTTTCTGGAATACTAAAAAGGACGAGATTTGCAAATAAGAAAGTATAGATGCCTGTAAACAATAACACAAAGCGTGTGGATATAAATAATTTCTTAAGCAGAAGGAATACCCCCATTATATTTAATGCTGATATGCATGAAAATGTAAAAATAATGGATCTAATAAGACTGGTTGTCAGAACTTCCTCGATTGTTTTCCTGATAGGACTCAATGTAAATGGGAATAGTAAATGCTTGTACTTATCTGTTATAAATACAGTTTTCCATATTAATTGTGCAATATCATGGGTGTCTGCACCAAAGATAATGTTATTTTCCCCAACAAGGGTAAACTTGGATAGATAATGAAAATTTTGGTAGAAGATTATAAAAGATATTACCAGAATTAAACATGCATCAATTATTTCAGGAAAATGATTATTTAAGATATTTTTTATATTTGAAATAAAATTATTTAACAATTTTCTCATAATAGACTCAGTGACAAGGTCATAGTTTCGGTTGATGTAACATTTTTTCTATAAAATACTGAACCTTAACAAAATTGGTGAGTCAGGAGTATCCTAATTATATCACCACAACTGAATACGAGGAGGACGACTGAATGACTCTGAATGACTCAGAGAGTGTTGAAAAACAAGTCATAAATTGACGAAAATTGCATAGAAAACAACAAACAGCGAGGTCAAGATGGCAAAAAAGCGGTATATCAATACTCGGGAACAATCCTTT
>CAYTXE010000053.1:0-15651 GCA_964441045.1 uncultured Candidatus Brevefilum sp.
CCAATTTTGTCTAAAAACTGTATGGGTTGGTTCTTGCTGGGGGTCGCCCATGTCCCCTCGTAAACCTGCCCATCACGGAAGTAAACTGCCTTCTGACCCACTGCATTCCAAAGGTCAATTTCGTGCAGGGTCGGTGCAAGTTCTGTGTAGTTTGCAAAAAGCACCACAACATTAGAAAATGCTAACTGCTCATCCGTTTCACGATCTACCAGGGGGATCATCTCCAGATTCTGACCTGTGAGGTCCTCGATCCAGCGCAAATACTTCCCGCTTTCTTCATCAAAACGCCATTCCCCCCTATTCAAACTGCCGAAAAGTATCGTTGCCTGCGGTCCATCTGACCCGCCAAAGGGTGCTTGTGGATCAAACGCCATCCCTTCCAAGGTGTACCGCTGCTGATTGACCCCATGTTGTGCAGCGTATTTCGTCATTTGCTCTGAATTTGCAAAGACACTGATCACAATATTGCGACCATCATCACAGATCGCCGGACAGGTACTCCGACCGCTTATGACACGATCTCCAAGAATTTCATCGATATGATCAAAAACAGTGACGTAAGCACTCACCATACCTAGTATGCCTTCATATAGACTGACAATTTGAGGATCAACTAGGCGACCTGAGCGAACAGGTCCAATCTCATCCGTATCCTGTCCATAAAAAAGGCCGACGAATCGGTTGGCACCTGCACCAATATAATATTCGAAAACCATATCCGCAAAAGATAAACCAGCATGAGGTCTACCAGAGGCTGGATAATTCGCAACCTTTACCAATACAGGACGGCGATCTAAAATCGTAGGATCTGCAACATACATGCCTGTCAAAGGATTGATATTTTCTGGGAAATTAACAGGTCCGACAGGCGCATTCGTAGGCGTTGGGGCTGCTGTGCCAACCATTTCTGTTGGTGTTGGTGATGTCCCAGAAGTGTCAGTGCTGACAGGTTTAGAACCTCCAATCTCTGTGGAGATGGCTGCTTGGGTTTGTGCAGCATACGTCCCTGCCATGGTCAAGTCTGGAGGATTTGCTTGAGAGCAGCCAACTAAAACAATGGTTGATAGAAGCAAAATGGTTTTTATGAACATCATATAGTTTTTTTTCATCGTGTTTTCCTTTGGCGATAATTGTACTGCAATCCCGTCAATCCAGAACTTATCCAGAATGTCGAAATTATATCAGTTCTGATATAAAAATTGGAAATATTTTAGCTCTTTTTGGTCTCTTCAATGATCTCTGCCACCATATCAAAGCGGTTAAAAGCAGGTATAAAATAAACACCTTGGAAATCTCTTTGCAAGTCTTGGACCAATTCCCTGGCAATACGAACCCCCTCTTGAGTCGAATTTTCACCAGATTGCACCATGCGCTGCTGGATTGATTCTGGAATGGATATACCGGGAACCTCATTGTGAAGGAAACGGGCATGACGATCCGTGACAAGCGGAAGCACACCCACCAGAATAGGAATCTCTAAAGGACCTTGTTTTTCCTCATAAGCCCTGATAAATTGGCGTGCTTTCTCAAGGTCAAAAACGGGTTGGGTTAGAAAGAAATCCGCTCCCGAATTAATCTTCTTTTTTAAGATGTGCATTTCACGTTCAGGATTGCTTGGACAAAGGTTTAACGCAGCCCCGACAAAGAAGGAAGTAGGCTGTCCAATCTGCCCACCCGAATGATCCACACCAATATTAAATCCTTCCTTTATTAGGCGGATTAAGCCCGTTGGTACCAAATCATAAGAATCGCTGGCGTCCGGGTAATCACCAATAGCTGTTGGATCCCCCATAACCACAAAAACATTGTGTATTTTCAGCGCATGTGCAGCTAAAAGATCGCCCTGTACCCTGAGCAGGTTGCGTCCGCGGGTTGGAAAATGCAGGGTTGTTTCTATGTCGAATTCTGATTGGATCAACTGACAAACGGCCCAGGGGCTCATGCGCATCCGAGCCATTGGGCTGTCTGCTACGTCAATCACATCCGCACCTGCATCAGCCAACAGGGAAGCGCCGGCTAACTTCTTATGGATAGTTAACCCACGCGGTGGGTCCATTTCCACGGCGACAACAAACTTACCAGAAGCGAGCTTTTCAGCTAGCTGAGACCATTCTGACGCAGGTTCTTGAACAACTTCTCGATCAGTTTCCAACTCTGGTCCAATATTGATCAGAAAATCTTCTGGTGTGGTTACAATTGTTTCCGCGATCACAGCAATATGGGCCGGTGTCGTTCCACAACAACCACCGATCACATTCGCTCCTGCACGCCAGAAAGCCAATGCATAATCATGAAAATATTCCGGTCCAGCAGGATACATGATTCGACCGCCAATTTTTTCAGGGAAACCTGCATTCGGCATCACGGAAAAGTGTGCTTCAGGAACAGCTGCTTTCATTTTCTGTAAAATACTTAGTAATTGTGCTGGTCCACCAGAACAATTGACCCCAATCACATCCACATTTAAGTCATTAATACGTTGCGCTACTTCCTCAGGCGTGTCACCAAGCAGTGTCCGTCTATCTCTGGTGAAGGTCATCGAAGCTATCACAGGCATTTCTGGATTAACTTGGCGAACAGCCTGAACAGCTGCCCTAACAGCGTAAACATCCACCATAGTTTCTATCAAGATCAGATCAACACCCGCATCAACCAATGCCTGCACTTGCTCAAGGTAGATTTCAACCGCTTCCTCAGGTTGTACATGACCAAAAGGAGCCAACGGTACGCCTAATGGTCCGACATCTCCTGCGATCATTACATCTTTGAATGAAGCGGACACCACTCTCTGTGCAAGATTGACTGCAGCTGAATTGATTTCCGCCACACGATCTTCTAAACCATGACGATCTAATTTGGTGCGGTTAGCACCAAAGGTGTTTGTTTTTATCAGCTGTGCACCTGCCTGGATATATTCCTGGTGTATTTCCGCGACAATTGCCGGTTGTAATATGTTTAGTTCATCGAAACATTCATCAATATCGATACCGCGTTCATGCAATAAGGTTCCCATAGCACCATCTGTCACGATTGGGTGCAGGCTTTGATTCAAGTGTTCACGAAAATGTCCAGGTTTAAGAGTCATAATTACTGCTCCGATCTATCATCTTTTAAGAGCTGTTGAAGCCGATTGATGCCAATGTTAAAATACTTGGCCTCAGGATGGTGGACAATGATCGCTGCGGTAGATTGTTCTGGCACAAGTTGATAAGCAGAGGTCAACTTCATATTGATTTCTGATTCAGCAGGCAATAACTCAAACACCTTCAGGTGATCTTCTAATTCGGGTATTGCGGGATACCCCCAGGAATAGCGTTTCCCACGATTGGTGTTAAGTCCCAGCTCACGACGAATGTGTGCGTGGAGATAATCAGCAGTCGCTTCTGCCATCTGAACAGCCAGCCCATGCAGGTAGTAAGCTTCAGCATATTCACCAGCCTCCTGCAAGCCCTCAAACCGTTCTGTTGCCTGGGCACCAATGGTTACCACCTGGAAGGCTACTACATCAATCTTGCCTGATTGCTTTGATGCAAAATAATCAGCCAGGCAGTAACCGTTTCCACCTTCTTGACGAGGGAAAATAAACCGCTGCAGGATCGACGGGACATTGCTATCAATGCTCTTTGGATCGTAAACAAGAAGCTCATTACCCTCTGATTGGCACGGCCAATAGCCATACACAGCCTGAGGATTAAGCCAGCCTTCCTTCTCTGACTCTTTGCGCATGTCAGCCAACCTGACATCGAAATCAGATTTGAGTTTTTCCCACTCACTTCCGTGGGCATTTTTTGCCCCCCAGGATAGTCGATAAAGTTCCTTGATGGAGAGATGCTCCCCTACCATGGCCAGTGGGATATCTTTTACAACTCTTGGACCCCAACTGGGTGGTTCGGGCAGCATTTCTAATACTGACACACCCTTGGATGCCTTCCTTCTGGTATGTCTGTGTGCAGGTGCTATATCTCTCCCCAACTCATAGTCAGCTGCCTTTTGGATAGTTATCAGCAGCGCTTCTCTCTTCTCGCGATTCATAACCGCATCCATTGTGGAGAGTCCCTCAAAAGCATCCTTACAATAAAAGACTCCTGGAGGATAATACCTTTCTTTCTGTGTAAGAAGGATTCGCTTACCAAAACGTGGATTGATCGCCGCACCACCAACCAGCACAGGGATGGACAGCTCTCGTCGATCTAATTCATTGATAATCAGCGGCATTTGTTTGCTGGTACTCACCAGCAAAGCACTCAACCCAATAGCATCCGCTTTCTCTTCCACCGACCGGGAGATTATTGTTTCAGCAGGCACCTGCTTACCAAGATCCACCACGGTATAACCATTATTTGACAGGATTGTCTTCACCAGGTTCTTACCAATATCATGTACATCCCCATAGACCGTCGCAAGAACGATTTTTCCCTTGGTAATCCCTGCCTTTTTCTCTAAGAAATTTTCCAAATATCCCACTGCAACCTTCATCACCTCAGCACTCTGCAGCACAAAGGGCAGGATAAGTTCACCGGATCCAAATTTATCACCCACATCTTTCATCGCAGGCAGCAGGACATTATTAAGTATCTTTACAGCGGTTTCAGATTTAAATTTTCTCGCATCTCTTTCAAGTATCTCATCAATATCAGATTCAACATCTGCCTTGTGCCTGTGCAGGATGCGCCAGTGTAAACGTTCCTCCGGTGGCATCGTTTTCAGGTCAAACTGACCACTCCTTTCATCTACACCTGTATCTTCAACCAAATCAAAATAAGCAATGAGATCTGCCAGGGCATCCTCAGATCGATTGAATATCAGATCCTCAGCAAGCAAGCGTTCCTTTTCAGGTATTTCAGCGTAGGGTTTGATATGTGCAGGGTTAACAATCGCCATATCCAGCCCCGCTTCTACAGTGTAGTACAGCATGACGCTGTTAAGTACAGCTCGTGCAGGACGAGAAAGGCCAAAAGATACATTGCTCACTCCAAGTGAGGTCAGGACTCCAGGTAGTTCTTCCTTTATTCGTTTGATGCCCTCAATCGTTTGGACGGCTGAATCCCGCAGTTCGGGATCTCCTGTTGCCAGGGTAAAAGTCAATGTATCAAACACCAGGTCTTCCGGTTTCAACCCCATTTCACCCACAGCCAAATCATAAATTCGCCTGGCAACACTCAGCTTGTGTTCAACGGTCTTTGCCATTCCGCCCTCATCAATAGTCAGTACGATAACAGCCGCATTGAACTGCTTTGCCAGAGAGAAAACCTGTCTGGCTTTCCCGGGTCCAGATTCCAGGTGCGTTGAATTGATCAAGCAGCGGCCAGGGTTAGCTTTTAATGCCGCTTCAATCACATCAATTTCAGTTGTATCAATCACCAAAGGGGATGGCACAGAATTTGACAATTTTTTAACCAATGTGCGCATTAAATTTTCTTCATTCGCACTTTCAGTCAATGCGACGCAAATATCCAATCCATGAGCACCCCTTTCCACCTGTTCCCGAGCCATTTCAACGATGGAATCATAGTCTTCAGCCATGATCAACCGTTTGAATCGCCTTGATCCCTGTGTGTTAAGTCTTTCACCGATCAAGAAAGGTGGCGGGGTTTGGACCATTGAAACAGCCTGAACAGGTGATGCCAACATTGCTTCCTGTTGAGGTGTGGGCGGCATAACCTTGTCTCGATTTAATCTCTCATTGATCAATTTGATATGTTCTTCCCGGGTCCCACAGCATCCCCCCACTACCCGTACCCCATACTCGTTGACAAACTCTAACAACAAGTCCGTAAAGGGTTCCGGCTCCATGGGGTAAACTGCTTCACCATCCACATTCAATGGCAGTCCGGCATTCGGTATGCATGAGACAGGGAGTTTGGAATGTTCTGTCAAATACCGGATTGGTTCACGCATATAATCTGGCCCCGTTGAACAATTCAACCCGATCACATCAATGCCCATATCTTCAAGAATGGCTCTCACTGCAGCAATATCCGTTCCCAACAACATTCGACCGGTTGTATCCAAAGTCACCTGTGCCTGGATAGGGATAACGCTCCCTGTCTCCTGAAAAGCAGCCTGGATGCCGTGAATAACCGCTTTAACCTCCAGAATATCCTGTGAGGTTTCAATCAACAGGAGGTCAACACCACCCTCGATCAATCCCACTGCCTGTTCTCGGAAGGTATCTGCCAGATTATCAAAGCTGATATCTGACATCTCAGGGTCTTCTGCTGAAATTAACTTTCCGCTTGGACCCATTGAACCTGCAACAAAGCGTGGTTTATCTATAGTTGAATATGTGTCTGCAAGCTTACGGGCAAGCCTGGCGGCTGTGAGATTAATCTCGTGTGTGCGTTCAGCCAAACCAAATTCCCCCAACGTTAAACGGTTTGCCCTAAAGGTATCCGTTTCAATCACATCTGCACCAGCCTCCAGGAAAGAGCGGTGAACTTTTTCCACTGCATTGGGATAGGTGATCACCAGATAATCATTACACCCCAAGGTTCTCTCACCGCCAAATTGCTCAACAGTGAGGTTCTGCCGATCCAGATTAGTCCCCATAGCACCATCAAACAGCAGCACCCGATCATCCAATGCTTCTAAATAGCGGCGATTGGTAAATTTCTTAAGGTTGGCTGCCATACCTGATCCTCAATGAATACACCTGGAAAATATGCCATATAAAAATAATCGCCTCTCAATGGTTGAGAGGCTTTGCTTACCTTTTGGTAACATCACCTCATCTTCCAGAACGTCCCAACTTCAGGGTCTGCCGGAGTTGGCACCTGCGATCGACGATCGTGGTTGCCGAGGTATCATCGGGCCGGTCCCTCCACCTCTCTCGATGAGTTATCAATCTGACAAATCGTATCACATTTGATTTGTAAAGTCAATTTTAGAAAAATGCATATGCTGCGCTTCCATTTGATTATGATTTATGACCAAATTAATGGTTATTTGGGGATTTACCCCAGAAATATGCATTATAATAGATATGTGAGGATGTTATTCAAACGACAATGGCAGATCAATCTTTGGTAACACCTGACGAATGGATTTACATAAGCAAGAGCAACCGTCAGTTTTTCGGTCACTGAAACATGAACACCCAATGAACAATCCATAAATACGGATTGTTACATCTGAATAGTTATCCATACTGAACCTTTGACACTGAATCAGTTCAAACAAATAAAGGAATCATGAAAATTGCCTTAATTTCCGACCCCAAGAGAACGAATTATCCTGAAGCCATTCAACAAACCTATCATCAAACCCTTCAACATGTCATAGAAAGTATTGCCCTAGTCATCCAGGGGCTGGGACATGTCTTCAAACACTTCGAAGCTGATCATCAATTACGGAATGGATTAATTCATTTCAAACCCCACCTTGTTTTTAACCGTTCTAACCGGGTCGGCCAAGAGAAAGGTTCAGCATCAACACCCCGATTATTGGATCAACTTGGTATTCCCTATACAGGTCCAAAAGCTCAGAATTGCGTCACTGCCTTTAATAAAGCCAAAACGAAGTCCATTCTAAGAAAACTTGGACTCCGAACAGCAAATTTTGTAACATTTACTGACCCGGCAAAGGTTCATCGCCCAGAAGGCATCAGCTTCCCACTGATTGTGAAGCTCCTGCAAGGCGGCGGCAGTGTAGGAATCGAAAGGAACAACCTTGTCTTCACGAATGAAGCGTTAAAACGCATCTGCACTACTTTGATAACAAACTTCAACCAGCCCGTCATCGTTGAGTCCTTCATCAACGGCAGAGAATTTACCATTGGCATTATGGGGAATGACCGCCCTAAAGTGCTGCCTATCCTTGAGTTCATCCATCAATCTGAGGAAGACTATCACTTTAGAAGTTTCACAACAAAGATGAATGCTGACAAATGTGAGAAGAAATCTTGCCCCGCAGCCCTTTCAAGGAGGGAAAAGGGAGAAATTATCGATCTCGCAGTCAGGACTTATCAAGCAATCGGGTGCCGTGATTACGCGCGCATTGATATGCGCTTTGATAAGGATCACATACCGTATGTATTAGAAGTTAACGCCTTTCCCAGTCTCATCCCGGGAGGAAGTTCTTTTGCTTATATGGCAGAAGCAGGTGGGCTAACCTTCGAGGCATTGATACAACGAATTTTGGGGATCGCTATGAAGAGAAATCAAGCAGCAATAGCTTCCATTTCCACGATCTTGTCTCCTCAATCCTGGGTGAAACGGGAAACCCAGCCCAAATCTCCCTCTTCCCCCCATTGATATTTAAGAGCATTCTTGTCCTTGTCAGGTAGTTTCAACCCTGCGTCAGAGAGATAAAAACAACCATCCTAACTATCATCTACATACCTTTCTTCGGGGGTCAATGTATTTTTTTCCATTTGTCATGATCCACTAAATTTAGTGACAGTGGTCCCAACACAGGGATACAACGATATAATTAGTGCCGTTCATATGTTCCTAAACAATAATAAAAATAAAAGTTAATGATCGACTGCTGTGATGATTGATGGGATGTTCAATGTAATTTATTCTATCAAAAAATGAAAAGAGTTATGCATGAAACGTTTGAGAATCATGGTTGTATGTGGCTTTGGACTGGGAACATCAATGGTATTAAAAATGACTCTCGATGATGTTCTAAATAAGTGTCAGATCAATTCAGAAACCTTTTGTTCGGATGCAGACACAGCCATCGGACAAAAATTCGACCTTGTTTTAACGTCAAATGAAATCAGTAAAATATTCAAAGATCAATACAAGCCCGTCATCATCATCAATAATTTCCTTAGCAGTGGAGAAGTCCAGGATAAAGCCATTCCCGTGATTCAAAAACTAATGATGGAATGACCCTTGTTTTTTCAATGTTTGGCTTGAATAAGGTCAGATATTATGGCAAGAAAAAAATGACCGTAGCTATGGCCAACGAAATATGCTTGGTCACACTGCTCCCTAAAGATAAGGAGTGATTTAAATGGATGTGTCAGTTATCTTTAATCTCGTCCCCCGTTTATTGCCCACTATGATGTTAGGACTCGTCGCATTAATTGGCTTGCTGATCCTGAAAAAGCGTTTCAGAGTGGTCCTCACTGGCACGATCAAAACCATGGCAGGCGTATTAATTCTCTTCACGGCTGTCGATGTGCTCAGTCAGGTTATCGGTTCAATTGCCACGCTTTTCGGGTTTATCTATGTCTATGAAGGTCAAGCCGCAAGTTCAGATTGGACGGCGTTTCTGGGCAACTTCGGATTGGAAATTGTCCTGGTGATGGTCTTTGGCTTCTTGATCAACCTGGTCCTGGCACGGGTCACCAAATGGAAATATGTCTTCCTGACAGGCCATATTATGTTTTGGAACGCCTTCATGGTCGTAGCAGCACTAACAGACGGAACCAACCTTAAAGGTGGTGTATTAATCCTCCTGGGAAGCATTATCCATGGACTGTTTTCCACGATCTTCCCAGCCATTATTGCACCCTTTGTATTCAAACTTACGGGAAAGAAGGATTTCAGCATCGGTCATACTACTACGATTCTTTCCGTGATCGGGGCGTTATTGGGCAAATGGTTTGGGAATCCTTCGAAATCAACAGAAGATATGAAATTACCTGAAGGTCTCTCTTTTATCAAATCCATGACAGTCATGACATCACTGATCATGATCGTAATTTTCTTCGTCATGGGTTTCATCGTTGGAGTCCCCAGAGCGGCTGAGACCTTCACCGGTGGTGTGGTCTGGTTGTGGTTCCTGTGGATTGTGATGCAAAGCATCCTGTTCGGCGGCGGCCTTGTGATCCTGCTCACTGGAGTGCGTTTGATGTTAGCAGAGATTATCCCAGCCTTCAATGGGATCGCCAAGAAGGTTGTCCCTCATGCTGTGCCAGCTCTCGATTGCCCGATGGTCTTCCCTTATGGTCAAAACGCCTTGATCATTGGCTTCCCAATCGCTTTGATTTCGTCCTTGATCACACTCATCATCTTCAGTCTTTTGGGTTATCCTTACCTGCTCTTACCCCTGATCGTGGCAGCATTTTTCGACGTCGGTCCAGCTGCCATCTTAGCGAATGCGACTGGTGGACGAAGAGGTGTTATCATTGCCTCCATCGTTGGCGGTGTTCTGCTGATCGTCTTCCAGGCTATTTCCTTACCCTTCGTGATGAACACTGCAGCAGGCTTTGTAAATGCTTTCGGTGGAAATGACTTCTCGATCATCGCTATCGTGGTTGGCGGTATCACACGCTTGATCACCAGCCTGTTCAGTTAGGCAGTAACAATTATCGTAACCCTTCACACAAAATTACCTATCCAGTGACTTATCGGCTGATTAGTATGACACAACCTTCCGTAGAGATGATGCCAATCATTATGCATGGTTCATAGAAGTTTGGAATTTCCATATTTCCTGGGCATATATTTATTGATTCACCCAGGAATTCTAATTCATATAAACATTGAATAGTACCCAATGGAGGCCGCAATGAAGATACACAAATTCAAAATTGTTTGTGAGATATTTTTATTATTTTCTCTGTCTGCATGTCATCTTCTAATCAAAAATGAGGACTTTTCAGAGCCGATTGAACCACCTGTGCTCGATAATGAACAATCCACTGAGACACATTCAATAGACGATGAAAAAAAATTTGAAATTAAGGTTGGGACTGGCGGGATTCCGGAAACCTCCCTTCCACCACAGACTTTAAGATACCTGGGTGCATTTCGCTTACCGGATGATTCTGGTGAGATGGGATGGGACTACAGCGGTCACGGGATGACCTATTATCCGGGTGGTGACCCTGCAGGTACGATGGACAGCTTCCCTGGATCCCTTTTTGTTGTCGGTCATGACCAGCAGCTTAATGTAGCTGAGATCAGTATTCCCGAACCTATCATAAGCAAAAATCTTGAGGACCTGAATTATGCTCAAATGATCCAATCATTCTCTGATATTACCGGTGGGGCGATCTCAGAGGATATGGACATTCCCAGAATTGGTATCGAATATCTGCCGGCACAAGCGGGGATGGTTGAAGATAAAATCTATTTTTGTGTTGGTCAGCATTTTCAAGAATTCGAGCCGTCACATGGCTGGGCATCAATCAACCTGTCTAATCCCAAACCAGCAGGCTTGTGGGTTTTTAATGGGTATACAAACTACACGACCAATGATTATCTGTTTGCTATCCCCCAGGAATGGGCATCCACTTACGCTAAAGATTATATTTTAGCCACCGGTCGTTTCCGTGAAGGGGTATGGGGTGGATTTGGTCCAGCCCTGTTTGCTTTCGCCCCTTTGGATGGTGAAAATGTTCTTGCCCCTGGCAGTACGCTTACAGCTATCCAGCCCCTTCTCCTATATGGGACCCAGGTCGATGGTTCTCCGGATTTGTTAACGGATGACTCAATGCGGATGGATGGATATTCTGAAGCTGACCATTGGTGGGGAGGCGCTTGGCTGACATCGACCCAAGGAGATGCGGTCATCTTTACGGGTACCAAAGCCCAGGGGGAGACCTGGTATGGGTTTTCAAATGGGATTATTTGGGCTTATGACTGTGCAGAAAATCCTGATGTTGATTGCCCGGATGTACCTGACTTTCCATATGATGATCGTGGATATTGGGCTGAGAATTTCATACCAGCAGTCCTGTTCTTCAATCCGGAGGATCTTGCACAAGTGGTACAGGGTGAAATGGCAACATATGATCCCCAACCTTATGCGATAATGGACCTTTCAGAGTACTGGTTTAATCCTGAAATACATGTTGAGATCTACAAGCGCGATCTGGTCGGTGCAGCAGCCTTCGACCGGAGTAATGGATTGCTCTATATTGTTGAGAGGTTGGCGGATGAGTATAAGTCTGTGATTCATGTTTTTCAGATTGACGGGAATTAAGATCATTCCTTATACTTTGGTTTTTCATAACGAATGCGTATTGCCAAATCTAATTTCGTTCACATATAGTGTTCAAATCAACATTATGGGATGTGATATATAATGACGAAAATCAGTTCAAGTCATCTGTCGAATTGGACGGATTCTTAAGATGCTGTGTGATTACACAAGGGTCCGAAATAAGTCCCTGACGCCTGATTTCCCCATAAATTAATTAATCAGCCCCTGTGTGTTACACTTTAAACTATGCATTTACACACCAAACAATTCCTTCTGCTCCTGCTCATGGCCGGCTTGCTGTCAGCTTGTATTGCCCCCACCATAACCACACCGCCGGATGAGACTACACCCTCCCCTATATTAAACACTGAGTCAACTGCCGCACTTGAACAATTACCCGCCACGAGTACACCAACTCTCCTTCCCACCCAAACCCAGGAGGAATTGGTGAGTGATGGGGAATACGCCCTCTTCGTGGGAGACCATGATGCTGCAGTGGATATTTTCCATAAAACATTGAGACAATCCAGCGATCCCCTGATGCATGCCCGAAGTCAATTTGGGTTGGGTAAGATCTTTTTCATCAAGGAGAACTATGGTTCAGCACGTGACCAGTTCGAAGCGGCTGCTTCAGCTGAAGATGCAGCCCTGTCTGCTCGATCCTACTACATGCTGGGTCAAACCTACACACAACTTGAACGCTACGATGAAGCCCTGGCAGCCTATGCGAAGTATTTGGAACTGCAGCCAGGCTTGCTCGATACCCACGTTCACGAACTGCGCGGCGACTTGTTCGCCAGCATAATTGACTATGAGAACGCCGTCACCGCTTATGAACACGCTTACCAGGCTGATGCCTCTGGTGGGAATGAGACACTGAGGGTCAAAATCGCACTAGCCTATCAAAACATTGGCGATGTTGAGACAGCGTTAGGGATGTACAATGAAATTCGAACTAGCACCATAAATGACTATACGAAAGCCGAAATGGACCTGAGGATTGGGCTCATTTATCTTGACCGTGAAGAACCTGAGCAAGCTTACATTTACCTGCAAGATGCGGTCAATACCGCCCCTTACGCCTATGATGCGTATACTTCCCTGGTGCTCCTGGTCGAATCTGGTGTGCCGGTCAATGAATACCAGCGTGGGCTGATCAACTACAATGTTGGAAATTATGCTCTTGCGATCCAGGCTTTCGACCGCTATCTCGCATCTGATCAAGAGATGAATGCAGATGCAGCCCTCTATTATAAAGCCCTGGCAACACGCGCACTGGGTTTTGAATCCGATACAGGCCTGTATGAGGTAGCCATTACACTCTGGGAACAGTTAATCCTGGACTACCCTGTCAGTGATTTTTATGTTGACGCATGGGAGGATATCGAATACACGCTGTGGGCTTACATGGATGAACCGCAGCTGGCTGCAGAGAATGCTCTTATGTATGTGGCACAGCGTCCCGAATCTGCTTTCGCCCCTCATTTTCTCTTTCTCGCTGGGCGTTCCTATGAACGAGCAGGCTTACTATTAGAAGCTGCCCAAACCTGGGAGCGCATTGCGAATGAATACCCCCATTCCGAAGAAACATTCCGTGCCATATATTTTGCTGGTATTGCCCATGTTCGACTGTTGGACTGGACTGGCGCACAACCGCTCTTCGACCGCGCCCTTGTCCTTTCAAACGAACCCTCGCAGGAAGCAGCCGCTTACTTGTGGATTGGAAAATGCCAGGAAGCCCAGGGGGATATAAGCACTGCTTTAGACACCTGGAAGCTCGCACAAATTGCAGACCCCTTCGGCCATTACAGCATCCGAGCGGAAGACCTTTTGATCGGGCGCAGTGCCTTGACGGATCCAGAAACCTTTACGTTAGATCCAGATCTTTCACCCTACCGGATGGAAGCTGAAGCCTGGCTGCGTACGACATTCAATCTACCACCTGACACCAACCTGGAAAGCCCCGGATTGTTGGTAAATGATCCACGCTTCCAGCGTGGGCTGGAATACTGGGCACTGGGAAATTACGAAGCCGGCAAGGCGGAATTCGAAGATCTGCGATTGGATTTATCTGATGACCCTGCACAGACTTTTCGACTGATACCTTCACTGGTCAAGATCGGGCTGTATCGGTCAGCCCTGATTGCCAGCACCGAACTGCTCAAACTGGCCGGGCTGGAAGGCGCTGCAGCATTGGATGCACCAGAATTTATCTCACGAGTGCGCTTTGGTGCCTATTACCTGGACTGGTTGATGCCAGCTGCTGAATCGGAAGGGCTTTCCCCCCTCCTGATGCTGTCGCTCATGCGCCAGGAAAGCACCTATGAAGGCTTTATCAACTCCGCCGCCGGGGCACGAGGACTGATGCAGATCATCCCCACTACTGGGGCCCAGTTGGCTGAGGAATTGAGCTGGCCGGAGAATTACACAGCTGATGACCTATATCGCCCCTACATCAGCCTGGTCTTTGGTGCTGCTTACCTTAGGCAGCAACGCCAATTTTTCGATGGGGACATGTTTGCCATGCTGGCAGCATATAATGGCGGACCGGGAAATACCTTTACTTGGAAAGAATTAACCCCCATTGATGACCCGGACCTGTTTCTTGAAATTATCCGCATCGAGGAAACGCGCAGCTATATCCGCTTGATCAACGAGATCCAGTATATTTATAAGTGGCTCTACGGAAGCGATCAGGTACCATAATTTTATTTGTAATGCCGTTGAAAGCCTGCCTAAAAGGTGGCTGATAGCTCCAACCGCCTCAATCCTCTTCCTAAATATGCGCATCCAACCAATACGCAACATTCTGGAGCACCTGTGCGCGTTCAGGTTCATTGAAAATCTCATGATAAAGGCCATCATAAATTCAATGTTTTATCTTTAGAATTGGCTCGTTCGTAGAGTGTTTTTGCCCCGATGGGATCCGCCAGCTTATCCGCACCTCCCTGAACAAGGATAAGCGGCAGTGAAATATGTTCCATTTCATCATTGACCTTTATCATCTCTTTGAGCATCTCCGCCATCATGCGCACTGATGTTTTACCATTGAAAACCAGAGGATCTTCTAAATAAGCGCGTACAACTTCAGGGTCTCTGGAGATGTCGTTGGCATTGAGCCGCATCATCCCCATCTTGGGGGCTACCCTGGACAAGATTTTCGTCGCGATGATTATTCCCCGATTGATGTTATCAGGAACCGTGATAAAGGGTGCAGAAATGACTGCGCCTTGAAATGCATCCGAGTGATCAAGCAGATAATAAGATGTGATCAAGCCTCCCATACTGTGTCCCAACAAAAAAACCGGCTTTTCCGGCAGCCATTCTCTAACCTTCGCCAGGTAAGTCCATAAGCGAGTCGGTGTAATCTTCAAAATACTTGACGAACTCTCGCTCACCTTCAGATTTTCCGTGGCCAATCAGGTCGAATCCATACAAAGCAAATCCCATCGGCACAAGGTAATTGACGACGTTGCTGTAACGCCCGCTGTGCTCACCTAAACCATGCACAATAATGACCCCCGCCTTGATCTCACCTTCTTCTGGCAGCTATGCCTGATAATAATGCTCACTGCCTCGTACACCTTTGAAATGACCTTCCTTATGATTCATTAATCCCCATCTTTTCTAAAATTTTTCATGCTCACTATTGGACAAACATAATAATACCTTTGCTATTCTAAAACAGATTATACAGTTCGTTCAATAATCAAACTAATTAATGAGTCCACTGAAAAAACGATCAGATAAATTCTATCCAAATTA
>CAYTXE010000054.1:0-15142 GCA_964441045.1 uncultured Candidatus Brevefilum sp.
TTTTCTCGGGGGCTTCAAATAAGTGAGAGTGTATATTAAATCCGTAATTAATAATAATATTGCAGGGGTAGACCTGCCTCAGCCCTCCGAAGGGGGCAGTGTCTACCCGAATCCTGATAACTTCTTTATTAATGTGGCATACAATAGGTCATATGACTCCACTCATAGCGGATAGGAAAAGAACAAGGAATGTCCCCATGTTATCAAGATGAATTAGCAAATCTGTGGGCGGTTGGTGGTAAACAGGACAGGTCCACTGATGCAGTAAACAATAATTGCTTTTATCGGTTTTGTCCAGGATGCGGCTGGCAGCTAACAGGAAAATTTTCAATCTGCCCGCGATGTGGAGCAGATTTAAGGACGAAGGAATGTCCATATTGCGGGGGGGTGATTTCAGCAGATGCTAAGTTTTGTCCTCGCTGCACTGCGCAGCAGTCCGATTGACCTGAACTTAAAAACTAAAGGCTGCCTGGTTCCAGGCAGCCTTCCTGTGAACACGATGGAAATTATCGTTCACCCTTACTTATATAGTCACTGCCACCGCTGTTACTGGTTTCATTCAGATTGGCGGGACTTCCATAGTAGTAGGCTGTACTCCCGCCGGAGAGGTCAATATCAAGGGTTTCTTCAGCCCAGATTGTTGCTTCACTCCCACCACTCAACCTCAATTCTGTGACTTCGCTTTGCACCCATTCAGCCATGTATTCTGAACCACCGCTGGCTTCTATGATTTGTTTAGTCACTTCGCCTTTACTGAAGCTCAATTCTGACCCACCTGATAGGATGATATTGAGATTATCTGTGTTGATTGCATCGATTTTTGCGACGCTGCCGCCGCTCAGGCTGATATCGACTTGCATGTCCTCCCCATCAAGTGCTTCGGATGCCAGTTGTGCACCACCGGATAAGGAAAACCCGGTGATTTTGGTAAATTGAATATTAACTTGGATTGGTTCAAGCGGTTGCACGTTTATGCTGCCCCCGTCTGTGTCCGATATTTCTACAAATAGGGTTTCTCCTTCAACATAAGTGTGGATATACTTCATCAGGTTGCTTTCAGCTTTTACCTTGATGCCGGTATATTGTTTGGAGACATGCAGCTCAAGATTGCCCCCGGCTTCGATTTTGCTAAAACTGGTGACTTCACGTTCTTCCACGACAAGTTCACCTGAGCCTACCACGGTCTTGACAAACAGACCGACAATATCACAACCTGTCAGCAATAAGGCTATGATCAGCACAAGGATAATCAGATATGAATTTTTTTTCATGTGCTCCTCCTAACATTTTTTCGTTAACTTCATTGATAATAATATTCTTATGTTCGATTTCTTCAAAAACGTGTTAGGCGCTTTTGAAGGATTCAAAGTTAATCTTAGCAAATAACAAGCTCATTTTCCATAGTTGATAGGAAAGAGATAGGAAGCGTCAGTAATTGATTAACAGGTATAATCGGGGTTATGTCAAAAATCGTCGCAGTAGATATCGAAACCACTGGGCTAAATCAGAACGAGGATTCTATCATAGAGATTGGTGCGGTCAAATTTAATGGCCGCAGGGTGGAAGATGAATGGTCCAAGCTTGTGAACCCTCGGCGTCCAATACCAAGTTTTATCAGTCAATTAACCGGGATTTCCAACCCGATGGTACGTAATGCACCGTTCCTGATGGATGTAATCAGTGATCTTATTGGCTTTGTGGGGGATGCCCCTGTTGTTGGGCATAATGTCAGCTTTGACCTCTCCTTCCTGCGGCAGGCAGGTGCTTTGAGGACAAATATTGAAATTGACACCTATGAACTGGCTGCGGTGTTGATGCCGACTGCTACCCGCTATAATCTTTCCGCTCTAGCACAGCAATTGGGGGTTTTGCTGCCCGCGACACACCGGGCCCTGGATGATGCCCGGGCAACCCATGCGGTATATATTGAATTGCTCAAAAAAGCTCAGGAATTACCACTTGATCTCTTAGCTGAGCTGGTGCGAATGGGTGAGCCGCTTGATTGGCAGGCGAATTGGCCTTTACAGCAGGTATTGCGCCAAAGGATCAAGGAACCAGTCAAGGCAAAGAAAGCCGCTGGTGGGGTGCATGGGCCGCTGTTTGAAAAGCCAGTGGATGATGATAATCAGAGCGTTGGAGCAGAAGCAGGAGAAGTCAGCCTGGATATTGATGATGTCGCTGCTGTTCTTGATCGGGGCGGCATGTTCGCAGATTATTTTGATGAATATGAATACCGACCCCAACAGGTGGAAATGCTGCGTTCGGTTTGCAAAGCCTTGAGTGAATCGCTCCATTTGATGGTTGAAGCGGGTACAGGCACCGGCAAGTCCCTGGCTTATCTGATCCCCTCAGCCTATTGGGCTCTGCAAAATAACACCCGGGTTGTGATCTCTACCAATACGATCAACCTGCAGGATCAATTGATCAATAAGGATATCCCTGATCTCAAGAAGGCTTTGAACCTACCTGTCCGAGCTGCTGTGTTGAAAGGGCGATCTAATTATTTATGCCCCCGGCGCCTGGCTGCAATGCGACGACGTAAGCCTGAGAATGTGCATGAAATGCGTGTCCTGGGAAAGGTGCTGGTGTGGTTATTGGAAAGCCGAACCGGCGACCGGACGGAGATCAACTTGAATGGGAATGTTGAGCGGATGGTGTGGTCTAATCTGTCCGCAGAGGACGAAGGATGCCGCCTGGAAGTTTGTCTGAAGCGTACTGGTGGGCGTTGTCCTTTCTATCGAGCAAAGATCGCGGCGGAAAATGCCCATCTCCTGGTTGTCAATCATGCCCTACTTCTGGCAGATATGGTTGCCAATAACCACGTGCTGCCTCCCTTTGATTACTTGATCGTGGATGAGGCGCATCACTTAGAATCAGCCACTACCAGTGCAATGGCATTTCAGGTTCGTACAAAGGATATCATTCGTTTAAACCGGGAATTGGGCGGTCCTAAAACTGGTATTCTCGGACGGTTTGTGAGTTTGTGTGAAAGCCTTCTTGAGCCAGCCCAGATGGCAGCGTTAACTCAATTGGCTCAGAAGGCATCCGATCTTGCCTTTCGATTTGACAGCCAGATGCAGCAGTATTTTCAAGCAATGGAAGGCTTCCTGGAGGATAAGCGTGAGGGGCGCCCATTGGGTACTTATCCGCAGCAAGAGCGCATCCTCACTGCGACACGCACCTTGCCCATTTGGATCGATGCGGAAATTGCCTGGGAAAACGCCAACGAGACCCTCAAAAATTTGATGGCGATCGTGCGTGAATTGCGTACACCGATGCGTGAATTAGCTGACCAGGAGAATGAAGAAGCTGAGGATATGTGGGGTACTCTGGGGAATATGTTCAACAGATTGGTTGAGATCCAGCACAATGTAAATGGATTGACCACGGACCCTGATTTGAACACGATCTATTGGGTTGAGATCAACCCGAAATACATGGATGTCAACTTGAATGCTGCACCGCTTCATATTGGCAGTTTGATGGAAAAACATCTCTGGTATCAGAAGGAATCGGTAATCCTGACCTCAGCAACCCTGACGACGAATGATGAATTTGAATATCTAAAGCAGCGTTTGAATGGTGAGGATGCAGACGAACTTGTAGTAGGATCACCTTTTGATTATGAAACGGCTGCACTTGTGTATTTGGCAACCGACATCCCGGAACCCTCGAATTTCAATGGTCACCAGAAATCCGTCGAATATGCGATTGTGAATGTCGCAAAAGCTTCTGGTGGTCGAATGCTGGCGCTTTTCACTTCCCATGCACAGCTTCAACGCACCTCCAATAAGGTTTCACCCATCCTGGCTCAATATGATATCCAGGTTTTCGAACAAGGCGAGGGTGCTTCTCGAAGTAAGCTGCTTGAAACTTTCCGAAATACTCAACGAGCTGTGCTCCTGGGCACCCGGTCCTTCTGGGAAGGCGTGGATGTCCCTGGTGATGCTCTATCTGTCTTGTTGATCGTCAAGCTTCCTTTTGATGTACCTTCGGACCCCATCATATCAGCCCGATCGGAGACATTTGAGGATCCGTTTTATCAATATGCCTTGCCTGAAGCGATTTTGCGCTTCCGCCAGGGGTTTGGCCGCCTGATCCGAACACAAACTGACCGGGGTGTTGTGGTTGTACTGGATAAGCGAGTGTTGACAAAGAAATATGGGAGACTTTTTAAGGAATCACTTCCCAATTGTGAATTCAAGCAGGGACTGCTCGCTGATTTGCCGAAAATCACACAACGATGGTTGAATATATAATTTTTAAAGTGTAAGGGGGAGTAGCTGCTGTTTTTATTAAACTTACCCTGGTTGGAGGAAGCCTTCCTCAACAGCTTCATCGATCATTTTTTCAGCTTGCTCCCAAAGCATCACGGAACCATCACGGATCAATAAACACACCTCCCGCACCTCTTTTGCGGTGATGTCAAGGGGCTGCCAGGAGAAACCTTCATTCTTGATGTTGCTCAACAGCGGCAGGAATCGGTCAATTGCTTTGGCGTATTTTGCATCAGGGGTTTGCCTGGCTTCAAATTCCTCCCACAGTTTCCTCATGTCATCAGCCAGTTCTTTCGGCAGGTGTTTGAAGACGATATCAGCCGCAAGGTTCTCAGCAAGTTCTTGTTCTGCGACCCTGTCTTTGTCATAAACAGAGGTATCCCCCGCTTCAATTTCAACCAGGTCATGGATGAGCAGCATCCGGGATACTTTATTGATATCAACCGGGTCATTTGCATAGGGCGCTAATATAATGGCACTCAGGGCAGCATGCCACGAGTGTTCAGCCGTGTTTTCCGCCCTAGACCCATCATGAAGAGCGTTTTTGCGAATGACTGATTTGAGTTTATCAATATAGCTGATAAATTCAATCAAACTGGATGTATTTGGAGTATCTAACATGCTGGATGGGGTTTAATTATCATCAAGAGGGGGATGTAATCCCCTGGACCACAGAAATCAGACGAATATTGAATTTCGCGCTCCAGGAAGTAATTTAACAATATTCTGAGTAGGACGATCGCAAAAAGGATGATGACATCCGCAGTGGTTGGTGAAACTGCCAGGCGCAAGATATCACTTGCCATGACGAATTCCAAACCCAGGTTCAGCATATGTCCAAGACGAAGCCGGATTTGTTCTGTATGGTTGATCTGGTGTGCCATGGGGTCCAATATGTGCTGTACATAACTGATGACAGCACGGATCACAGCAGACCCAATCACAAAAGCGGCTGCGATCTCTGCGCCAGGGATCAGGTAGCTGACGATATCTGTCAGCAATGCTTCCTGGGGGATGATTGAAATTGTTTTTTCCGGAGGTTGATCGGAAATGATCTTTAGCAGGGCAACCAGTCCGGCGATCAATGCCAACGGCAATAAGTAATTCATCCAATGTTCGTTTTGTTTTGTGTCTTGAGGAAGTTTGTCTGACATGGCGCCCTTTCCGTGTCTGATCGCATAAGTCCTATTATGCCTTAAGGTTCTCGATTGAGCAATGGTAAGGAACTTCTGTTGACTGTCTAGCAAACAAATATCAATCATAAGAAATCTCCACAAAACGAGCTGGATTCCTGGAACAGTATCTTGGCGCGTTCAATCACAGCATGATGCAGTTTACCAGTTCCCACAACCTGCCTGAGGTCCTGTTCTGAAAAGGGAACGCCGACGGATATCCTGGGTGTCATCATTAAGCTGCCAGGTTTTCTCAATTGGGTGATCACCTGACAAAATTCTGCCAAACGTTGTTTGTCAATTTGCTTTCGCCGAATCCAGGTAATGGGGTGCTGAACCCATTTCGTTGATACAACCCCACTGACGATCATCGGTAGCAATTTCAGATCCTTCACATACTTAAAGAAAGTGTCAAACACATTCAACCAATGATCAATCGCTCGTTCTGCACAGGGATAAACTGTCGGGTCTGGATCACGATGCCCGGAGCCAAAATAGGTCACTGTTCCCCCTTCTTGTAAATGTTTGATCGCTCTGCGTAAAACCAGCATCCGCTCTCGAACATCATGGCGTGGTGTGAATAGAAAGTGATAACGGGCATTTGGTAAGAGATTTAGGAAAGGGATCACGTTTGAAACACTCCGAATATTGTGTCCTTCCAGAATTGAAAACAAAGCCAGGGCATCATATGTTCCTGGATGGTTTGATACCACCAGAAGCGGCCCTTGATCTGGAATGAACTCAGAGCCATGAACTTGCAGATCGCTGCAGAAATGTGTTAACGCCCAAGCACTGGCAGCTGGCAAGCCCCTCTCTTTTGTGATCTGATCAAATGAAGCCCCGATATTTGCCAAACGATCGGTAATATTCCTGAAGAGGCGCCAAAAGATTGTATGCGGTAATTTTGTTGTTGGCAGCCCAACAGCCGCTACGATCTCATCAATTAAGGATTCACTTAAATGTGCAACCAGGGTTTCATTCATCAGTTTGTTTTGGATTTTTCAAGAAATTATGTCTGGGATAATTATTAGTTTTAAGCCAATAATCGCTGAATTCTTTGTATCTTGTTTTTAAGTATTATATCCTATGAGCTGTGGTGGTAGGTCTGCCTCGCCTCCCCCAAAGGGGGCAGTGTCTACCCTGTGCGAAGTGGACAGTGTCTTATCTTATCTGCCTGGTTATTTTCGCTTTTTTCTATCTCGAACGTTGCTTTGGACTTCCAGGACATCCTGGGTTATTTTTTCCTGGCGAATTGTGTGGAATTTGATCTCAAGGTCTGCCACCCGCTGATCCAGGTTGCTGATGGCTGAATCCATCGTCTGCAAACGGGCGCTGTGCTCACTAATCGTGGATTCGATGATTGCCAGGTAAAGTCTGGATGCCAAATGCTCCCAAATCAGGAAGGATTTTAATTCTTCAGCGTCGCTGTTGATTATCAGGTCATCAGGAACGTGTTTCGATTTTGGATCAATCACAGAAAATTTGGGGGGTAGGATCTGCTCAGATTTTGGTGTGTAAGACCCAAAATAGTTGAATTGGTTATAGAGGATATTTAACTCATCGATTTCTCTTGTTTCGTAAAATGCCCTGATATGGGCAATCACTTTGCGGATGTTCACATAGGAAATGGCTTGACCTCCGGGAATTTTCTCAGAATAAAATATGTCATATCCTACGTCACGAAACAACCGTTCGCCATAACCGCCTAAGGAGATGATCTTAACCCGTTTTTTCTTCCTGTTCAAAATTTGCGTGACATGAATGGCTTCGACGATAAGTCCAGTATTAAAATTTCCACATAACCCCCGGTCAGAAGTTAGAGAGATCAATCCAACATTTCGCTGGCTCGATTTTTGGTATTTTTGATGCGCAATATTCTCAGGAAGGTCAGATCCAATCACTGAAAATAGTGTGGCTAATTGTGAATCAATATGGGTTGCAAAGGATTGGGCAATTTCAAGGTGTTTCTTGGCTCGTCGCCAACGGATGGCGGACATTGCCCTGACGGAACGCAGGAGATGTTTGATATCCTCCATGCCCTGCAGGCGGTTTTGGATTTCATTGATCGACTGCATTAAATTTCAATCTCCTCCACTTCCTTGAGGAAACCTGAATCATAAAGCCTTTCCAGGAGGGTTTTGATTGATTCCTTGAGTTCCTCTTTCAGTTCTTCCTGCCAATGTCCTGCAGCGAATTCAGCCAGTAAGCCGGCATGGTATTGCCTGAGATGCTTGATGAGTTTTTTTTCGAATTCAGAAACCTGATCAAGCGGAACCTTATCGAGGAATCCCTCAATCGCCGCACAGATGATCGCAACCTGATGACCGGCTGGTAACGGCTCAAATTGAGGTTGGGTTAGAACAGCGCGGATTTTTTCTCCTCGCTCTAATTGATGCCGGGTTTCCATATCAAGTTCAGTGCCAAACCTTGAAAAAACCCGTAATTCCAGGTATTGAGCGATATCCAAAGTAAGGTTTTTTGAAACAGCACGCATGGCATCATTTTGGGCAGAACCGCCCACACGGGATACTGAGAGACCAATGTCGATCGCAGGAAGAATGCCTTCGTCGAAGAGCTTCGTGCTCAGATAGATCTGTCCATCAGTAATGGAGATCAGGTTTGTGGGAATATATGCCGATATATTGCCGGCCTGTGTTTCAACGATGGGGAGCGCAGTCATGCTGCCGCCCCCTTTTTTATTGGATAATTTTGCAGATCGCTCCAGGAGCCTGGAATGGAGATAAAAAACATCGCCTGGATAGGCTTCTCGACCAGCCGGACGTTCAAGTAGCAGCGAAAGCTGACGATAAGCAACCGCATGTTTGGATAGGTCATCATAAATGATCAGGGCGTCACGTCCGGAATACATAAACCCCTCAGCAATCGCACAACCGGCGTAGGGTGCGATATAAACCAGGGAGGGTGAATCCTCGGCACTGGCAGTTACAATGGTTGTATATTCTAATGCGCCATATTCCCGAAAGGTATCAACAATCTGTGCCACCGTGGACATCTTTTGACCGATGCACACATAAACACAGTAGACATCCTGACCTTTTTGATTGATAACAGAATCCACAGCGATAGCTGTTTTCCCGGTTTGGCGGTCCCCGATGATCAGTTCCCTTTGTCCCTTACCGAGGGGAATGATTGCATCGATAGCCTTGATGCCTGTTTGCAAGGGTGTGTCAATGGGTGACCGATAGATGAACCCCTGCGCGGGAAATTCAACCGGTCGATAATCATCTGTCTCGAGTGGCCCTAATCCATCGATGGGTTGGCCCAGGGCATTAACAACACGTCCCAGCATTTCTTTCCCAACTGGCACATCCACAACCCGACCTGTCTCATACACCACGTCGCCAGCCTGGATATTATCTCCAGAACCCAGGATCACGCAGCCAACATAGAACTCATGCAAATCCATGGCGATGCCATAGGTACCATCCGGGAACAATACCAGTTCATTTTCCATCACACCACGTAGTCCTGAAACGATAGCGACGCCATCACCGACCTGTTTGACAGTGCCGACATTCTGTGTGATCAATTCATAATGCGATCGAAGCGCTGTCTTGTTTAATACATCCAAGTGGTTGCCAGTTTGTAAATCCAGGTTATCTTTGGTTTTTGACAGCGTATCTTTTTTCTCACTGAGGAACTGATGGAAATTTTTTCGAATATCGTCTGTATGCAGGACGGGTTCAGGCTGTTCTGTATCCTGGTTTTTAGAAATGGTGTCCTCTGAAAGGTTGTTCATGCGAGTTCCTGGTATTGTTTCTGGAAGTGGCTCACCTGGCCTCGCAAGCTGCCGTCAATGAGTTCATTTTCAAATCGCAATATGCCGCCAGCGACCAACCCGGGATCAACTTCGAAGGAAAGGTTGATCTCCTGGGAAAGATTCCGATGGATGACAGAAGAAAGTTCTTCTCGATAGGAAGCAGCTGGCTCGTTGGCCAATATGACTCTGACAAGGGATGTTTCACCTGGAGCAGCACCATCAAGATATTCAGACAGGTCCATCTGACTGAGCTGGTTGAGAAATGTGTCCTGATATGATTTTTGCAGGTCAGGGCTCATTAAGTCCGTCAGGATGCCTTTGGCAAATTCTGAAGCCAGCTGCCCCATTTTCTCTTTGTGTTGTTGAATGGCTTCTGTCCGCATTTGCGTCAGGGTTTCTTCAGTCTGTGTTTTAAGGTCCTCAATTTCTGATTGGACCTCTTTTAGCATTTCCTGTCGGTTGCGTTCAATGATGATACGAGCTTCATTTCTTCGGGCTGCAATAACGGCGTCAATATTATCAGTCTTTTCTTCATATTGGTGGCGCATATTCTCTGCATTCTGCAGGGCGACCCTCGCTTCATCCATGGCGCGGTTTGTCTCGTCTTCACGCTTTCGCAAAACATTTTGCAGTGGTTTGAACAAAAATCGGTACAGGAGGAAAGCCAAAATGAAGAAATTGACCATTTGTAGCAGAATCGTACTGATGTTTATATCTAGCATGATCGTCTCGCCAGCTTAAAATTGAATAAATTTTCCATGCACCTGTTGACCACTAACTGCCCAGAATGAACGAGCGCATTGGATTTGCAAAAACCAGGATCAGGATCACAGCCAGGACATAAATGGCCAGTGATTCCAGCATAGCCAGCGAAAGCAAGACAATGCTGTTGATCTTATCTCCTGCCTCTGGTTGACGGCTGATGGCTTTTAACCCACTTGTTGCCACAATAGCCTGGCCAATGGCTGGGACGGTGATACCAGCAATGATTCCAGGTCCAGCGACCAGAACGGTCACGATCACAAAAATTTTATCGTACGGTAATGTATTCCAATCCATGAGTTACTCCTTCTTAGGATTTTGTTGGTTGATGGGCTTTGACAGCCCCTCCGATGTAGACACATGATAACAATGTAAAGATATAAGCCTGCAGAACCCCAGTGAAAATACTGAAGAGCATCATGGGAACAGGCACAATAATGGGTGCGATCAGGAATAAGATCGCGATGATGATTTCTTCTCCCAGGATGTTGCCAAACAAGCGGAAGGTAAGTGAGAATGTGCGGGCGATTTCGCTGGCGATCTCAATGGGAAGCATCAAGAAAATGGGATCAACATAGTGTTTCAAGTAACCCCATAGGCCTTGCGTGCGGATGCCGAAATAAGGCACCAGGAAGAACACGATCAAAGCCATGGCGACCGGGGTGTTGATATCCGGGGTTGGAGATTGCAGCCCGGGGATCAACCCCAGCAGGTTTGCAACGCCGATAAAGATCGCAAGGGTGGACACAACAGGGAAGAAAAGGTTTGAATTCTCTGAGCCGATATTTTGGGCGATGATCCCCTGGATGGCTTCTACGAGCCATTCGATAGCGTTTTGCAGCATACCAGGACGGACTTTGAATGTTCTTCCAATCAAAAAGGCTCCAAGTCCCAGTACGGCAATCATGATCCAGGTGTTGATCACGGTGGAGGTGACCTCGAGGGGCCCGACGGTGAAGACCAGCTTGGGGGTTAACTCCTCTGCAACGGGTTCTGGCTCATAATCTCCTGAAGACCGCAGTGCAAAGCTGATGGCTGCCATGGCGATGATCAGCACGACGAGAATAATGAGGGTTAGTGTTTGTTTATTTATCCTTTGCATGCGGCACCTTGTCTGTGACTTTATTTTCTTCTTCCTCAGGATACTCGTATTTATGTTCAATATAAAGAGTATATAAATTACTGAAGGCGATCAATATGCCAAGCACCAGCAAACTCAGGGTCCAAGTGACGCCTTGCTCGCCTCGTTTATCCAGATAGTGACCGAGCAATACGCCGCCCACAATGGGGATAACTAGATTCCATGCCAGGGTGCTGACCTGCGCCAACAACCCTGCACTGTTTGACGGCTTTGGCTGAGCTGATGGCGAGGTTTGCTGCGCGCTTTCTTCAGCCAAGTCCACCTCGGTGTGGGTTTCCTGTTGATCCAGGGACATCACAACACCGTCTCCGTGATTTTAGATTTCTGGAGAGCCTTTTCCAAAGATAACCTGAGCTGGTTGAACTCCAAATTTGCTTCTTTAGCCAATTCAGCCAGTCTGGCTGCCTGTTCTTCCAGGGCTGATGTGACTGCATCCAGGTCTTCCCCTTCTTCAGCCGCCGCTGTGAGGACTGAAACACGGGTGTGCGCTGAGGATATTTTTTGAACCTCGATGGTACCCTGATAGAAGGCAACATAGCGGGTGGCATCTGATTGCGTGTAGTGCAGGATACCTGCCTCAATATATGAGATCATCGGTGCATGGCCTGGCAGGATGCCCCACCATCCGTCCGGCAATAAGACCTGGATCGACTGGGCGGGAGTCTCCAGCACCTTTTTGTCTGGGGTTAGAACATCCAGCATCATTGATAAGGTCATTGACCTACCCCGGTTGGCTGTGCGTTTTGGATGGTCTTTTGTTGTTCATAGGCGTTGAGCACCTGGTCAATCGTTCCTGTCATATAAAAAAATCGCTCGGGCACTTCGTCAAGATCACCATCCAGGATCATCTGGAAACCGCGCAAGGTATCTTCAAGATTAATGTAAACACCCTTCCGACCGGTAAATGCTTCAGCTACAAAGAAAGGCTGCGAGAGGAAACGTTGAATTTTCCGAGCACGCTGGACAAGGAGGCGGTCTTCTTCGGCCAGCTCTTCCATACCCAGAATTGCAATCACATCACGCAATTCTTTGTATCGGGCCAGGGTTTCACGGACACGTGATGCAATCCGGTAATGACGATCACCGACAATTCTCGGCGTCAGGAGGCGTGAGCCTGATTCAAGTGGATCAACCGCAGGATACAGCCCCTGGCTGGCTAACTGCCTGGAGAGAACCACCGTGGCATCCAGGTGGGAAAAGGTGGCAGCCGGCGCGGGATCGGTCAGGTCATCCGCGGGAACGTAGATCGCCTGGATGGATGTGATGGCGCCGTTCTTTGTGGAGACGATTCGTTCTTCGAGCTCACCAACTTCTGTAGCCAGTGTAGGCTGGTAACCAACAGCGCTCGTCATTCTGCCTAAAAGCGCTGAAACTTCACCGCCTGCCTGAATATAGCGAAAGACATTATCAATGAAAAGCAGGACATCCTGCTGTTCTGTATCCCGAAAGTGTTCTGCCATGGTGAGGGCTGAAAATCCTACTCGGAAACGGGCGCCGGGCGGTTCATTCATCTCACCAAATACCAAAATGGCATCTTTAAGGACGTTGGATTTTTGCATTTGCAGGTAGAGATCGTTTCCCTCACGGGTACGTTCACCTATCCCGGCGAAAACAGACACGCCTTCATGCTCTGCGGAGGTATGTCGGATCATTTCCATGATCAACAGCGTTTTGCCAACCCCAGCGCCGCCCAACAGGCCCACTTTCCCGCCGCGCACAAAAGGCGCCAGCAGGTCAATTACCTTCAAACCTGTGATAAACAGCTCGCTGGATGGCTGCTGCTCAGTATAGGCTGGTGGGGGTTGGTGGATACCTTTCCTTTCAATATCTTCGGGAATCGGTTCGCCTTCGTCAATGACTTCCCCCAAAACATTGAAGACTCTTCCAAGGGTGGCCTTTCCGACCGGGACCTGGATTTGGGAGCCTGTATCCAGGACAAGCATGTCACGGCGAAGGCCAGAAGCAGATTCCATGGATACGCCGCGGACGGTGCGTTCATCCAGGTGTTCTAAGACCTCAACCGTAATAACCCTGTCGCCCACCGGAATGGTCAGGGCAGTTTGCAGGCTGGGTAATTTTCGGTCTGTAAAGCGCACGTCGATCACAGGACCGATCATGCGAACGATCTTTCCTGTATGACCGGTTGGTTTGGGTGATGGGTTCATTATGGTTCAGGCTTTCAATGATTATTCAAAAGGGTTACAAGGATATCGCAGTGGCCATTTTAGGGCAGGATAAAAGCCTGGCGCAGGACTGTTAGGGCTTGTTCGAGGTCATCGCTGTGGATCATGCACGTGACGGAAGAGACAGAGGTGCTGATGCCCTTGATGTTGATATCATTATCCCCCAATGTTTGAAACATGTGACCAGCGATCACCTGGCTTTCCTCAAAATCTAGGCTGGAGATGCACACCAGGGCAACCTGGGAGTCGTGGATAATGGTGCGGCTACCGACCATTTCGTGGATCTTTTCCGTGATTTCAAGGGCAGATTCAAGGTCGTCCCGATCAACGCAAACCATGATGTGATCACATTGATGCCCATCAAAGAGATGTACAATGAATTCAACATGGATCCCTGAATCAGCCAGCTTTGAGAAATATTGGCCGCCGATACCCGGGCGTGTGGGAATGCAAATCATCCCGACCATGCTGATGTTATCTTTATAAATTAGTCCGCCTGCCTCTACTCTTTCTTGGTCCATCATCATCATTTCACCTGTTTTATAATTCTCGTGCCAATTGAATAAATCGTCTATCGCCTCAGGCCAATTGGGTGCCTGAAGGATTGGATAGCGGGTTTGGAAAATAAGAATGCGTTCGGGGTTGTTGTGTTTTTTGCACTTGCGGCTAACAGGAACGGTTCAAACCTTATTTTGAGGGCACCATTCAGCATTGACAATTCAAACAAATCTAACGCTTTTCTACTCGCTTTGTGGCAATCGTAGCGGTTTTGTGAGAACGTGCGGTTGTCCCAAAAAATATTCAATATTTAATGATACCTCATAAGCAGGCGACTATGCATTATCCTGCTTTTGATTGGTATCCAAGAATATGATTATACTCAAGCCCGCGCAAATGAGTCAAGCTGTTTTATGTTAGGGATATGTAAACAAAATCAAAAAAATCACCACGTTATGGAAACCGATAATATCTTGCTCGTTTCTATTTTGCTGGCTTTCAGATATTTCGGTTGTATGGTTCCTACAAATTCTCTTTTACTTCGCTGAATCATCATGTTCTATATCTCTCCAGATACTTTGATCTGGTTTGAGTAACATTTATTTTGAGGCAACGTATTTTCCTATAGTAAGAATATAGAGTGCAGATTACCTGAGTAAAATATTTTCCGGCATTATTGGTTTGTATCAACAACGCTGCTAGAGAGGATACTGGCGCAACCGAAACTTTGAGATGATTTACCAATGTGGGCGCATACTTCGCTCCCATGATAGTTCATGGTCTCCTTACCATGAACTTCAAGCAACTGAAGGTCTTTATCATACGCCGGTCCCTTCCTTACAGGACGCTTCACAGACAGGAGGCTTTGCACTGAGGATACCGACTCAAACCAAAGAAGATTGTAGTGGCAGACCTCCGCATCTGCCTTGATCACGATCACACGATGTTCATGGTCTCCTGACCATGAATGTGCAAATGACCGAAGGTCTTTATCATACGCCGGTCCCTTCCTTACAGGACGCTTCACAGACAGGAGGCTTTGCACTGAGGATACCGACTCAAACCAATGAAGATTGTAGTGGCAGACCTCTGTGTCTGCCTTGTTCACGATCACGCGATGTTCATGGTCTCCTGACCAAGGACGCACAATCGAGGTTCACTTGCCCACTTGTAATTAATGGGAAGGATTGCATGAAGCGGGTTGGTATGTTATACCAGCCTCCGGGAGGTTCGTATTTTGGTTGCCGGCAATGTTATGACCTGGTTTATCAAAGCAGCAGGGAAAGCCATAAATGAGATAGTATTTGGAAAAGATTGGGAATTGAGCT
>CAYTXE010000055.1:0-14791 GCA_964441045.1 uncultured Candidatus Brevefilum sp.
TGCCAACGATCAACGCTATCGTAGCCCGTTTATCAAATCCAGAGATTAACCTGGCTGCATATGGTGGAGTGGTTTTCCCAATTGCCTTAATGATTGAAGCGCCAGTGATCATGCTTCTGGCAGCATCCACAGCACTCAGTCGTGATTGGGAATCATACCAAAGGCTTAAGAAATATACACTGTGGATGGGGGGCATCCTGATGGGATTGCATTTGCTGGTTGCGCTTACTCCGTTTTATGATTTTATTGTTAATGTTTTGCTGAGTTCACCAAAAGAAATTATTGAACCAGCCCGTGTCAGCTTGCTGATGCTTGCTCCCTGGACTTTGAGTATTGCTTATCGGAGGTTTCAGCAGGGAGCAATGATCCGATTTGGACATTCAAGGATGGTGGGTGAAACAACGTTTGTCCGTTTGGTCACTGTGGCGGTAGTGCTAACTGTGGGGATGGTTGTGAAGACAATCCCAGGCGCTCTCCTTGCTGGTTTGGCACAGGGATTGGGGGTACTCTTGGAGTCAATCTATGCAGGAGTTCGCATTAGAAAGATTCATAGTGAGATCAAAGCGGCGCCATCGTATGAAAAACCTTTGACGCTCAAACGCTTCGTCTCTTTTTATTTTCCTCTAGCCATCACATCTTATTTGTGGCTAATTTGGCAGCCTTTGATCAGTGGGACGGTGTCTCGTATGCCAAATCCACTCGAATCACTGGCGGTGTGGTCCCTGGTAACCGGAATTCTATTCATGTTTCGCAGTCCGGGTGTCGCTTTTAAAGAGGCTGTGGTTGCATTACAAAAAGATGCGAAATCATATATAGTATTGCAAAGGTTTGCACGCCTGTTTTCCCTGATAACCACAGTTTCTGCTATAGTGTTCGTAGTTTCACCCTTATCAAGATTGTGGTTCACCTATGTAGCAAATTTAAGCACGGAATTAGTCACTGTGGCGACATTTACTCTGTTATTTGGAATACTGCTGCCATTTATCAGTATGTATATCAGCCTTTTTCAAGGGATCATTGTCAATCAGGAAAAGACAAGTCTTATTCCTGAAGCCGTGCTTGTTTGCTTAGTTTCGATGGGAGTAGTTTTGGCCTTTGGCTTGATTACAAAAGCTTATAAGGGTGTTTATATCGCTTCAGCCGCTTTTACGACGGCACACCTGACGCAATGCCTGTGGTTATTCATACGAAGTCGTAGTCAGCGAAAGGTATTGGTTAATAATTCTTAGCACAACCCTGGGGGATCAAGCTTTTCTGCTTAATAATTTATCGCGAAGTTCCAAAAGCGCATCAACATAGATATTCTTATCTTTTACATCTCCGAAGATGGATCCTAATGCATCAAAGGCATGGTTTGTATAATCCTTCACATGGTCGCTTACATATGATCTGGCGCCGCAAGTTTCCAGTACATTGGTCATGTATGCTATCTGTTCAGATGATGGATGGTAATTATTCCATAATTCATTAAATTCCTGGCAATTTGTTAATCCATACAGGACGGGCAGGGTTTTCTTCTTTGTTTGCAGATCACTTGATGCAGATTTCCCTGTAATTTTTGGATCTCCCCATATCCCCAAATAATCATCTTGCATTTGAAAAGCCATCCCTAAACTTCTGCCAAAGTCAGATAACTGCCTTGTGATTGGTTCTTCCTGCCCGGTGATCACACCACCCAGAGCTGTACTGAATGAGATCAAAGCAGCGGTCTTCCCGAGGGTCATCTCAAGATATGTTTCCAATTCAGTATCATCATTAGCTTCAAGAGCAATGTCTAGATATTGACCTCGCGTAAGGTGCAGGCAAACCTGGTTTAATATTGAAGTTGCCCGGACTGCAATATCAGCATCGCATGTTTGTGCAAGTTCTAGCATAGACAGTTGGGCAATGCTAAATAAAGCGTCACCAGCATTGATGGCTTGTGCAATCCCCCATTGTTTCCACAGTGTCTCCCGGCCATGGCGGATGTCGGATTGGTCTTCGATGTCATCGTGGATGAGGGTGAAATTATGAAGCAATTCTACAGATATTGCTGCAGGCATTGCTGAATTAAGATCGCCATCTAGCGCACCAGTACAGAGAAGGGTCAAAAGCGGTCGGATGCGTTTTCCATGTCTACCTTCATCTTCCCAACCCAAGTGATAGCTGAGCATTTTTCGCAGATCCCGGGCTGTTCCAAAGTGCTGAGTACCGAGGAAATTCTGCAAACTTGCTTCAATTTTCTGCACAATTTTCTGATGCAAAGACGCTGTATCCATGCAATAAATCCTTTTAGTGGACTTTTATTAGTTTCTCGGGGGTGAGATCTGACAGTTCACGTGCGCCGCTGGCGAACATAGCGATCCGTATTTGATCGATGATCATTCGCATAGCCTTGATCGCCATCTCCGGTGAATCATTGGCAGCTTTCAGGAGCGGTCCTGCCATTCCACCGAGTGTAGCGCCAAGTGCCAGGCATTTGGCGATATCAATACCGTTTCGCAAACCACCAGAAGCAAAGACTGTCCAATCCTGGCTTATGCTGTGCACGTTCTGTAACGATTCCACTGTGGGGATTCCCCAATCAATAAAGGCACCAGCTGTCTGTGCTTTGAAATCATTTTTATTTCGGTGCATCTCCACCTGGGACCAGGAAGTTCCACCTGCACCGGCAACATCCACCGCTTCAACACCCGCATCGAAGAGCATTTGTGCGGCTGTTTTTGATATACCCCAGCCGACCTCTTTGATAATTAAGGGGACATCCAATTTCTTTTGAACGAGTGCGATTTTTTCAATTAAGTTAGAGAAATTTACATTGCCTTCTGGCTGCAGGGCTTCTTGAAGTGGATTGAGATGAAGAATTAATGCGTTAGCTTCGATCATCTCTACTGCTTGTCGACATTCATCAACGCTGTATCCGTAATTGAGCTGGACTGCGCCCAGGTTGGCGAATAAGAGAATATCCGGGGCATAAGAGCGAACCTGGAAAGATTTTGATAAATTAATGTCCTTGATGGCTGCGCGTTGAGAGCCAACACCCATCGCCAGACCAACTTCCTGGGCGGCGATGGCTAAGTTTCTATTGATCAGGGAAGCTTCCGGTGTTCCACCAGTCATTGACGAAACCATTACTGGGACTGGTTGTTTCTTTTCGAATAAAGTTTGTTTCAGATCAACATCTTCCAATGATATCTCAGGAAGTGCCTGGTGGATAAAACGGTAATCCTCCAAGCCATTTGACAAGCTGGATGCAACATCCATATTGAGATTGATTTGGATATGATCATCCTTCCGATCTGAAATTGGCGTATCTTTAGCTGTCATTTTGGGTTAATTACCTTGAAATCTGTGCTTTGACCTTGACAGTCCGCCAAGGCAAGTTAAAATTGTTTAATATCATTAACAGATAGGAGTTATTATGTCCGATACACTTAGCAAGGTTAAAGAAGTCATTATTGATGTGTTGAAAATTGATGATGATAATATTACCCTGGAAACCCGTTTCATTGAAGACCTAAAGGCTGATTCAATGGATCAGTTTTTCCTGATTGATGGATTTTGTGAGAAATTTGATATTGTTATATCAGATGAAGATGCAAGGTTGATTCAGACTGTCGGTGATGCAGTAAAATATATCGACAGCATGCTTTCTGAGTAAATTTCTCAAAGAAAGTCAGCTTATTCAAAGGTCAATTGTCTTTCGTTGTTAAATAATTGAATTTGCAATTAAATTCAATTTGATGTTCTTTTGGATAGTAATAAGACCCTCAATGATTTATGAGGGTCTTATTCATTAATAGAAATTTTCAGTATCTTAGAGATTCACGGGTTTTCCATCATGCCTGGCTGAATGGAGGAGAGCCTGGATAACTCGCATATTGGCCACGGCATCATCCGGTGGAAAGGGCATTATGCCGCTTTCGAGAGAGCACATAAAGTCCTCAGCGATAAGACGGTATTCGTCCACTCCTGAGAATTTATGATCACGGGAGGTGCCTGGTCTTACCTCGTAAATGACGGTTTTACCTTTCCCTGGTAAAAATGCATCTCTAATGGCCAGGAAACCATCTGTTCCTGCCACAATACATCTTTGCCGGGTGCTTTGGTTGAAACCGCTGTCAAAATGTGCCAACACTCCATCACCAAAATCTAAGATCGCTGTTAATTGGTCATCAACTCCACTGGGGGCCCAAACTGCACGTGCCTGCACCCACTCAGGTTCTCGTCCAGTTATCAGGCGGCTGATGTTGATGCAATAGCAGCCCACATCCATCAAGGAACCTCCACCCATCTCAGGATTGTAGCGGAAATCATTTGCGTTTTGTAAACTAAAGGTGAAAGCTGATTCAATCGTTTTTACTTCTCCAATGGCACCGTTTTGGATCATCTCTCTTGCTGCTTTGATACGGGGGTGGTGGCGGTACATGAACGATTCCATAAGCTGAACGCCATTTGTTCTTGCAGCTGCGATCATCTCGAGACATTCTTCAGGGTTGAGTGCCAGTGGTTTTTCACACAGGATGTGTTTCCCTGCTTCCGCAGCCCGGATCGTCCAGGCTTTATGAAGGTGATTGGGCAGAGGATTATAGATGATATCAATTGAAGGATCGTTAAGCAGTGTATTGTAATTGCCATAGGATACAGGAATGTTACATTCAATTGCAAAGTTTTTGGCTTTTTCTGAATTTCGGCTGGCGATTGCTGCAACTTGGGCGAATTTCGACTCTTTTAATGCCGGAATCATTGCTCTTCGACCAATTTTCGCAGTACTGAGAATTCCCCAATTGTATTTATTCATGATGGAACCTCCTTGCATAATTTTACTGCGCTTATTGGTTCGATTAAATCAAAATAATCACATAGACAAGAAGAAGATTACCAAGTCAAAATATATTACTTAAAATTTAACGGACTTCTACTTAGATTCTTCGTAAAATATTTTATTTTTCTTTCTTTTTACATTCAAAATCTATGAATAGTTCTCTGGCGAAAGAATTAAGAACTTAAACATGAAATACTACTGCTTTTAGCCCATGTGCTATTCAGAGGTTTAAAGATGGAAATGATCGATAATCCCTGATGTGTTTTATTTACTTACAGGTTTTTGATCAATTCTGGGATATCTTCAGGGTAATTTGCAACCTGGGCACCGGCATTTTTTAATGCAGATATTTTTGACTCTGCCGTGCCTACATTACCCTCGATAATTGCACCAGCATGTCCCATTCGTTTATTAGGAGGGGCTGCCTGTCCAGCGATGAAAGCGATAACAGGTTTGGTCATTTGGTTAGAAATGAAGTCCGCTGCAAGTTCTTCGTCTTGGCCGCCGATCTCGCCAATTAATACAACCATATCCGTTTGTGAGTCGCTCTCGAAATGGGAGAGAATCTCAGTAAACTTCGTGCCGACAATGACATCGCCGCCTATCCCGACACAAGTGCTTGTGCCAATATCTGCTTGCTTCAAAGCATAGATCACTTCATATGTCAATGTCCCTGATCGGGAAACAACCCCCACAGAGCCTTCCTGGGTTATTGAACCAGGAATGATGCCTACTTTTATGTGAGGTGGTGCAATAATCCCTGGTGAATTGGGCCCTATCAGGCAAACATTCTTGTTTTTGATGATGTGTTTAACTTGCAGCATTTCCTTTACAGGGATGCCTTCTGTGACGCACACAATCAGCCCAATCCCTGATTCTGCTGCTTCAAGGATTGCATCCGAGGCAAAACGAGCTGGTACGAAAAGGATACTGGTATTTGCACCTGTGACCTCGACTGCAGTTTTTACCGAATCAAACACAGGTATTTTGCCAGAGAGAACCCAATCACCACCTTTACCAGGTGTCACCCCTGCGACAATGTTTGTGCCATAAGATAACATTTGTTGCGCGTGAAACAAACCCTCGTGACCAGTGATACCCTGGACAAGCAGGCGTGTTTCATCATTGACTAGAATGGTCACGCTGTTTTCACCTTTGATTTGGCAACGGCTTTTACTGCTGCCTCGCGCAGTGTTGATGCAGTAATAAGATCTGCGCTGGCAAGGATTGTTCGTCCTTCTGCTTCGTTAGTTCCAACAAGACGGATCACAAAGGGAACATCAGTTTGTATTTCTCGAAGAGTTTGCTGAATACCATTTGCCACTTCATCACAGCGGGTAATCCCCCCAAATATATTGATCAACACCGTTTCAACCTGGGGATCTGAAAGGATAATTCGTAATGCTGCTGCAACTTTTTCTGCACTGGCACCACCACCAATGTCTAAGAAATTTGCAGGCTGCCCACCCTGGTGCTGAATGATATCCATGGTTGCCATCGCAAGCCCCGCACCATTGACAAGGCAGCCGATATTGCCTGATAGCTTTATATAGGAAAGGCAAAATTTACGTGCCTCGATTTCCTCATGTGATTCTACGGAAATATCACGTTTGTCAACAAGTTCAGGATGCCTGAAAAGTGCGCTGTCATCCAGAATAATTTTCCCATCCAGGGCAATCAGACGATTTTCATTGGTGATCACTAAGGGGTTGATCTCTGCGAGGGTAGCATCAAGATTTAAGTATGCTTGATATAGGTTTTTTAATATATTAATGAAAGAACGCCAAAGCTGGCGAGGAATTTCGATTTCAGCAGCAAGATTTCTCACTTGATAATCTTTTAATCCAAGCAGTGGGTTTACACCAACCTTTACAATCCGTTCGGGGGTGGACCGGGCAACTTCTTCAATATCCACACCTCCTTCAGCACTGGCAATCAGGAGAATATCACCATTTTCTCTGTCAACGGTCATCCCAATATAAATTTCCTGGTTGAAGGTCACAGCTTCTTCAACTAGAAGCCTGCGAACTGCGATTTCTTTAATCCGTTTGCCTAGGATTTTCGAAGCTTCCTCTTCTGCTTCGTTGGGTGATTTGACTAATCTGATCCCCCCTGCTTTGGCTCGCCCACCGATAAGAACTTGCGCCTTGAGTACGACAGGACCATTTAGTTCCTCAGCAATGCGTTTAGCTTCTTCGGGTGTGGATGCAAGGCGTCCACTGGGGATGGGAATATTAAAATTATTAAAAATTTCTTTTGAATGGTATTCGTGGAGTCTCATTTATTCAGTGTTAAGATTGGTAATGAGTTTTGAGTCGATTATACCATGCAGTATTATTGAAGACTTTGAAAAATTCAATTTGAGGTTCAATTAATTTAAATAGAGATACACCATGTTAATGGGTATCTCTATTATCTGATTGGTTCAGGTGGTTTTAGCCGTTTAAGAATTCGTTGAGGGCGTCTTTGCTGATCCGGTAGGCATTGCCTAATTTTCGGGCTTTAAGATCGCCAGCTTCAATTGCTGCGACAACGTCTTCAGCGGAAACCTTCAAGAATCCTGCTGCTTCTGCAGGGGTCATAACATCGGGCATAACGCCAGCACCTGTGCCGGCTTGAGCACCGCCACCTTGTCCCTGGTTGGCATTATTCAAGGCACCAGTCAGCACATTTCCTATGCCCATTCCTGCGCCAATCCCAGCTGTAAGACCTGCGCCGCCGCTTGGGTTTTGTGCGGCATCTCGCATGGCATCAGCAGCTTGCAGTTGGGTGTAGGTCTGCATGTCAAGCATCCCCATTGCCCTGAGTTCCTCTGCAGATTTGGATGAGGGTTTCAAATTTCCAATATAGAAGGACTTGAGGGTTAAGCCAATTGCTTTGAAATCATCCTGTGTAAGGGCTCGAACACCAGCTGAAAGTTCATTCGTTTGACCAATTAACTCCATCACGTTGCTCTTGGCTGTCGTTTCTCCCAAGAGGTCCTGCAGTTTCGATAGCAGCATGGTTCGAAGTCGATTTTCAATATCACTGGTGCGATAGTAACCCTGTGCGCCAACAATTTGGCTCACAAATTGTTGCGGATCACTGACCTGGTAACTATACGTACCAAAACCTTGCAGCAGTGCCACACCCAGACCTACACCAGGATTGCGAACGATGATTGGTTGGGGAGTACCCCATTTCTGGTCAGCAAATTCTCTCGTCGAAACATAAAAAACTTCTGCTGTGAATGGTGTACGGTTGTTGAATGCTTTGCTGACAAAGTCAATTAAGAGGGGGATATTTGCTGTGGTGATGGTATGGCGGCCAGGGCCAAATACATCCAATGCTCGTCCATCACGCATGAAAACGACATTTTGCCCTTCTCTGACGATAACCTGAGAACCGATTCTTAAATCAGCTGGTCCGCTTTCAGGAAATCGATGTACGATTTCGTTCTTCATCTCTTTTGGATATTCGACAACATCAAATATTCTAGCCATATTTATTTTCTCCAATTTCTTTTCTTGATTTGATTTCGATTACAATCGTTTTGACAACTTTTGGGGGTTACTCTTCCGGTACGATACCTTTCATGACCTCAGACCGTTTATTGAAGGCATCCACACATTGTTGGCTCACACCTGTCAGGTTGCGGATAGCGGCATCAAGACCTTCTGTGCCGATGGAAGTTTCAACGTTATCAATCGCTGTACTTACATCCCCAGATAGAGCAAGGAGTGCATAGTCATATTCATAAACTCGCACAAGCTCTTCCTGTTTGATTTTGATCGCGTCGAAAATCCCAGCATAACCGTAAGATGCTGTACGAATCCTGTCAATGAACTGCCTGAGTTTCAATGCTGCTGCCTCGAGATCATCGATGTAGCCAATCTCTCCCTGGCTTATTAGATCTCGCTGTAAGCTGGATACTCTCTGGTAAAGAGTCTCAAATTCATTAGCAACGTTTTCTCGCAGCAGCTTGTCAGACATCCTTCGATCCCCACGTTCGATATACCCCTTGAAACCCGGGATCTTCGCGAGGATTTTTTTAATAAAATCCTGATCGCCTGTCACTTTGTCAAATATATCACTCATAGTTCCTCCATTTTGTTGGTTTGGACGTATTTGGGTTCACTTTCAATTATACTGTTATTCTTATTATACAAATTCAGAAAACGAGATGCAATAGATAATCTAAGGATAATGAAGTTTATTAATAAATTGTATGAAATCAGATAAGTAGCTTATTGATAGTATATAATAAAAGTAAGAAGTTTTAAGGAGGTTCAATGGCAAAAATACCAGATGACTTGGGGGAGGGTGTGGTTGAATGGATCTTGATTGTGATATTGGCATTGATGGTGTTAGTGACAATCTATTTCTTGCTTAAGCCAGCCTTAGCCAACCTTTGGCAAGAAGTTCTTGAATCGATAAGATAAAATAAACGATAAATCGCAATATCAGAAAAAGCGGTAACCAGCATTGAACATTACATTTGTAGAGCTGCTCTATAAGGCTTACTGGACTGCACTTGACTGGATATATCCACCTTTATGTGCAGCATGCGGTATGCCTGGATATCGTTTGTGTCCGGAATGCCAGTCAAAAATCAGATTCATTTCTGGCAGGATGCGGAATTCCAGTGACAGAACGATTTTACTGCATACGAAATCAGGATATCATGAGCAAGAAGGACATTCAGCCTTTACTGCTGTAAAGCCTTTGGCGATATATGAGGGCGTTATCAGGGAGTGTATTCATGCACTCAAATATGAGAATAATCAGAGTCTTGGGGAACTATTCTCCGATTGGTTAGCTGATCTTGTACATGATGAGGGTTGGGATATCGACCTGGTGATGCCTGTAGCGCTTAGCGATCAGCGTGTGCGTCAACGAGGCTACAATCAATCTGCACTCATCGCAAGACCTTTGGCAGCACGTTTACATCAGCCTTATTCATCTTTTGGCTTGAAACGGATCCGGAATACACCCTCACAGGTTGGATTGTCAGCAGAAGAAAGACGTCAGAATGTTGCTGGGGCTTTTCGTGCCCTGCGTGAAATTGTAAATGAAAAGCATGTACTACTTGTTGATGATGTGTTGACAACTGGGGCAACACTTGAAGCATGTACATCGGCTTTGAATACAGCTGGGGTAAGAGCTATCTATTGTGTTACGGTTGCTGGATTTTCTGTAAATACCCCTGATCCGTTTAGATCACCATAATGTATAATATATTCACCAACTTTTAATGGAGGCAAATATGACAATAAAGATTGAAATTTTCACTAAGAATTTGGAACTCAATGATCGACTTAATGATTACGTGGTGAAGAAAGTTGAAAAGTTTGAAAAATTCTTAGAAGAAGTAGATGAATGCCGGGTTGATCTTTCTCATATTAAAACAGCCAGAAATGCTAGCGACCGTCATGTTGCGCAATTGACACTGCGCGGAAAAGGATTTATCCTGCGATCTGAAGAGCGATCTGATAGTATGTTTTCTGCAGTCGATGCGGCTATTGATAAGATGCGCCGGCAAATACGACGTTATAAGGGTAAGCGGGATCGTGGACGAGGGGATGGTCAAACGATCTCTCAAGCTATTGATGAGGTTTATAAGAAAGAAATCTCAGCCGAGGATAAACAGCCTATTATCGCCAGACGAAAACGTTTTATGCTTGCACCGATGAATGAACTTGAGGCGGTCGAACAGATGAAGCTGCTAGGTCATGAGAATTTCTTTGTTTTCTACAATGCCAACACAAGTGAGTTTAACGTTCTATATCGCAGGCGGGATGGAACCTATGGGATCATTATCCCAGTAATAGATTAAAGAAATATTTACCCCTGACACGGCTTGTACAAAGTTTAAGTACAAGCCGTTTTTTATAGAAGTCCTGTATGCTTGTATGTTAAAATATATAGGAGAATAAGGAGGTTTACGATGGTTGATGATTGCAATGATTCACTTGCATTGGCTGCAGACTTGTTCTGTGAAGAAGAGATGGATCTGGAAAAGTTAGAAGAATCTGTAAAATCAATCCTCACGGCTATTGGAGAGGACGTTGACCGAGAGGGGTTGCTCAGGACGCCCCATCGTGTTGCTAAAAGCTACGAGGAACTCCTGAGTGGTTATCGGATGGACCCTAGAGCCGTAATCAATGAAGCCGTTTTTAATGTTGCATATGATGAGATGGTTGTTGTACGCAATATTGAGTTCTACAGCCTATGTGAACATCACATGCTACCGTTCATTGGACATGTCCATGTGGCATATATTCCTTCTGATAAAGTGATAGGACTTTCGAAAATTCCTCGAATCGTGGACCTATTCTCACGACGCCTTCAGGTGCAAGAAAGAATGACAAAGCAGATTGCAGAATACATTGATGTTGTTCTCAATCCCAGGGGTGTGGCGGTGGTTGCAGAAGGTTTGCATATGTGCATGATGCTGCGAGGCGTCAAAAAACAAAATGCACGGATGACAACTTCTGCCATGCTTGGAGCTTTTAGGAATAATCTTTCGACACGGATGGAATTTTTAGAGAGTATTTCCCGTGGGGCTGAGAAATTATTCTTCTAATTTTGATTGCTTCGAGTGATTTCCACACCCACTGATTCTGTATTGGGAACAGCGTTTGGCTTTTCTATACGCAGCCATAAGCTGGATATTCGTTTGTTCGTTAGGATTACAGCCGCTAAGGCTTCGATCAATGCTTCAATAGTATGGTAACGACTTGCTTCTAAAAATTTTTTGATTTGTTTTACCAGGGTTGAATAATTAATCGTTTGATGGATATCATCATTATTCGCTGCATTCTTAATGTCTGTGGTTGCACAAAGGCTGATCTGGATAAGCTGCGGTATTTGCTGTTCGTGAAGGTGGATTCCCAGAATTCCATAAACCTGCAAGTTTTTGATAAAGATTTTATCCATTGTTACTCGCTTTCTCGTCATTTTAATTGTACCGACAATTCCAGATTTGAGGTGTAATGAAGATTGTAATGTTTTCTATTAATCCCATTTTTCCTGATCTGGTTACAGGGGGAGCCTCGAAACATTTATTTCATATCGCAAATCATTTGGCTGCCAGAGGTCATAATATAGAAATTTATTGTGCTCAACCCAAAGGCGAACCTGCACCTTTCAGATGGGGGAAAAACATTAAGGTTTTCCCCATTTTGCCATTCAAATTACCGTTTCCACAGCCTTACGCCATCAGCGGTGCAAATTTGGCGATGATCATTACACACCTTGTGAAAGCTTTGCAGGAAGCCGACCGTTTCTATATACATGATGGTGAATGGTTGGTACCGGATATCTATGAAAGCATACCAACCATCATATCATTTCGCGATAATATTTATCCGGAATCGGTGCTGGGATCTTTTATCCACAAAGCTGATGATGTGATATGCGTCTCACAGTATTCTGCATCTGTTATCGAGCATACTGCTGGCCGGTTTTATCCCGCCTTGAGAGAACGATTACACCAGGCCAATAATGGAATAGATTTGAAAGTATTCTCTGAAAAGGAAACATCATCCTTGGCGAATGAGTTGCGAGTAAACCCTGATGAGGACATAATCCTTTTGCATCCTCATCGTCCTGAACCAGGTAAAGGCTTACCTGAGACCATTCGGGTGGTTGATGCACTTGTACATGAACATGGTCTAACCAAATTGAAGGTACTGATCCCTGAATGGATTGGTGAGATGGTCTCTTCACGAGAATCAACGTTTTGTTCTGCTATGATGGCTTTGATTTCTCAATTGGGTGTCCGTGAGTTTTTCAGATTTATACCCTGGCAGCCAATGGAACGCATGCCAGAGTTATATAGTTTAGGAGATATAACACTTTGCCTTGGCAGTATTGTTGAGGCATTTGGAAATGTGGCATACGAATCCATAGCATGTGGGACTCCAAGTGTGGTTGCCAGGGTGGGTGTACATCGGACATTGCTGCCAGATAAGCTGATTAATAAAGTTCACTTTGGGGATATCGTCAATGCTGTTGATCAGGTTGTGGCAATTCTGAATGGTGATCGTCCATCGCAGGCAGAAGTCTTGGCATTTTTACAATCGGAGCTGGATTTTGACCGACAGATGAATGCGTATGCAGATATCATTGAAAAATGTAAAAAGCGTGGTCGTATGCGATTCTCACGTGAAAGTCTGACAACCCCAAGACGATTTACTATTGCTCCGTGGTGTTATTTGAATGGAAAGCGCATATACCATGACTTTCACGGAGTCTTTGAATCAGCTGATATCTTAGCTGAATTATTTCAGGATAGAGACTCAATTTCAAGGGATGATGCAGAAGATGCGGGTGTTACAAATGAAACCTGGAATTCCTGGATTGAGAAGACATGGATTGTTTCAGTTAACTACACTTAGGAAAGGAAAATCATGTTTGACTTTAAAGATAAAGTAATTGTTGTTACCGGCGCTGCAGGGAATCTGGGCAGGGCGGTTGTGAATGAGTTTCTTAAGGCAGACGGGTGTGTGTGTGCCTTTGATCACCGTCGGGGGCGTTTGAAGGGGTCTTTTACTTCAGCAAAGGCATTGGGAGAATTACACTTGTTCGAAGGTGTTGATGTCACAGATCGGGAAGTTATGATCGCATTAGGAGAAAAGGTGCTCAGCCAGGTTGGAAAGGTTGAGATTTTAGTCAACACTGTAGGCGGATTTGCATATGGAGAAACGGTGTATGAAATGTCATCCATCACCTGGCAAAAGATGATGAATCTCAATGTGCAGTCGTTTTTAAATACTTCAGCTGCTTTTGTTCCTGGAATGGTGGAAATGGGACATGGGAAAATCATCTCCATAGGATCCAAATCTTCACTGCAAGGTGGTGGGAAAATAGGCGCTTATGCTGCGGCGAAGAGTGCACTACTCCGATTGACAGAGAGTATGGCTGCTGAATTAAAACCTCATGATATCCAGGTGAATTGTGTTTTGCCTTCCATAATAGACACCCCAGAAAATCGGCAATCAATGCCATCCGCTGATTTTTCCAAGTGGGTAAAACCGGAAGAAATTGCTCAGGTGATCCTGTACCTCTCATCTTCGATGTCTGATGTCATCATAGGTGCAGCAGTACCAGTTTTCGGGAGGGCTTAAGATTTAGAGATATTGCCCCCCATCCACTCTCAAAAAAGCCCCGGTAGTGAAATCACTTTTTATGAGATGCAAAGCGTTTTCAGCCGCAATTTCAGGGCTGCCAATGCGGTTCATCGGGACATTCTTCCTGGCGTAGGCTTCTAGACTAACATCCTCTTTCCCTGCCAGGGGAAGCATGATCCCTAAACCCATGGCATTAACAGTGATATGTGGCGCTAATTCCTTTGCGAACATGCGTGTCATTTCCACCATAGCATATTTTGTTAACCTGTATACGAAATGATCCAATCTAGTTTGGACGATCTGGGCGTCAGCTATATTCAATATCCTGCCTGGTCTGTTTCCTGGAAGCTGCTGAGCAAATGCCTGGGTTAACAAGAATGGTGCCTCTAGATTGATACGGAATTGTTTTTCCCAAATTTCGCGGCTCGTTTCTAACCCGCTTCCACTTAAATAGATCCCAGCATTGTTAATTAGGATATCCACAACATCGAATTGCTGCAGGGTTTTTGGAAAGAGATCTTGTACAGCGTTTATATCATCGAAATTAGCTTCAAGTGTGATCGCTTTGACCCCGTAGGTCTGCACTTCCCGAAGCGTTTTAATTGCGGATTCATTTGAACTGTTAAAATGAATGATCAAATGAACCCCTTCTTTTGCTAAAGCGAGGGCAAATGCACGTCCCAATCGCACACCACCACCTGTCACTAATGCCGTCTTATCCCGCAGTTCCATTTTTCACCTCACCAATCTTTTCAATTTGCGAGTGGTCTTCAATTTTATCAAGTATCGTTGCGATGGATCTTCCATCAGCAGGATGACGAAAGTCAGGAGATATTTCCGCTAATGGTTGAGCAATATAACGATATTTGATCAA
>CAYTXE010000056.1:0-14770 GCA_964441045.1 uncultured Candidatus Brevefilum sp.
CAGGTCGAGGGTTCAAATCCCTCCGTTGGCTCTCAATTATGAATTGATAACAGCCTGGAAGGCTGTTTTAATTTTAACGGACATTTATTACTTTTAATATGCATAATTGATATAATGATAACGATGAATTGGTCGAATAGATATTTACTCTCAGGAGGAGAATAAATGGCAAAAATTTCCGTCATCGGAACAGGATATGTCGGATTGGTCACAGGCACATGTTTTGCAGACATTGGACATCAGGTCATCTGTCTGGATATTAATGTCCACAGAATTGAACAGCTAATCAAAGGCATCATGCCCATTTATGAGCCGGGGCTAAAACAAATCGTAGAAGAAAATGTTCAAGCAGAACGTTTGTCATTTACCACCAGTTACGCTGACGCATTGAAAGAAGCTGAGTTTGCCTTCATTGCTGTTGGCACACCTTCCAGTGAAGATGGTGAAGCGGATATGCGATATGTCAAACAAGCTGTTGACTCAATCGTTGCAAACCTCGATCACAGAATCATAATCGTCAACAAATCCACCGTACCGGTAGGTACTGGTGATTGGGTTGCGGAAATCATCAAGGATCAGAACGGACTCGATGCACCAGGATTCAGCATCGTATCAAACCCAGAATTCTTAAGAGAAGGCTCAGCAGTCAATGATTTCATGCAGCCAGATCGAGTTGTGCTCGGATCGACTGATCTTGATGCTGCGAATGAAGTCGCTGAGCTCTATGAACCACTGCGATCCCCAATTATGATCACCGACCTGCGAACGGCTGAGATGATCAAGTATGCCTCCAACGCTTTCCTGGCAACCCGCATATCATTCATCAATGAAATGGCCAATATCTGTGAGTCACTGGGTGCAGATGTCCGTGAAGTTGCGCGCGGTATGGGAATGGATAAGCGCATCGGTCCCTTATTCCTGGACGCCGGATTGGGATGGGGGGGAAGTTGTTTTCCAAAAGATGTAAAAGCCCTCACCCACATGGCAAACACACGCGGTGCACATCCACAACTGCTCCAGGCGGTGATGGACATCAATCAAAACCAGCGCAGCCGTACTGTGCAGAAACTTGAGAAGGCATTAGGGGATCTGAAAGGGCGAAGGATCGGTATTCTCGGTCTCAGTTTCAAGCCAAACACCGATGATACGCGTGATGCCCCCGCTCTCGATATCATCCGCATGCTGCTGGAAAAAGGTGCCAAAGTGCAGGCTTATGATCCACAGGCCATGCAAGCAAGCAAGGATGAAATCCCTGCTCTTGATCTGAGGCAAAATCCTTATGAAGTTGCAGAAGGTGCAGATGCACTGCTCCTCGCTACGGAGTGGAACGAGTTCAAATCCTTGAATTTTGTGGAAATTAAAGTAAACATGCGTGGAAATGTCATTTTTGATGGCAGAAATCTTTGGGATGGTCAGGCTCTTCATAACCTGGGTTTCACATATTTTGGTATTGGTGTACCAACTCCTTGAGATAAGGAACCAAAATAAACACTATAAGGATGAAACCAGATCATCCATGACAACAAAAAATCCCTGGAATTATGCTGATCATGCCAGGGACTTTTTTTCGTCAGAAGATCCACTCCATTGTTAATCAAAGAAGTGGAAACTTCAATTCTCCCTAATTATTTCTTTTGTAGGTCTTATAGGTCCTTCTCGCTGGATTTCGTGAAAATTAAACGCACCAACTCGGTATAGGATGTATATATTTCCCAACATCATACTAAAGGAAATCAATATCAACCAACCTTGCTGCAAACCTATCTCAGCTAATCCAACAATAAGACCATTCTCTATCAGTTCAAGTCCAAAAGCAGCTGCTAACCAAATGAGGTTTTTCCGAGAAAAGGTCTGTAGAAGAAGAATAGTCACGGTGAGGTGCATAACAAAAGCAGCAATCCGTTCAAGGGATCCTGCTAAGGGGATGAGTGCTGATACCTGCCAAATTTCCTCAATTTGAGTAACGATCGCCGGATCTAAACTTGTCATACTGGGGTCAATATTCATGTTGTTAAGCATCATAATGAAGGTTGAAAGTAAAGGGAGCCCAACCATCAAAATACTTTCCACACCACCGTACCCTACTCCGATCCCATAAGCAGCTTCGAGCGTGTCTAATTTTTCATTTAAAAACTTCATTCCAATCCAACGAATAAGGACACCTAAAAGACCTCCAAGAAATACACTCAATACGATCTGTACAATTTTCGAATCTTGAGCAGAGAAAACCAGGGTGCCCTTTTCGACCAAAGTCGTAAACCCATTAAACAGCAAGACTAACAGCGTTTGAACTATTAGATAACCCAGGGCTCCGTATGAGATTACACGCCAGGCAACACCGAATTTCTTATTTAACCAAAAACCAGCCGCAATCGGCAGAACGATTGAGATTAATAGTGCAACGACAATGACAATTATTAACAAGACCAACGTTTCCTCAATTCATTTTATCCGAAAGAATCATTCTGGCATCCAAAACTTGTGTGCCTTCCCCCTCCTCGAACACCAGTAAAGGATTGATCTCAATTTCCGAAATAGATGGATGATCTATAGCAATCTGGCTTAGACGGCCGATGGTGTCCACAACTGCCTCAATATCATATCGTGGACCTCCCCTGTATCCCTCCAACAACCGACCTGCTTTGGTGCCATCAATCATATCCCTGGCCTGGGAGTGTGTCAGCGGCGCCACTCCAAAGCCGACATCCTTAAATAACTCTACGGTCACACCCCCTAAACCAAACATCATCAATGGCCCAAAAGTTGGATCACGCCGCATGCCAGTAATAACTTCCAAACCTTTCGGTGCCATTTTCTCCACCAAATAACCTTTGATTTCAGCTTGAGGGTTAGCTTGCCGGATCCGGAGATGCATTTTTTCAACTGCTTGCTTAACCTCCAGCGCAGATTGTAAACTTAAGGTAATGCCACCCATATCGGATTTATGCAATATTTGGGGTGAAACGATCTTGATCACAACCGGGTAGCCAATCTTCTCAGCAATCTCAACTGCGTTTTCAGCGTCTTCTGCTAATGCCCCAGGGGCAAGATCTAAACCGTAAACCTCAAGGATTGGGCGTGTCTCAGCTTCACCAAAAACGTCAATGGTGGATTGTGAAAGCAACTTTTCCACTTTACCAGTATCAACCTCAGCATATTGGAAACTTCTCATAGGCTTCTTCGCCAGCCAACCCTTGTACCCTCGCATAGAACCCAAAACATTGCCTGGAACATCTGGGAATGTACTCATCGGCACAAGATTCCGATGCAATACAGTCCGAGCTTCCTTCAAGCTCTTATCTCCAACCATACAAGCCAAAACCGTTTTATCTGTCTTGTTGGCATTGTCTACGATTGCCTGCGCAACCGCACCTGGATCGACCAGAGATTGGGGAACCAAGATTGGTAGGAAGACATCTACTCCCGCGTCGTTTAACAGGGTTGAAAGACAGTGGGAGAACTCTGCTGGTTCTGCACCACCTAACATATCCACGGGATTGGCAACCTGAGCGCTGGGATTAAGCTTTGCTGCCAGTTCAATTTGTTTCTCTTCTGAAATGACTGCCAGTTCAAATTGATTGGCTGCCAGGGCATCAGATGCGAGCGCGGCTGGACCACCGGCATTTGTCAAGATTACCACACGATTTCCTCCTGGTAATTTCTGGCAGCTTAATGCCCAGGCAACGTCGAAAAGTTCAGGTATGGTCTGCACTTCAATGACCCCAGCTTGTTTAAAAGCTGCCTGGTAAGCAGAATACGAACCTGCAAGTGAGCCAGTGTGTGAGGATACCGCTTTCGCCCCCGCATCTGATTGGCCTGCCTTCAGCATCACAATCGGTTTCTTGCGAGAGATCTGGCTGGCGATACGAATGAACTTTTCACCATCCTGGATTCCCTCAACATAAGCAGCAATCACCTTGACCTCAGGATGATCACCAAAATAATCAAGCACATCACTTTCATCCACATCCAGTTCATTCCCAAGGCTGGCAAAGTGTGAAAACCCAATCTGCTTGTCTGCGATATAGTCAACCACGCCACCACATACTGCTCCAGATTGTGAGATGAATCCAATTGACCCAGTATCTGGAACACCTTCGATAAATGTCGTATTCAATCCGGTATGCAGATCAAGCGTTCCGACACAATTTGGACCGATCAACCGCATCCCATAATGTTTGGCTATCTGACGACATTCCTCTTCAAGTGCTATCCCGCTACCTCCTACCTCTCGAAATCCCCCCGAAATAATAACCACTGCTTTGATCCCCCGTTCACCGCAGGCATGCAGCACTTCGGGTGTCATCCGAGCCGGCAGCACAACGACCGCCAGTTCCACAGGATCGGGAACCTTTGAGACATCAGTGTAGCTTTTAATCCCCAGGATCTGGTCCGCCTTTGGGTTTACTGGATAGATCCCGCCTTGATAGCCATACATGGTCATATTCTTAAGTATGCCGTGACTCAATTTTCTGGGATTGGTTGAAGCGCCAACTATCGCAACACCTGTGGGTGAGAAAAAGGGTGCCAGGTCATTTTTCATACAGAGGAATCCTTTCATTTTCCAGGATGAGATGTGAAAGTTACGCAATTATACCCGAGAAGGCACCTCTGATAGCTCAGCATATCGAATATAATACAATCATGTGCTTAACACCTGAACAGCAAAGTCTATTAGAAAACCCACACACATCAAAAATATTTTTGCATGGACTCGCAGGAACAGGTAAAACAACGGCTGGTGTCAAATGGCTGAAGAAGTTGTTAAAATCAGGTATCCCAGCCCACCAAATCATGGTATTTGTCCCGCAGCGAGCGCTTTCACTGCCTTATCAAGCCTTTATGAGAGATGACCTTTTCCAAGTGCATAGTTTGATCAATACGATGACTCTGGGCAGCCTGGCTCGCAGAACGATCGATCTCTTCTGGCCTATGATCAGTCCAGATACCGGTGTATCTCTTCCAAACCAACCACCCCATTTCCTGACTTTAGAAACAGCACAATACTATATGGCACACATAGTGCGCCCATTGATGGATGAAGAAGGTTTTTTTGACAATCTGACCATCAACCGAAATCGGATTTATTCCCAAATTTTGGATAACCTCAACAAGTCTGCCCTTGTTGGGTTTTCTCATCAAGAGATTGGTGACCGTCTAAAAACCGCCTGGATTGGTGACATCGCACAAATAAATGTCTATGACGATGTCCAGGCCTGTGCCAACCGTTTTCGTGTCTTCTGTTTGGAACACAATCTGCTTGATTTTTCATTACAAGTTGAAATCTTCTTGAGGCTTTTATGGCCTTCGCCTTTGTGCCGTGACCACCTGACCCGTTCTTATCGACATCTGATCGTTGATAATGTCGAGGAGGATACGCCTGTTACACATGACATCCTGTCAGAATGGCTCCCTGAGTTTGACTCCGCCCTGATTATTTTCGATAATGAGGCAGGGTATCGCTATTTCTTGGGTGCGGATGTGCAGAGCGCATTTTCCCTAAGTGGACAATGTGACACGGTGGTTGAATTCACAATGAATTTGGTCAATGCCCCAGGGATTATTCAAATCAAGTCCGGTGTTCGACATGCAATTGCTCAATTGGAAGGCAAGCCACAAGAAAATAAACCTGATTTACACTTACTCCAATCAAGTTTGGTGATCCCGCAAGAAACGAATAAATATTTTCCAGACATGATTAGGTGGGTCGCAAACCAAATCAATATCTTGGTGAAAGATGGTGTATCACCAGGTGAGATCGTGGTATTGGCACCATTTATGCCAGATGTACTACGGTTTGGGATCGCAAACCAGCTTGATGAATTTGGTATTCCGCACTTTTCACATCGTCCTTCTCGCGCCCTGAGGGATGAACCTGCCACAAAGGCGATGCTCACCCTGGCATCTACAGCCTTTTCAGCCTGGAAGATGCTCCCCAAGCGCATCAACATAGCCTTTGCATTGATGCAGGTCATCGATGGCTTGGACCTGGTACGCGCACAGCTGCTGACAGCCTATGTTTACAACGAAAATACTGAGGGCTTTCCACTACAGCCATTTGATGCAGCTCCAATCGATATCCGTGATCGGATAACTTACCGTGTGGGTGCTCGATATGATCTACTGCAGAACTGGTTGAAAACATCTCATATTTCCGAAAGCAATACATTGGATTTTTTTCTCAGCAGGATGTTCGGTGAAGTGCTCAGCCAGCCTGGATTTGGATTTCACAATGACTTGAACAGCGCTAATACCATCGCAAATCTCATTGAGTCGATCCAGAAGTTCCGCTGGGCAGTTGGTGATCAGATTCCAAACGAGACGTTCTCGATTGGAAAAGAATATATCCAGATGGTGCAGGACGGCGTTATAGCCGCTCAATATGTTCGGACAAGTGAGGAATTATCAAACGATGCTGTTTTCCTGTCCCCAGCTTACACCTTTCTGATCAGCAACCATCCAGTGGATGTCCAATTCTGGTTGGATGTCGGCAGTCCAAGCTGGTATCAACGGCTTGAACAACCACTCACACACCCTTATGTTCTCAGCAGACACTGGAAATATGGTGATGTCTGGGATGCTGAAAAAGAGTTATATGCAGCTCAGGAAACCCTGCGTCGCTTGTCGATTGGCTTATTAAATCGCTGCCGGAACAAAGTTTACCTTGGCATGAGTGAATTGGACGTGAGGGGCTACGACAACCGTGGTTTGCTTGTTCGAATATTCCAACACATTCTACAAAGAGCACAACAACAGGTGCAAAATGATTGAGGGATATAACAAACTCCGACCCAGCCAGGAATTGATCTTAGGCTATCAAAATGGAAAAATGGGCATCAGTGCTGTACCTGGCAGTGGAAAAACCTGGACACTGTCCTACCTGGCTGGAAAGTTGATCCAGTCAGGTGTCATCAATCCCGACCAGGAAATCCTGATAGTGACCCTTGTCAACGCCGCAGTGGATAATTTCTCAGCTCGGATATCCTCTCAGCTTCAAGTTGAAAATTTGCTGCCTGGATACGGCTACCGTGTTCGTACCCTGCACGGTTTAGCAAATGACATTGTCCACGAACGCCCAGATTTGGCTGGGTTGACTAATCAATTCCAGATTATTGATGATGTTGAATCAAAACGTATCAAACAAGACGCTGCACAGGATTGGTTGGCAGCCCATCAAGATTTTTTCGAACCTTACTTGATGGTTGAAGATCATCAAAAGAAGAATGTCTTTGAAAACAAGAATAATCTGCCTTTGATGATCGAATCCATGGCTACAGCTTTCATCCGACTAGCGAAAGACCGGCGATTAATGCCAGACTCCATCCGCAGCATTCAATCAAAATTACAAATACCTTTACCCCTGGTTGAAATGGGTACGGGAATTTACCAATCATATCAAGAGGCATTGAATTATCGTGGTGGCGTCGATTTTGATGACCTGATCCGCCTGGCATTAAAGTGCCTGAGGTCAGATCCATCCCTGGTCAATTTACTGCGTGAACGATGGCCGTATATCCTGGAGGATGAGGCTCAGGATTCCAGTCATCTACAACAAGAAATTCTTTCACTCCTTGCCGGAGAAAATGGCAACTGGGTGCGCGTTGGCGATCCAAACCAGGCGATCTATGAGAGCTTTACCACCGCCAGCCCACGGTACTTGCTGGATTTTCTAAAACAACCAGAAGTTGAAGGAAGAACACTTCCGGAAAGCGGTCGTTCCACATTGAGCATCATTGATTTGGCTAACGAGTTGATCAATTGGACACAAAATCACCACCCCAAATCTTTCGCTAGAAGTGCCCTTACACCCCCACTGATCCAGCCCACCCCACCCAATGATCCTCAGCCAAACCCGGCGGATTGCCCGAGTTGTATCCGCTTTGTTGAAAGGGCTATGACACCGGAACAAGAGGTCCATTTCGTCCTGAACGAGGTTGAGAATTTCCTGCTGGAACATCCTGATAAAACCCTTGCGATCCTCTCCCCTCGAAACAGCCGTGGCTTTAAATTTGTAGATGGACTAAAACGCCGAAAAATTCCCTATGTCGACAGTTTACTCCAATCCACGAATGCCACTCGACTTTCCACAGGTGCTATCGCTAATATCCTGAATTATTTAACGGACCCAAAATCCAGCCGTAAACTCTCTGCAGCCTACAGGGTCTGGCGAAGAAGTGAAAGAGAAGATCAAGAAAAATGGGCGTTTCACAAAACTATCTCTGACCTCATCCGTAAATGTGAGCGGGTTGAAGATTACCTTTGGCCTACAATACAGCGTGATTGGTTGGAATCACTGGAAACAGATCAATTTGAACCTGTAGTTTTCGAGGAATTAGTCGCTTTTCGTGAGGTTGTGCAGTCCTGGCATAACACTATCTTTCTTCCGATAGACCAATTACTCTTAACCATCTCCCAAAACCTTTTTCTAGACCCTGCAGAGCTGGCACTGGCACACAAATTATCTTCCATGATGCGTCAATACAGCAATGCTCATCCCGATTGGCGTTTGCCAGAATTCACAGAGGAATTGAAAAATATTGCTAAGAATCAAAGAAAATATCTTGGGTTTTCCCAGGATGATACAGCTTTTGACCCTGATCGCTATCCAGGGCAGGTTATTGTGGCGACCATGCACAAAGCTAAAGGCCTTGAATGGGATGCTGTTTTTCTCACATCACTAAACAACTACAACTTCCCTTCCGGATATGAATATGATCAATATCAACCAGAAAAATGGTACATAAAAGATCACCTCAACATGGAAGCAGAGTGTATATCACAGCTCAGTATATTGATCGAAGATCATCCAATTGATTGGTATCAACCGGGAAAAGCATCCATTGAAGGCCGTCAGGAGTTCATTCGTGAACGGCTGCGGTTGTTTTATGTAGGAATCACTCGTGCCCGGAATTGGCTGACCGCCACATGGAACACAGGCAGGGGGCTCAACAAGAATGTTCCAGCCCTGCCATTCTTGGAATTACTGAACTACCTGGAGAATAAAGCATGAATCTTCACAACGGTTTTGATTTCACACAAAGCAATCTCCAGGATTATATGGATTGCCCTTACCGGTTCTATTTACGGTATATGCTGCGGACAAAGTGGCCTGCACTGCTTGTGGATTCTGCCATTGATTTTGAGAAACATACGCAAGCAGGAGCACGCTTCCACCGGATGGTTCAACAATACTTTTTGGGTGTACCAGAAGCGCGAATTCAAGACCTTGCGGCAGCTGACCCAATTCCGGAAATCGCAGTTTGGTGGGAGAACTTTTACAGCTTCATTCCCTCCAGTTTGAGTGGAAAACAATGGGTAGAAACAGTGATCAGTACAGGCCTGGACAACAGCAGACTTGTCGCGAAGTATGACTTGATATTACTCCAGGGACAAAATAGATTTATCATCTTTGATTGGAAAACATCCAGGAAGAAGGCTCGTAAGGAGTGGTTACAAAAGAAAATTCAAACGAGGCTCTATCGTTTCATCCTCACACAAGCCGGTTCCCTCCTAAACACAACCCGTATTGAACCTGCTCAGGTCACCATGAACTACTGGTTTGCAACCCACCCAGAAACACCTGTCTCACTGCCCTATGATCCAATAGCTTATGAGCGCGATAGACAGTTTTTCTCCGGGCTGATTAAAAAAATCAGTGAGAAGGATGAGAAAGATTTTAAAAAAACCAGTGACACCAAGTATTGTCGGTATTGTGTATACCGATCGCATTGCGACCGAGGGATACAGGCTGGTGATCTGGAAGCCTTTGATGATTTCGGCCTGGAACCGGACCAGAATGAAGCGGATATAGAATTTGAAAACATTGCTGAGATAAAATTTTGATGCATGAAGAAAAACGCTGGATCCTTTCAGAATCAATCTCCATTCCAAATGATTTTCGTGCTGCCATCGGGGGGCATCCTATTGTGGCAGAAACCCTCTTTCGGCGTGGTTTTAAGGATATCAAATCCGGACAAGCTTTTCTTGACCCAGACGCTTATAAGCCCTGTTCACCCGATGAACTCCCCGACAGCCAGATTGCTTATGCTTTACTTTCTGATGCTATACGAAATCATCAACACATTCTGGTTTGGGGCGACTTTGATGTTGATGGACAAACTGCCACGACAGTTCTTGTTCAAGGTTTGCGCGAGCTTGGCGGGCAAGTTAGCTACCATATTCCAATCAGAGCAAAAGAATCTCACGGAATCACTTTTAATGTATTAAAAGCCTATCTTGATAAGGGGATTGACTTCTTGATCACCTGTGACACGGGTATATCGGAACATGAGAACGTCCAATATGCTCACCAAACCAGTATCCCTGTGATCGTGACCGATCATCACACCTTAGGAGAGAAGCTGCCCCCCGCTAATGCTGTCGTGAACCCTCAGCGACTGCCAGAGGATCACCCCCTGCGCACTCTGCCCGGTGTGGGGGTCGCTTATAAACTGATCGAGGGTCTATTTGGGCACATGAATATCCGGTTCAATCCAGAACATTACCTGGATTTGGTCGCTCTGGGGATTGTGGCGGATGTTGCTGAACAGCAGGGGGATACCCGGTACCTCCTGCAAAAGGGGTTAATCCATCTCCGTACGACAAAACGGATCGGGCTGCAGACCCTTTATAGAAATGCCAATTTAAACCCCCTCAACCTGACTGAAGACCACATAGGCTTCCAGATTGCTCCGCGATTGAACGCAGTTGGTCGCCTGGGTGATGCCAACCCAATTGTTGAATTCCTTACCACTGAGGATTCAGGGCGCGCCCGTGTTCTCGCAGTGCAGATTGATGCGATGAATGTCAGACGGCGTTTTGAAACCCGCCAGGTTGAAAAGGCTGCAGAATCCCAGCTAGAAGCATCTCCAGACGACCGACATGCACCTGCGATCGTCCTGCACAACCCGAATTGGCCAGGCGGTGTGGTCGGAATTGTGGCCAGCCGACTGGTTGAACACTATCATAAGCCTGTGATCCTCCTGACAGGTGAAGATCCCATTCATGGTTCTGCGCGGTCCGTACAAGGGATCAATATCACCAAAGCTATCGCCTCACAGGTAGATCTCTTAAGATCATTCGGTGGACATCCAATGGCTGCTGGCCTCTCATTCTCTGCAACCAATTTCCTTGCCTTCAAACGAGGTTTTCTCTCAGTGATGTCTGAACAAACCAAAGATGAGGTGTTGATTCCTGAGATACAGATCGATCATGTCATCACCCTGGATGAGATCACAATGGACTTCGTCGATCAAATTAATCGATTGGCGCCCTTCGGTCAGGGTAATCCCAGATTGAATTTCCTGCTCCATGATCTTAACCTGGTCTCTGCGGCCAATGTTGGGGGGCAGGGAGAACACAGGCAAGTGATCGCCTCGGATGCCAGTGAGAACCAGCATAAATTCATCTGGTGGAATGGGGGTGATGAACCGCTTCCTGAAGCTCAATTTGATTTGGTTTGTTCCCTTTCAAAAAGCGACTATAGAGGGGCTTCCCAGGTAAGTGCTGTGTGGGTGGAATACCACTATTCTGAACGAGGTCAGCGTACGATCACCCAGCAGCATTATGAGATTGTAGACTACCGAAACACCATCAACCCTCTATTGACTTTAACGCAACACCTTCATGATCACCCGGATACGCTTATTTGGGCAGAGGTGAATGAGCCGGAGTCTATTCCAACATCGCACAGGCATGCATTAGACACAGCAGAAAACCTGGTCATCTGGACCACACCCCCATCGCAAGCCGTACTGCAAGCGGTACTTCAAAAAACAAATCCCCGAACTGTGATCGTGTTTGGAATCAGCCCTGATCTTCACGCGACCAGGGCACTGCTGGAAAGATTGATCGGGCTGGTGAAGTATGCAAAAAAACACAAAGCCGGCCAGGTTCCACTGGTAGAACTTGCGGGTGCCTGTGCTGCAGAGGAAGAGACGATCCGGGTTGGGTTAAGGCTGTTGGAGGCCATGGGGAGTTTGATTGTTGATGACGATGGGGAAACGGCTATCATGGACATTATTAACAAAGAGCTTGATCCCAAAGCCATTGAAATATATAAGAGCATCTTGCAAAACACCCTTGAGGAAAGCCATGCCTATCGTAGATATTTTCGATCCGGGAAAATTATGGACTTCTTAACAGGCAAAATTCCTGAATAATTTCTCACAAGAAATTCACCAAAACTTTTTGATTGAGGGCTTTAGCCCGATTGATCTCGAATTAAATTGGATGATCAAAAAACATATCGCTTCAAACTCGATGATAATTCAAAATTATCAGCCTGAAGGTCTCACTCCTTAAATTTACGTTTGTGTTCAATATTTGGATGGAGAAATAATAGTATGGCGTTTTACCAAAGATAGACTTGCACATCCAAAATTCCCCTATAAATTAAAAACAGGGCTCTCTGGTTTGAGAGCCCTGTAGCTATATTATGGGTCTGACCTAATCGCCATAACCAACTGGGAAGAAATATTTATACTTTGAATCGATCGTGATATACACAGTTGCCATATCACTGAACTCACCTCGCTCGGGGGATTCGCCATCATAAGATATTCAAAAGAATCCTCACCAAAGTAGAGGGGATCAGGAATGTAGGTAAACGAACCATCATGGTTAAGCACCACAACAGTACCATGTAATGGGTCAACAACGACATCAAGCGTGATCACGTCATGTTCATTGAGATCACCATCGTTTACCAATACACCATCTGCCGGTACGATTAACGTATCATCTTGCTTCATCTCATAATAATCATCCTCTGCTTCTGGGGGTTTATTGAAGGTCAGTGTGATGATCACCGGGTCATGGTCACTGGCACGGTATTCATCCGGCGCATAGATCGCATCCTGGGCATCTTTTTTATAGGACATATCATAGTTGATCAAATCTGCTTCATCAGCGTTGATATGCCATATGGTAACATCCGCGACATATTCTGCTAAGGTTGTATTGGCCAGGGCATAATCAAGATAACCAATTTTGCCATCGAATAAATAGCTGTAGGCAGCCTCACCAAGAATTTCATGGATCATATCCACAAAATCATCACCTGTACCAGGCGTTGCATCTGCACCTGCTTTAATGATATCAATGGGATCTTCTTTGTCATAGGCATTCAAGTCACCAATGATCAGGTGATTTCCTACACCTGTCCCGGTTGGATCGCTTGCCAGCCAATTCACTTCAGCAAATGCTGCTGACGATCTCGTCAGGTTGCAGTTTCCCTGTCCATCACCCATATCCGGGTCAAACAGATCATCACATGACGACCCCTTCGATTTAAGATGGTTCACAGCAATAGTAACGGCATCACCCACGATATTATCCATGAAGGTTTGTGCCAGCACAGGCCGATTTTTGGTGTCGATGAAAGTTGGGTCAACAGTGGAATCCAAAATCGCAAAATCACCAACAGGTGTCACATTACCGGGTTTATAGATCAAGGCTACTTTGATGGCATCCAGGCCGATAGGGCCCGTTGCGATGTAATCATAAGTGCCTGGGCCCATAACATCATTCAACCCTGCGACGAGGTCAGCCACAGCATAATCCGGGTCTGGACCTGGCCGGTCGTTCTCGATTTCCATCAAACCGACGATATCTGCATCAATGGTGACCAGGGCTGAGATGATCTTTGCCCGTTGGCGTTCGAGTTCGTCTGCAGTATCAGCACCCCGGCACTCCATGTCTCCAGATGGGCCACAAATATCTGGGCCTTCATCAAGGGTTGTGAAATAATTATAGACATTCAAGCTGGCGACTTTGATATCCCCTTCGATGATATCCGGAGCAGGTGTGCGGGGATTGGTGGGGGTGTAATCAGCACCTTCTGTGGGCTGTATGACATAAGCACCGTAACTATAATCCACTACGCCGGTAAGGTTCGTTACCAGGTCTCCGCCCCTGAAAAGGTTATAAAGATCAAACTCCAACCCGTTGGGATGGATAGCCGGGTCTGGGTTTTGGCTGGTGCGACCGTCGTCAAGCGTGATGCTGTTCAGCGCATAGTCATCATTCGCTGCTGCATATCCTGCCACATCCGGTTCAAACAAAGCTGTGAACTGCAGGTACCTTTGTGACGTGAGTACGATCGTTCCATAGCGATCAAAATTGAAATACTCTGAAATTACCAGGTCCTGCGGGAAGATGACCCGCATGCCTTCAAATGCTTCATAGTCATCCACACTTGCTACTGGGAGAGCCAATACACCAGGTGCAGGTAAAGGCTCACCGACAGCACACACTTGGAGCCAATCAGGCCAACCTATTTGAGTTAAGTCATAATATTCCTTTGCTTCACCTTGAAGCCTCACATGGTCACCCACAGCCACATCTTCACCTGTGTAATAAACAAATATTCCATCTGATGTGGTGAGATCCTCATCTCCAGATGCATCCTGAATGAAGAAACCGTTCTTTCCGCCTTCCTGGAAATCTCCAACCACGATCCCTTCTGTGACGACATCTGTTCCAGCATAAGGTGTACTGCTCCCGCTGCCCTGGATCTCATAGATGGGTGTATAGGGACCGCTGCATCCCTGGACAGCATTCGGTTCACCCGGGGTGTTATATGCATCACCAGGATCTGGCAAATCCAAATAGTAATAACCATTTCGGACCCAATCTGTATCCGTCTCAGTGTCGAAGCCATCCGGAATGCGTGAAGCACCACCCGGCTGATAACTATTTCCGTCATAGCCTGGAGGCAAGTCAGGTGCACCATATGTCCTATCAGATGTGCCGCCATCGCTTGTCGCCA
>CAYTXE010000057.1:0-2143 GCA_964441045.1 uncultured Candidatus Brevefilum sp.
ATGTTACAAACCGATCAACGGTGTTCTTAAACGCATAGAAGGAGCTTTCCAGCCTTTTTACCAACAATATCTTCATGAAAGCTCGGACATTTTTCTGCTGCTGCTCTTCAAGGGGAGTCAACTTCCGTTTTAGGTATAAAAATGGGGTATACCTCGCGTAAGAAAATCCCCTCAATAATTCCACAGTTTCCTCAAAAACTGATTCAACCTTATCTCCAAGTTGATATGTCAAAGCATGTGGCTGGTTAATTTCCGGGAACGCTAACCCTTGCTCTGTAATGTCCTTAGTAAAGAAATTTACAATTTCACTTCGCGTTCTTCTGACCATCACATATTTGAGAATATCTTCCCGTATCTCAAACGAAATCCTTTCCAATTCTTCATGATACTCAGAAGATCCCCTATCATGCTTTTTCAAACGTCGTTTCCGTTGTCTAAAATAACGGTCAAGATTTGTTACCCCTGGAATTAGGCTTCTCTTCGGAATTTGGAAAAGTGATAATTGGCTGAGGATATCATCAATATTATTGTTATAAGGCGTGGCAGTTACCAGGATAACTTTTTTCCCTGCACAGATTTTCCGCAATTGAGCATAGGTTTGAGTTTCCTGATTCCTGAACCGATGTGCTTCATCAATAAAAATATATTGGTATTTTTCAAGATTCCAATTTGAGATAGCGTCAATTTTTCCAATTGACTCTACATCAAATCTGGTAACATCAAAATCTCTAAACGTTTCCCGCCAGTAGTCTTTAAGAGGTGGGGGGCATAATACTAATTTTTGACCCTGTAATTGTTTTGCTACAAGTGCTGAGATATATGTCTTACCCAAACCAACAACATCGGATAAAAATACCCCGTTATATCCTTCAATAATTTTTAATGCTGAAGTGGTTGCTTGTTTCTGATAGTCCAAATCAAGGAAACCATCTGGTAGTCCAGTTGTAAAATCACGATCAATGTTGATATCTTCCTTGAAATACTCATATATTGTTTTTAGATAGAGCAAATAAGGTTGCAGCTTGTCATTTACCCAAGTTTTAGTTTGAACAGTGTTAACGTAATCTTCTGTAACATCAATAGCATCTAACCATAATCGTTCAAATTGTTTCAAGGCAAAATCTACATCTGGCCTATCTTTTAGTTCCACATTAAATTCGTTTTGCCCAACAAGACCAGAATAAGAAAAATTGCTGGACCCTGTAATCACTCTTCCAAAATCCCTATCTCCCTGTTTAAATCGGCTTATATATACTTTTGCATGAATGTTTCGATCCCGATGGGCTTTGATATTAATTTTTCCGGTAACAAGGAAATCAATAAATTTATTAATTCCTATTTCAACATCAGATGTGTCTGGTGTCTTGTCAATTTCGTCAATGAGAGTATTTGAGAATAATTCTCTGGTCTCTTGATTAGTAAAATCCAATTCTATTTGCCCCCTTGCATCCTCAATAATTTCGTATGCAGTCTTATCTAATCCCAGCCCTACAAGAATCCTGATCTTATCAATTTCCTCAAAGCTTTCATATAGCTGATGAAACCCTGAGGTTTGAAAGTAGCCCACTAACACATCAAAGAACTGAACATCCTTCAAAGATTGCTTGAAGCGATCAATCAATGTTGCGTTTGGCTCGTTGGTGAAAAATCGATTATCTGTATTTGTCATTCGTTCATTTCTCCAATAGGCGACCGATGATAATAATCAGTTGCTTTATAGGTTTATTTTACACCCTGTTCCATTGCCAAGTCTAAGCTGAGTAATCTCTTTCAGTTCATACAGCCCATTTTTTATATATCAAATATATATGATTACATAAGAAAACAGGATCACTATCCCCAAAAGGCAAACTTTCTCCAACAATACACTCTATCCCCCTTCGATACATTCTTACACCATCCTTTGTAAACTGCCTTACCGAATCTAAAAACGAATTGGAGAGCGAAGCATCTGAAGCCAGGAACGGTTTGTTATCCAGGGATAAAATTAGATCTTGCAACTGCACAACAACAGAAGACAGTTTACTCTCTTCTGCCTTCATGTAAGCAAGTAGAGCCTCAACCACAACATGCCTCAATGAATACCCCTCCGCAACTCGAACTTCAATTACCTCCCCGGCCTGGGCTGGTCTTGGGTTTTCAT
>CAYTXE010000057.1:2243-14493 GCA_964441045.1 uncultured Candidatus Brevefilum sp.
GGGGAAAGTAAATACAAAATCTTTGAAATCCTTATCCCCGCAGCAAGCTGCGGGGAAATGCCCTCCTTTGATTATAGCTCAATCGCGTTACTTGCTCAAAATCTTAGTCTGAAGCATAGGAATCGTCAAGGAACGCTGACATTACCTAATAATCGGACGACCACCGTTTGTCATTGGCATACACTAAACCAAGTTGATTTTTGATCTCATCGATTATTTCCATTAGTTGAAGTGAATCAGCTAGTGGCATAATGTCGTTCTCTAGGAATCCATTCCTAATAGAATCAGAAGCCGCTTTTACTTCAAATTTGAATCCAATTTTATTCCCAACCGGAAATTTCTTCTTAATTGATTCATGACCCTTTACTTCAAGCCAAGCTTCCTGAGCATTCAGGAAATTTTCCGGGATCATGATCCTACCTTTGGTGCCAATCACCTCTGCCCTAGAAGCTGTCCAGGCATTGAGTGCAGAATTTAATAATGCGAGACATCCCGATTCATATCTCAGAAGGTAGGAAGACTGCTCATCTACGCCCGTTGCTCCGATTTCACCAACCGCCTTTACTTCTACTGGCATTTGCTTCATCACCATATTAGCGAATGATAATGGGTAAATTCCGGCATCGAGCACTGCCCCTCCCGCTAGATCAGGATTAAATAACCGATGTTCCGAATCAAAAGGGAAGTTAAAACCAAATGTAGCTCGGATTTGTTTTATCGGGCCAATCAGATCTTCTGCCAACCAATTTCGGACTTGAATTATAGCTGGGAGAAACCTCGTCCACATGGCTTCCATTATAAACAGTTGTTTGCGTTCAGCTAGCTCTATTAGAGCTCTCATTTCTGAGGCATTAACGGTGAATGGTTTCTCACACAGCACAGGTTTATTTGCCTGCAATGCTTGCCGGGTATTTTCATAATGGAAGTTATGCGTTGTGGCCACATAGACGGCATCAACCTCCTTATTTTTAAATAATTCAGAATAATCAGAATAAGATTTTTCAATTTGATGTTTTTTTGCGAATGCAGCGGCTTTGCCCGGGGTTCTGGAGGCTGCTGCAATCACCCTCGCCCCATCAACAGCAATTGTGCTCTCTGCAAATTTATTGGCAATCCCACCACACCCGATGATGCCCCATTTGATCTCTTTTCGCATAACTATTCTCTTTTTCTTCTGCTCCTAAATTTTTATGGATATTGATCGCACTTTGCGCAATGTATTAATGATCTGATCCTCCCAATTGTTTGGAGGAGCCGAGGGAATACGGCCATCCCGGTCTGCGCTCTCAATGATGCGTTCCAGAGTAACTTCAAGGGGGATTTTGGGCTCAAATTCAGGTACGTCACGCATGATTTTCTCAGAACTGAAGTAGGCGTTATACGCAAACGAGTCTACCCAATCGACATAGCCAGGCACGACAAAGTTGTTCAAGTTTTTGAGGTCATCAAGGGTAATGCCAACGATATCCACTTCTCTTCCCAAAACCTTCATCGCGGTCTGATGATACTTCTTCCAAGTAGTGTAACCGCGTTTGACTAAATTGTATGTCTGTCCAATGCAGTGCTCCCTTCCTAGCACATTGGCAAAGCATAGCGCAGCATCGTCAACATCCAAGATCTGAAGCGCTTGATTCCCATTCCCCAACAACAGGATTGGCAAACCTTTGCGGATCCGGTCAACCCAACTAAAATCAGTGCCAAGCTGCCGTATAGGGCCATTTTGCGGGCCTACCGTTGTACTGGGTTTAATGATTGTCACCGGAAATTTCTCACCGTAGTAAGCCTCCATAAACACGGCATCTGCTTCTATTTTGCCGCGTCCATACGGATCAACGGCCCTCAAAGGATGATCCTCGGTCGCTGGAAGCCAATCCATTTCTAGACCATAGGTCATCACAGTTGAACATTGAACAAAATGCGAGACATCTTGAAACGCCCGCAGGTCGCTTTGGGCATCATCAGCTGAAAAGCAGATCATATCAATCGCGGCATCAAACCTTTCATGTTGCATCTTTTGTTCAAAATCTTCCCTGTTACCACGGTCACCCATAATCACCTTTGCACCTTCAGGGACCTCACCTCGGTTGCCACGATTGAAGCAGGTGACATCATGCCCCTGCTCGACCAACAATTTCACAAAACTGGTACTGATGTTGCCTGTTCCACCAACCACACCAATTTTCAAAGTTTTCCTTTCAGGTACAAATATGTCACTTCAATTGTTGCCAATAGTTTATGGTTGTGCGGGAGGTTGGATCATCAGGGTTTCAATAATCTTTGCCATCTCAGTTGTAGATAGCGTATGAACCAGGTACATTCTGTGACCGGGCTCCATTTTCCATTGGTAACCATTGGATAACTGCCCATTTCCAGTATCTACTTCTTCAAAATAATTACTACTACCTCGAACACCGTACAACACTGCTACTTGATCCCAGCTTGAACGGTCCTGGAAGGAATTATCAAACCATGCGTAATATGCCTGCCTCACCGGATTGTCCTCTGGAGTATCTTTCAAACCTTTCCCCGTTTTTATATAGACGCCCTCTTGACTAACAACGATGGGGGTCGGCCAGTTTTCCAATACATACTGAGTTTGATCTGCCAGATTATGGCGGACAAAATTGAACTCGTCATAATACACCCCCCCCATTAAAACCAATTTTTCCACCTTCTGAGTAACAAGATCAGGTTCTTCAGTAAGAAGATCATAAAGATTATTTAAAAATCCAACGCTGATAATAATAACGGAATTATCCGGCTGTTCGGATAAAACTTGTTTGTAAACATTTAATGATGAATCAACCAAATTATCAGTAATATCATTTTGCATCCCAGCTAAATCATCAATATAAAAGGAATGGAAGTAGTCAGGTTCTGCAAGGGGTTTATCGTATATGCCTATGGGAATATTCCCACGCCCATACCAGGTGTTAATGGCATCTATTGCATCTGCAGCCCTGCTTTGAACCTCGTTGTATGATATTGCCAGAATTTCTGCTTCTCTATTATCTGCTAGGGCATGTAAAATTGCCAAAGCGCCGACATCATCCACATCAAATGTGAAATCTGTTTCATAAATCACTTTTGCTAGAGCGTGTTGATTTTCCGGCGAGGTCTGGGAATTTTTGGAGCAGGCTGTAAAAATTAAGGATAACAGGAAAACCACAGCAAGTAGATTTTGATATGAATTTCGAAAATAATTCATAGCGAACCTGGTTTCCCTTTTGAGTAAAGATTTGTATTCATGTTTATCATGATCTAAAGGGCATCTTCAACCTGTTGTCGGTACGGCATTGAGGTTGAGGCCCCTAGCTTTTGAACACTCAGCGATGCGGCTGTATTCGCGAATTCAAGTGCTTTAACAATCGGTATCTGCTCCGAAATGGCAACTGCAAATGCGCCGGTAAAGCAGTCTCCTGCCCCTGTCGTATCAATGGCATCAACCCGATTCCCAGCAACTTTGATTATCTCATTGGCAGAGACACAAATTACGCCTTTTGGGCCAAGTGTGACGATGATGGTTCGATCTGATTTCTTACAGAGTTCAGATGCACATTGCGTAATTGATTCGATATCTGTGTTTACCTTGTCTTGATCAGAAAAGAAAGCTAATTCAGTTTCATTGATAATCAAATAATCCACAGCTTCAAGTAACTCATTAATAAATGGACTGGCAGGAGCAGGGTTAAGAATTGTTTTGGCATTTGCCCGTTTGGCCTTTTTGAATAGATGCAGGATAGTGGGCTGTGGTATCTCAAATACACTGACCACGACATCGCCTTTATCAATTTCAATATGCCCAACATCTTGCTCAGAAAGCTGAAAGTTGCTTCCGCTGATTACCGTTATCGAATTTTCTGATTGTTGATCTACATTGATTAATGCCACTCCTGTCGGGTAAGTTTCGGAAAAGAATAGATAGTCAAGATTGAGTTGCTCTTCTTCCAAAAAGGCAGTCAGCGATTTCCCAAAAACATCCTGACCCAATTTTCCGATTAGGTAAACATTCTCTCCCAATCGAGAAGCTGCAACTGCTTGATTGCTTCCTTTGCCGCCAGGAATGTAGTGTAGCTCATCACCGAAGACTGTCTCGCCAGTTCGTGGAAGATGCACCATTCTGGCGACAATATCCATGTTAATGCTGCCAGCGACCAGGATTTTATTCATCAGTTGAGCCACCTCTTCAAAAAGCCTATAATTTGATTTCTCCTTTTGACCATAGATCCAGTTTGGTAAATAAATCTCTAAATATTGGATCTCGCTTAACATAATAAGCATAACGAATCTGATGCCGCGAGTTGTCAAAACTCCAAGTAAGCGGATGATTTACCCATGCCATAGGATCTAGGTTATGAACATCGGCAGAGGTGCGTTGAGTGAGGATTGGACTGGAGACAATATTGGTAGGAACCCAATCTGAATTCAGCAAATAGGCGATCGTCACCACATCCCAAATTTCTTTTGACCACCCAAAATGATCCTTATTGTAGCCTTTAAATGTTTCTGCGAGATAATCGCCGATTGCCCCTTTGCCTTGCACATACAATTCAATTTCAGAAACAGTTGAAAGCAGATGGGTTGTTACTCCTTTGCATGGTATTAACACAAGAGGAACTCCACAATCCAAAATTAGTCTCGATGCAGCCACATCTCCTGCCAAATTGAATTCAACGGTATCAGGCCAATGAAGTGCATTTCCGCCAAGCCAAACAAGAACAATCTTTTCAATAATCCTAGGTTCAATCAAAATAGCAGAAGCGATATTAGTCAATGCACCTAGTGCTACAATATAAAGGGGGGTGTCTGAGCCCATTGCTCGTTCGATCAAGTCGTTCACTGCATCGCTTTTATCCGGATGATCATAATCAACTAAAAATCCCTCAGACCCTCGGTGAGCAAGACCACCCGAATCAATATCCAACCGCTCCAACAAGCGGAGAATCTCATCATAGCTCATATTCATACCCTGCCCAGGGCTATCGGACCTGAGGTTGTAGAAAGGAGCGGCATATAATCCTTCCACTGAAAGTTTCTCAGGAGAAAGAAGTGCATGAACAACTGCAAATTGGTCGTCAATTTCGTTATATGTATCCGTATCAATCACTACTCGAACCTTTTCCTTAGGCGGTAGAAGTCTTGCTAATCTAATCGAATCTGGAATTGTTGGAAAAGACATTTTTATCTCCACATAATTGTTTGTTTGGGTCCAACAGAAACGAATGATATTTTAATGTTTCCGTACCCGATTATTAATAATTTCAATGCAACCACTAATCCTAAATGACAATCTCAGGCTAAAAATTGCTACTCTTTCACTGCACCAACAACGGCATTAATAAAATACCGTTGGAATGGCAGTAAAAGCAGGATGGGAATAATTGCTGCCAGCATTGAACCTGCCAACAACTCATTCCAAATTGTTTGATACTCCTGAACCGACTCAGTAACTGCTAGCTGAACGACCCGAAATTGCTGATCTGGTGCTACAAGCAGCGGCCAAAAATATGAATCCCACTGACTCAGGAATAGAATAAGTCCTAAACTGATCAAGAGCGGTTTTGAAACGGGAAGCACCACAGAAAAATAAACTCGCAGCCAGGATGCCCCATCAACCCTGGCAGCATCCACTATCTCCTGAGGAAATCCCTTGAAGAATCGGGATGACATAAAAACGATAAAACTATTAGCGAGTAGTGGCACAATCAATGCTTGCCAGGTATTTATCCAACCCCAATCCTTTATCATGATGAACCTTGGGATAACGGTCAAGTCACCAGGGATAGTGAAGGTCAGTAGGACGATAAAGAATAAAAGTTTCTTCCCTAGAAAATCAAACTTGGCAAAGGCAAAGCCAGCAGTGGTACAGATCAGTCCCCCGACCACTACTGTGGTTATGCCCAGAAAAAAAGTGTTTAACAGCGAGTTCCCAAAACCGTTCTCAAAAATTGCCTGGTATGCCTCAAGGGTGAAATCCACCGGAAAAAAGGCCTTCCACGAGAACGGATAGGCATATTCATAGGTCTTTTCTAGTGGGGAAAAAGAAGCCGCTATGCCCCAGAGCAAAGGAATTAAAACAAGGATTGTGATTAAAATCAGCATTATATACCGTGCTGAGCTATACAGCAGCTTGCTAAATTTTTTACCGCCCTTTCTTTTTGTATTAATTTTCTTAGACAGATCTTTAGATGTCATTGAATAATCCCTTTTGGTTAATTTCTTTCCCGCAATAGCAGGCTTTGTATCCCGATGACAATCAGGATGACAATGAACATTATGGCAAGCATCACCGAAGAAGATCCCAGATCTCCATAAATAAAGCCCCGTCTGTAAGTCTCATACATGACAAGATTAGAAGATAGTTGGGGACCACCTTGGGTTAATAACTGAATCGGAACGAAAAGAGTAAAGTTGATTATTGTGTCTGCAACAAGCACAAATAAAATAATTGGCCGAAGAATCGGAATCGTAATCTTGGTGAGCATCTGCCATTTATTGGCGCCATCAATGAGGGCTGCCTCAATGGCTGAGATTGGAATTCCCTGCAAAGCTGCAATGAAGAACAAAGCCCAATATGGGACACCTTTCCATGAAATTATCATAATGATTGTATACAATGCTTTGTTGGGAGATGTGAGAAATGCCTGCTCGGCCAAGCCAATCTGATTCAGCATACCATTGATCAGACCAGCATTTGTATCAACCATCAGCCCCCACACAACCACAACTACATTAATTGAAACTGCCACCGGGAGAAGATAGATGCTTCTAAAAATTCCGATTCCCTTCACTTTTTGGGTAGCGATCAACGCAAGACCAAGAGCTAAGGCAGTCTGTAATGGATTGGTTATAAGGCTGAATAACAGAGTCACTTTGACCGATTTCCAGAACACGGGATCCTGGAAAATCCGTGAGAAGTTATCAAAACCCACAAAAATCGGATCCGCACCCCGCCTGGCGGATTCTGCAAACAAGCTTTGCTGGAAAGTTGCCACCGCTGGAAAAAGATTAAAAATAACGAGTAAAATAATTGCTGGTGCCAGAAAAAGATAGGGAACCGGTGAAAATTTCTTTGTTTTCATATTCACATTCTAGACTAAAATAGATAAGTTGAATATTATGCAGGGAGGGAGTTATTCCCTCCCTGCGAGTGAATGATTGGATTTACTCGTATTTGGCTAATTCACTGATAAGGCGATCAACCATTGTATCAAGTGCTTCTGCTGGATCGGTGCCAATCCGTATATCCTGGAATGTGTCACGGAAGATCTGGTCGTATTCCAGATACCCCACAGTCACAGGCCGAGGAATTGGACCTTGAGTTGCTTCATCAGCGGCAATCCGATTGAAGGACATCGGTGAGTCGTTGAATTCCTCACTGGTTGCAAACATAGCCAGTACAGATTGCTGTGCCGGGAAGTCATGGCTACCATCGCGCCACCACATCTCCGCACCTTCTCCCGTTGAGAGCCATCGTACAAAAGCTTTAGCTTCTTCCGGGTGTTTGGATAGAGAGTTTACACCAAGGTGCCAACTACCGGTCGAGGTAGCAACATCCCCGCCCTCAAAATACGGATGCCTTGAAACATTCCAGTCGAATTCTGCATTCTCTGCAAAAGTTGAAATCTGCCACGGACCAGCGATAAGCATTGCCAAGTTCCCATTTACAAACAGATCTGGCCCATTAACCGCATCACCTTGCGGTGCAACCTTATAAGTGTTGAAGACATCATAGTAGAATGTCGCAGCCTGAACCCAGGGATCCGAATTGATAACACCATCTACTACCAGACCACCCTCCCCAATGTAATCTCCACCAAGAGACCCAATCAGGGGCAGGAGCTGATAAGCAGCTGTGGTCTGCTCCCATTGGAAGCCCCACATCTCAATAGTATCATCATCACCAACTACCTGGAGTTGCTGAGCTGCATCCATCACTTGAGACCAGGTCCAGCGCTCATTTTGTCCAGGAGGTGTTACTCCCGCAACCTCGAATGCATCAGCATTATAGTATAAGAGCTGGGTTGATGTGCTTACTGGTGCTGCCAAAAGCTGTCCTTCATAGGTCCCTGCATCGAGTGCAGCGGGAAGCCAATCAGCCAGTTCATCTTCGGTAAAAACATCATCGAGTGGAAGCAGCCAACCTTTGTAACCATACGATGAAACCAGAGGTACATCTGCTGAAATCACATCAATTGAATCATCGTCAGCCCCAAAACGAAGGTTGATCTGTGAAACCAGTTCACTAAATGGTATCTCTTCTACTTCAACCTTAATGCCAGGATGTTCTTCCTCAAATACTTCAATGATATTGGGATCGGCAGCATTCCATTCTGCCAGGCGTAACCAGGTAATGGTTACATCTTCAGCAGCTTCCGGAGCAGTGTCACCGCCATCGTCTGCAGTGCCATCATTTGTATCATTGTCGGCAGGTTCATTTTTTCCGGAACCACAGGCAGCAAGCACGAGCATCACCAAAAGGAGACAACCGAGCAAGCCAATTAATCTGAACTTCTTCTTGTGCATTTTAATCCTCCATATAGGAATTAGGGGTTACAATACTATGAAAGTGACCGACAGAATCACCACACATAGTTCCGTGAATATTCACGGTAATAATAGTATATAATGATTTAATATCAATGTCAAGCAAGAAATGTACTTTGTAATAAACATATTTTAACAGTAAAATAAGTATATTATGATGTGAAAATTATCGGGAAACATGAGCGCATAGATTATGGTCAAAAGAATAACGATTAAAGATGTAGCTAAAAGAGCCGGAATCTCATATCAGACCGTTTCCAGGGTTATAAATAATAAACCCGACGTGTCTGCAAAGACACGTCAGCGAGTATTAGAGGTAATTGAGGAACTCAATTATCGCCCCAGTATGGCAGCCACTTCACGTGCAAACCCAAAAACCCAAATCATGGCTTTAGCGATATCACCGTATAATGAATTCCTATTATATGAAGGTGACCCTCACCTGCTGCGCATCATACACGGGATTGACCAGGCACTCAAGGTACAAAATTTCAGCTTGCTATTATCGACCATTCACTATACAAATGATGGCAAGATCGAGAGCCGTTTATTAAACCGCCAGCTAGCGGATGGTGTTATTATTAGACTCTCGATGAAAGATAGGGGGAAAACAGCCAAACTTCTGGCCGATAAAGGGTACCCTGTAGTTGTGTTGGGATATAGTGAACATCCGGATATTCCTTCAATCAGAAGTGATGATGAACATGGAGGATTCACACAGACTCAGCATTTACTTGCCCTTGGTCACAAAAGATTGGGGATCATAAGCGGGCCGACAGATGACCCTGCCACCGCCAAGCGTTGGGAGGGGCATGAGCGCGCAATGTTCACCTCCGGCTTTGATCCCTCAAGCACTCCAATCGTACCAGGAGACTATACCGATGACAGCGGGTATGAAGCTGTTGCTACCCTGATAAAAACTCATCCGGAGATTACTGCCATAGCAGCCTTTAATGATATGATGGCCATTGGTGCAATTAAATGGCTGAATGAACAAGGAATCAAAATCCCTGAAGAAATTTCTGTCGTTGGTTACGATGACATTAATGATGCCCAACTTCAGGCTATCCCTTTGACCACCATCAGGATACCATCACTTGATGAGGGCCAGCGAGCTGCGAAAATTTTGTTTGACCTGATTGACAACCGCCCGGTTAATTCACGCAGATGTATTCTGCCGGTACATTTGATTACTCGAAAATCCACTGCCATTCCAAGAAAAACAGAGCTGACACTTTAGCCATGCCATACATAGGGTAGCAATATTAGTATTGATAGCAGTAGGGAGTAAATTACCTCAGAATGCAGGGGAGATTGTCCAATTCCAGGTATCTCCTGCCGCATAGTTTTGGAGCCCCTTATGAAGAAATTTCCAGAAGATTACACTGAACGTGTCTATTCCGGTATCCTTGGAAAGGTCATAGGTGTTTATCTGGGTAGGCCATTTGAAGGATGGACCTATGACAGAATAATGGATGAGCTTGGAGAAATTGATTACTATGTCAACGATCGCCTTTCCTCAAATCCCCCACTAGTCGTTACAGACGATGACATAACCGGTACTTTCACTTTTCTACGTGCTCTTGAGGATTATAGAGGGAGACAAGATATCACTGCTGTCCATATTGGGAAATGTTGGTTGAACTATATCATAGAAAATCGTACCATTCTTTGGTGGGGGGGATTTGGAAACTCAACCGAGCACACTGCCTACATCCGTTTGAAAAATGGGACAAAACCACCCGCATCTGGGGCAGTAGCGTTGAATGGAAAGGTTATTGCAGAACAAATTGGCGCGCAAATCTTCATTGATGGTTGGGCACTGGTTGCACCCGGAAATCCTGAGCTAGCTGTTAAATTAGCAGGAAAAGCAGCCAGCGTCAGCCACGATGGAGAGGCTATCTTTGCTTCCCAAGTTCTGGCAGCGATGGAGGCCCAGGCTTTTGTAGAGCAAGATATTAACAAACTGCTTGACATAGGCATTTCGTTTATTCCAAAAGATACTGTAATCTATAGAATGATCGCCGATATTCGTGAATGGCATGCATCAGGATTTGATTGGCATAATGGGAGGGAAAAATTAGCGGGCGTTTATAACTATGAAAACTATGGTGGAAATTGCCATATTGTCCCCAATCATGGATTAATCATCCTCGGCTTACTCTATGGAGAGGGGAATTTTAATAAATCTATGTTGGTCGTCAATACAGCTGGTTGGGATACAGATTGCAATTCAGGGAATCTCGGCTGCTTATTAGGCATAAGAAATGGTCTTGCTGCATTTGAAAACGGTAAAGACTGGAGAAGCCCATTGGCGGATCGGCTGTATTTACCCTCAGCTGACTCGGGGAGGTCCATTACTGATGCTGTTATTGAGACGTATCATATTGTAAACATGGGGCGAGTATTAGTAGGGAAAGAACCGATTGCTCCTAAAGATAATGCTCGATTCAATTTTGAACTCCCCGGAAGTGTGCAAGGTTATCATGCAATTGAAGAAACCACGACACTACAAAATCTTTTGGGGAATAGCAAAAAAGGAAAACGGAGTTTAGCAATTTGTTTTATCAAAAGAGGAAGCGTCTTAACCCCAACGTTCATTCTTCCAGATGAATTTCGTATGGAGGGCTATGAATTGCTAGCTTCTCCAACTCTGTATTCAGGGCAAACGGTATTGGCAGGTGTTACTGTAGATCAAGAGATTTCAATCAGGCTTTTTATCAATGTCTATAATAATCAAGATGTGCTTGAGAAGAAAAATGGAACAAAGATACAAATCGAGGCTGGAGAATACACGGAAATTAAATGGGTAATCCCGGATACGTTTGGGCAGCCTATCGCTGAAATAGGCTTGGAATTTGAAGGGGACTCTGGAACAGTATTTTTAGATTTTCTGACCTGGACTGGTGAACCAGAAATTATTCTTTCTAGACCCCTGGGTTCGGAGAACTTCCAAAATCCACCGCTAATTTGGCGATATGCCTGGGTTAATGGTATGGATATTTGGGATCAGTGTTGGCCCGAACCTTATCGGCTCATTCAAAATAAGGGGTGTGGGCTGATCATTCAAGGAACACGTGAATGGAAGAATTATGAGGTTGAGGCAGATATTACGCCATGGCTAATGCATGCAGGCGGCATTGCCGCTCATGTGCAGGGCATGCAGCGCTTCTACGCTTTTCAACTCGTCAAGGGAAATAAGATCCGTTTGTTGAAAGCCTTAGATGGAGATAGGATTTTAGCAGAGAAGGAGTTCGAGTGGAGTGTCAATAACACGTATCAATTACGAATGATAATATTCCAGAACCGAATCCAGGCTTGGGTTGATGATCAACTTCAATTTCAAGTTGAAGATGAGGAGAATCCCATCAATTGTGGTGGAGTTGCTTATATCGTTAACCAAGGTCACTTAAGCAGCCAGGCAATGAGCGTAAAGCCTGCTAAATGGTCAATTGATCATAACCATCAGTAAATTGATATATGTTTTGGTTTCATCTGCTAAGGAGAAAACACCACTTGCGACTCGAACACTTTTTGCGAAAAAAGTAATTAGGAATCGTGTTAATAATCCAGTAAATCGGTCAGTTTCCCCCTAGCATCAAACCGGATCATAAAAAAACCGCTCAGGATAAATCCTGGGCGGTTCCTATACCCTCGGCGCGACTCGAACGCGCAACCTACTACTCCGCAAGCAGTTGCTCTA